>JAOZIA010000024.1:0-300000 GCA_026014585.1 Candidatus Bathyarchaeota archaeon | reverse complement strand
GTTGGGCATTGCTTGTATCGCGTTTATTATCAGATTTGTTAATGCACGTTTTAGATATGCTGGGTCCGAATTTAACGTCAGTTTGTTTTCTACTTGTAGGTTGGTTTGTATATTTTTAGGAATTTTAATCATTGAGAGAATGTTTTGGATTAACTGTTTCACGTTGATTTCTTCAACAACTGGTTTAAGAGGTCTTGTGTAATCCTGCAGGTCACTGACTATCTTGTTAATGTAGAAAATGTTTTCCTCAATTGCCGTTATGCTTTCTCGGATGACTTGTTTGCTTTCTGATTCAGAGAGGTCTTGTAGTTCCTCTTTAACCAGATATACATCGCCGATGATTGCCTGAAGTGGGTTACGAATATCATGTCCAACCATGCTGGCTGTTTGTCCAATAGCCGCCATACGCTCAGACGCCTTTAGCTGATGTGCCCGCTGCTCAGCCAACTGCTCCATCTTGTTAGCGTACTCCTCCAGTTGAGAAGCGTTTTCTTTAAGTTGAATCTGAATTTTTGCCATGTCCTTTTCGGCTTTTTTGCGTTCAGTAATGTTTCGGGCAACATGTACCGAACCCACCATGAAACCTTGCTCATCAAACAGCGGCGTGGTGCTCACCAAAAAATCTCCACCTAACCTTTCCTCATGCACTTCTGCAATGTGCTCTTCGCCATCCTGTATGGTTTTTGAGTGAGGACAAAAATCCGGTGGACAGCTTGTTCCGTGAACGTGGTCATAGCAGTTTAAGCCGATACATTTTTCTGCAGGAAGTTTAAGCGCGTTTGTCATGGCTTTGTTTGCACGTACAATGTGATGATTATTGTCAAGTATGGCAATTAGGTCGGGTACGCTGTCAAAGGTTCGTTCCCAATCAGTTTTTGCTTGGTTTAATGCTTCCTCCGCTTTTTTCCGTTCAGTTATGTCATGAAAGACGGTTGTGAATTTTCCTGTGGCTGTGGAAATGCATGATATACTAAAGTATCTATCCATTGGTGGGAAATAGGTTTCAAAGGTTCTGGGTTTTCCTGTTGCTGCTACTTTAGCGTAAACGTCAAGGTACAGCGGGGTTTCTGTACCGTAAAGTTCCGAGGCTATTTTTCCTACAGCATCTTCTTTGCATAATCCAGTGATTTTTTCAAAAGAAGGATTAACATCAACTATTCTATAGTCCGCAGGCATGTTTTGGGCGTCAGATATTATTTCGTGGAATGCAACACCCTCAGTCATGGACGAGTAGAGTTCACGGAATTTTTTCTCCGTTTTTATCAGAGCATCCGCAGTCTTTTTTTGCACTATGCTCTGGATAAGTGTCCATTTGCCCTCCCGTTTAATCATACTAAACTCATGGTTTGTTACAACGTCAATGATTTCGTCAGCTTGACACTTATCAATTGAGTATGTGCAGAGAACAAGCATCTTGTAGTTGCTTATGACTTTGTTTATTTCTGTCTCGTAAGCAGTGAAATCTTTCCAGTCTTTTTTGTTACTTAACCAAAACGGGTTTCCAGTAGCCCTCAATCCAGCATAACCAGCTACAATGGCTTTATTGTGTTTTTCAACCCAAGCATGAAGGACACGTTGCAGCTCGAATTTGCCCTCTTTCAGGTACCAGTCGGTGTATGGTATGATTTCTATTTGTCCCTTCGTTACATAATCTTGATAGTTAGGTATGGCTTGCTGCATGGCTTTGTTTGCTGTTTGGGCAGTCAAAAACTCGCTGGTTACCCAAACACAGAGTTCATTATTTTTTAAGCCATCAACAAAGTAAGGAACAACAACATCAAGTAGGTCTTGCTGGCTTTTGAAAAATTGGCACATGTGTGTACCCCAGTTTATGTTACCTACAAAATCCAGCCCAGAACTTCTGACTTTAGCCATCCTGTTCCCTTTCCCTAATTTTAAGGTGTCAAGTAAGAAAAATGTTTTGAATAAAAAAATTTATTTTCCTATTTAATTTTTTAAATAAAACGTTTTATTTTCGCTTTATTAAACACCAATAGCTGCATTGTTTTGTTGAATCCCAAATTAACGCTCAAGAAAAAAACCTCCAACCGTGCTATAGACATCTCAACTTTTTTTCGTTTAACTTTTTTGGGGTTATACAAAAGGGCTTTAAACTAAAAATGCCACATTCTCATGAGGTACGTGGTAACTCCCATACCAAACAAACGGCGAAAAGCTCCACTCATAATTATCACTGTTTTAGCTTTGGCTCTTGCTACCTACATGCTGTTTGAAATTGTTCAAGACGTTCTGGTTGAAGGTACCCCTTTAACAAGTGAGCCTGTAATTGGCGCCATCTTTTCATTCACCCACAACGTTACCGCAACCATTGGCTCATGGGGATACGTGGGTGTTTTTGTTTTGATGCTTCTTGAATCCAGCAGTTTGCCTATTCCCAGCGAAGTTATTCTTCCCTTTGCAGGCTGTCTTGTGTCCACAGGTCAGCTTGGTTTCTTATTAACAGTGCTGGTATCCACTATAGCTGGCGTTGTAGGTTCACTGATTGATTACTACATTGGGCTTAAGGGTGTGCATCTTCTTTTGAAATACAAACTCCTTGGCAAAACTATCTTCTCCCCCAGTCAACTTGAAACTGCTGCGTGCTGGTTCAATAAACGGGGGTCAATAATGGTTTTCATAGGTCGCTTAGTGCCGGGTGTAAGGACTTTGATTTCTTTTCCTGCAGGCGCGGTGAAAATGTCCATGCCTAAGTTTCTGATTTATACTGCTGCAGGTTGCTTGTTATGGAATAGTTTGCTTATTTACGTGGGTTACTATTTGGGGCAGAACTGGACTGCAGTTGCTGGTGTGCTGCATTACGTGTTAATTGCTGTTGTTGTCGTTGCTGTGGTTTTGTTTGTTGCGTATTTGGTTTGGAAAAGAAAAAACTGGGTAGATACGCAAAAAATGTTGGGGCTGAAGGGGGATTCTGAGAGGTTAGTGTCCTCGTAGAGTGAATTTGTCTATGAGTTTCTTGGATAATTCTTTTTTGTCCAATGCATAAGCAGCTACAGCAACCAACAAGGGTGCATTTGTCAGTACAAGCATAATTACTGAAAAGATTCGGACGTAAAAGTTGGCGGGAACCGAAAACACGTACACATTAACAAGTATGCCGCCTAAACTGATGACTGCAACCAGTAGTCCCATGGAAAGTTTGATGTTAAATTCTCTGTCAAATGAAACCAAAATATCAAGCAAAGCAGAGACGCCCAGTATACATGAGAACCAAAGGAAAGCAAAACCTAAAACGTTACCCTCAAAGAGGTAGCAAACAGAGATAATTGTGAAAAGGGTGAAAATCACTATTCCACCTCTTGGAAATTTAGATTTTACTGGTCTATCCATTTTGTTTCTTCCTTCTGTGAGCATGTTTTGCGTTTAACCAGAAAAGGAACCGCCGCCACTATACCCCAGACTGTGCCCTCCACCGTTGCATACCAAAGATACCTACCCACACCTGTTAAACCTGTAGTTTCTCCAAGAACTAAAAACGTTGCACTTAACACTGCACCAATAACTAACGCCTTTGCAGTCCATTGAATCATGGGTGTGTTTTTTGGGTTAATGGGTGCTTGACTGGTTTGAAGTGTTGGTTCTTTGGGAAGCCACCCTCTTAAGTGATTCTGTAAGCGATTTTTTGGATTCATCATGTTATCTCCATTAGTGTTTGTTTCTTGAAGTTCCGAGCCAGCAAATTGTTAACTAAAAAACACGCAAACAAAAGAGCAATCCACAAGCCCAACGTGACCGTGCTGTTTGCAATGTTTGGGTTAACCCACAAATACGTTCCCAACAAAACCACAACCATCCCCACGTTTACGATGGCAATTCTTTTGGCTGCTCTTTTTTGCGTTTCCGTGATGGGCATGCTTTGGTTATGTGATCTATTTAAAAAGATGGTGACTGCAATGAATGCCAACGCCCCCGATATGCCCGCTGCAAAGGAATCATAAGCCCCCAAACCTAACAGGTGCATTGCCCCCATGGACAGAAATACAGCAGCATAAACCGCCAAGAAACTAGCAATGTATGGGGTGTAGTTTCTTTGCTTCGGGTTGGCTTGGGCTGGGAAATGGTTTGTACAGTTAGGTTCCTGTGGAATCCAGCCTCTGAGACGATTTTCCAGTGATTTTAGAGTGTTCATGTTTTAGTGTTCCTTTTCTTGTTGTGGCTCAAAATTACTGTGATTGCTACAACCGTTATGCAGACAACTAAAAGTATAACAAAAACGTGCGGATCTACTCCTGAGAGTAGTCCTAAACCTAAAGCGGTATCTAACCCGCCTAAGAATGCACCTGCAAAACCCATCGCAAAAATCAAAAGCCCCAATCGAACACCCGTTATGGGTATTTTAGGGTTTTTTGTTTGTTGAAGACTTGATATTTTCAGCTCTTCAGGCACCCAACCTCTGCTCTGTTGTTTTGTATTCTGCTTGTTTTTCATGCTTTCACTTCTGGATTTGGGGGTTTTGGGATTGCTATTGTTCCTATTTGTATCCAATCTTGCATTAGTCTCATGTTTTCCTTTTTTTCATATGAATGAAACATCCAAAATCTAATGGGCATATGCGGTACTAGAGCCATGTACGCAGAAAGTAATGATAAATTTAGAGCTTGTGTTGCATTAAAAAATGAAGAATTAAAAAGGAATGAAGATGCCCATATTGTTAACAAAGGCGCAATAAGGAGAAGAAGTTCTTTTTTGTTTGGTCCTTCAATTCTATAACTTCTTGAAAGTCGGCAAAGCTGGCTTTGAGTGAACATGTAGTTGGAAAGTATTCCAACTGCTACTCCCACAATTATCCAAGCGATTTCAGGCATTATGTGAATCTGTGTTGGCCCAAATTTTCCTATAAAAACTGTTGCGAGGGCTATATAGACAACTGCGCTGACGCCAGCCACAGTTATGGCGTTTAAAGTAACCCCTGACGGAATTACTACGGGTTGCTGACTGGGTTCAGCACTGATGTTGGCTGGTGTACAAATTGAGAATGATTCTTTTGGCATCCAGCCTCTTAGTCTATTTTCTAAACTTCTTTTCGCAGTCATGCTTTCAACTCCGGAACAAGTTTGGAAAATATTTGATGGGCTAGCTTGGCAGGGTGGATTTTGTCGGCGCCCTCGATTTCTACGCCTCGCTCTTTGGCTATGTCGAGTAGGTATTGGCGTATTTGGTTTAGGAAGGTGGGGTCTGTTACTTCTTCGGGGTTGTCGTGCCAGTACCAGACTTTTATGCCGTAGTTGGTGCTGTAGGTGAGGATGGCTTTACGTTTTATGGCTGGGTGGTAGGCGAGGAGTATGCCTTGTTGGGGGTAGAGTTTGGTGACTTGTAGGTCGTTTGCTTGGGCTACGTCTAGTAGTGTTGTGGATAGTCGGGATTCTGCGGATAGTTTGGTTTGGTTTACGAATTGCCGGGTGGTGTGGAGTTTTTCTGCGATTGCATTTATGGTTAGGCCTTTGTTTATCATTGACCAGATGGTTTTTTGTTTTTGGCTTAGGGGTGATGATAGTGTGCAGTTTGCTCGCATTACAACATCCTTGTAAATAGTTACTTATTTACAATTATTTAAAAATTGTGTAATCTGTACCAACAAAAACAAAAAAAAATAAAAAACAGGCTCAATCAACTAATCTTTTCAATTTTAGGCTTCAATTCCCCATTAATACCCAAAATCTTAGCCTCTTTAACCTGCATCATGCAATCCACATGATACGCCTCATTAAATCGCCGATAATTCACGCTGCCCAGAAACGCTGCATCAACCGACACAGGTGAATCCCCTGCAAAAATGCCAACATCTGGCATCATAATTTTACCCGGATTCGGCAGGCAATCACAATAAGGTGTAATATTTTTTGCAAAATTCACGTAGGATACTTTTTCAGGTTTAAACGTGGATAGCACACCATACGCCGCTGATGCTACCGCTTTGAGAAGATTTTCTTTATGAACAAATCTTATAGCACCTATTGGGCAAATAGCATTACACACGGGGCAACGCATGCACACTGGCGAAGTGTTTCTTGCTTTTCCTTCAATGATTTCAGGTAAATCCATAGGGCAAACTTCTTTGCATTTTCCACATCCTATGCATTTGGTTTGGTCAATTTCTAAGCCGACAACTCGGTGCTGACGGAGTTTGCCTGCTTTTGGGGTGCAGCCCATGCCCAGATTTTTTATTGCTCCCCCAAAACCGCACAGTTCATGCCCTTTGGTGTGGGTGATTACTATCATGGCGTCTGCTTCTGCGATGGCTCCTGAAACCTCGATTTTTTGCAGTATGCCTTTGGTTTTTATGGTGCGGTAGTTTTCACTTTTTAAGCCGTCTGCCACAATGAAGGGTGCCATGCTAAAACCGTTAGTTTGCGCGGTTATCATGTGGTCGTATGCGTTGTTTCTTTGGGCTAAATAGTACGTGTTTGAATCGGTTAGGAAGGGTTTGCCGCCTGCCTCTTTGACTCTGCGTATGATATCGTGGACAAAAAATGGTTGAATATAGTAGGGATTGCCTAGTTCACCAACATGCAGTTTAACAGCGACTAAGTCACCTTTGTTGATGTAATCAAAAGTTTTAGCTGCATCATACAGCTTGTTTGCTTCTTCCATGAGGTTTTTGTTGGTGTCCCAAGAAACAAAATGTACTGTCACCTTCTCGTTCACCGCAAAAATCAATATTCTAGTGGCAATATAAATGTTAGAGTCAAAAAAACAGAAAACTATGAACAACTGCTCAATATTTTTTTATTGTTTTAAGTTTACTTTTGATTTCCTCTATTTCTTTGGAGTTGTCCACCAAAATGTTTAGCCACAACTCAAACTCTGTCTGGGAAATATCCTTCTCCATTTTGCCCTCTGGATTGCATGAAACATACTGCGCCTGTTTTGTGGGGTCAGCGAAAATTTTTATGTAAAACGTGCGGTCTGCAACCAAAAGCCGACATGAATAACCTTCTGTTTCACCTGCTTGACAATCCAAAATGTAACCCATGTTTTTCCTCATCTGATTAGTTTTTATTTCTTTTAAACGCTAAGTAGCTTCCAGCTAAAATGATTGTTATTATTGCTGTGGAACCTACAATCCAGAACAATGGGAAAGCATAAATTGTGAAGTAAATGGTTTCTTCGGAAGTATTGCCCAGTTGGTCGATTGCATAAATTGTCAGGTGATGCTGTCCTTGTGGCATGCCTGGTAGTGTGATGTTTCCGATTATTGGAACTGGGTCTTTTCCGTCTAGGCTGTATGTCCATGTGCTATTTTCGTTAACTGTAAATGTGACTTGAATATTTGCTGAATTGTAGGTTATGTTTTGAGGATTGAAAACGGTTATTTGTGGACCTTGTGTGTCAATGGTGAAGTACACTATGTTTGAAACACCCATGTTTCCCAACGAATCATTAGCGTAAACTCTTATTGAGTGCGACCCGCTTTCTACGTTGTGTAGCGCGGTTTCCCCAGTCATCGTAACCAAGGGACCATTATCTAACCTATAACCCACCCAATCCGTGGACCTGCTAGTTATGTATGAAATGCTAACTTCTCTGTACGTCTTGTTTTCAGGAGTTAAAATTTCAATTTTTGGCGCAACTTCGCCATAACCTGCAGGATTGAATTTCTCATTTGTTGACAAGCATTTTTCCCCGTCAAATCCGCCCACCGCATACAAAACATCATTACTCACTGCAAGACCAAAATATGCTCTTGCACTTGGCATTTCTGCATCAGTGCTCCAAGTGTTTGTTTGGGGGTCATAGGTTTGAGTTTTATTTTCAAAACCTGTAGTGGTACATCCGCCAATAAGATGGATTTTTGCTGGTGCCATGTTTCCGCTGGTTACTGCGCAGCCTCCGTAACTGTTGATTGTGGGTAGGTTAGCTGCGGTGCTCCAGTGTTGGGTTTGTGTATTGTAAACTTGGTTGTAATTTAAAATTTCTGAGTTGCCGCTTTGTCCATCTCTAACGCCGCCCATAATGTAGATTTTATCATTCATTACTGCAGAAGCATATCCTTGGACGGCGATTGGAATGCTTGTTTCTTTTGACCATGTGTCAGTTTGGGGGTCGTAGACTTCGTTTATGTTTGTTTGGCAGTAATAGGGGCTTGTGTTTGTGTAGTTTCTTCCGCCGATTAGGTAAATCTTGTCGCCTACAACGCATGCGGACAAGTCTGCACGTGGAATACTCATGGAACGTTTCTGCTCCCACGTGTTAGTTATTGGGTCATACACTTCCGTGTTTGCTGTAAAAGTAGACCCTGTTCCTGTGCTTCCACCGAAAACGTAGATTTTGTTTTGATAAACCGCTATGGCAAAGCCGTTTCTCGGAGTCGGCATTGCGGTTTTGGTTGTCCAATTGTTAGTGGAAGGGTTGTATTCTTCTGTAGTGCCTAGAACTTGTAGGTCATTTGAGCCGCCTATGGCATAGATTTTTCCTAAAACTGAAACCACGCCCAGTCCACTTCTTGCAGTTGACATAGGTGTCATAGTGCTCCATGTTCCTTGGTTGCTTTCTTCGGCGGCGTTTGCGAGGGGAATGCACACTGCTAATGTAACCATTGATGCAATAAGCGTGATGGCTATCATCTGATTTTTCCGAATGGAAAGGTTCCCCCGCTTTTATGATACTAATGCAGTTTACCCTTATAACATTAAGGATTTCTGTTTTTAAATTTAGTGAATATGTTTCGAGACGTCTTGTTTTCTTTTTTTGTGTATTCTTTTAGTCGGTTGGTATCTTTTTTGATTTTTTGAAGTTCAGCTTCGCCGTCAATATTTTCTCAGTTGCAAAGAGCCGTGATGCAAGATACATTATAACCACTGTAAAGATTGCTACATAGACTATGCCAAGTACTACTGTTGTGTAGTCGCCCATTATGACTGCTTTAGATGCGATGATTGGGTGACTGTAAGGGATTGCATAAAACAGTGCCTTAATTGCCATTGGCAGAGTGTTTATGTCCAGATACATCAGTGCCATTGCTGGAATGAAGATTAACGGGTAAATATAGCCGACCAAAGCTTGTGCACCACGAACATTTTCTGAAAACGCTGACATAATAACCGCCAATGCCAACGCAGAAAGTAGCGTCATAAACAAGGAGACCCCCAAAAGCGCGTATCCAACTGGAGATGGCACTAAGCCCAAACTCACCAAGTCAATGTTTGATGACATAGGCACACCCATAGTAATAGAGCCAATCATGTAAGAGTAGCCAATAAGCACCGCCACTGAAGCTACACCTGCCACAATTACTGTGCTAGAAACTTTTCCCATCAAAATCGCAAAGCGATCAACAGGTGCAGTGAGCAAGGTTTCTAGAGTTTTTTCTTCTTTTTCCATAGCTACGCTGGTCGCGGCTATCTGCATGGCATAAGTTAACATTATCATGATGGTTAGGGGCAAAGCAATGGATTGTGATAGCATCAGGCTTGAAACCATGGCGGGGTCGATGCCTTCTTGAACTTGTCCTTTGATAATTGTTGACTGAGCGGTTAAGACAACATCTGGAGCAACCGCGCGGTTGAATAAGGTTACAAAGCTTGTTAAGCCACTTGAGCCTATGTCACTAAATAGGCCGCCTCCGCTAAAAGTGCTAAAAATGTTCACGGTTGCGGTAATGTCGTAGTTGCCTCGCATGTGCTGGGTCATGTTTTGACTAAACCCTGCTGGAATCTCCATGAAATTACTGCTATTATAGTAGCTGAGCAGGTTCTGGTCTAAAACATCCTGTGTTGACGTGTTGGTTATTACTTCAGTTTTCATTGTTTGATTAAGATACCCAATAAACGTTTGACTCCAGTTACCCATATCATTATCCACAACAAGCACAGTTGCTTTTTGCGCCTGCTCCTGAGCGCTGCTCACTGCATAGCCCATAACCATCCCCAAAACTGGAAACATTATCAAAGGTAGCACTATCATGCCGATGAGGATTTTTGGGTCCCGCATCAACTCTTTGAGTTCTTTTAGCAAAACAGTAGTGAATCCCTTAAGCATAGCCAACCACCTTTGCGAAGACTTCTTCGAGGTTCTCGCAACTGTACTTGTCCTTGAGCTCTTTAGGTTGCCCATCAACAACAATCTTACCCTTATTTACCAAAGCAACACGATTGCACAGGTACTCAACTTCAAGCATGTTGTGACTACTGAGAATCACGGTGATTCCGTAATCCTTCACGTAGCGTTTAACGATTTCCCGCACATGATAAGCGTGAAGCACATCCAAACCGCTCGCTGGCTCATCAAGAACCGCAAGTTTTGGGTGCGTCATTAGGGCTCGGGCAACCAGTAGCCGTCGTTTCATGCCTTTGCTGTAGGTTTTGGCTTTATCTTTTAAGCGGTCACCAAGCCCTGTGAGGCCGGCGGCTTCATTTACCATGTCTTTGACGTTTCCGTCTTTTTGATAAAATTTAGCCATAAACTCTAAGTACTCATACCCTGAAAGATTCGGGTACGCCCCTGACTCCTCTGGCAGGTAACTGATGATTCTGCGTACCTCACTCGCCTGCTTAACCGTGTCCAACCCGTGAATTTTTAAGGTGCCTGAGGTTGGAACAATAAGTGTGCACACCATGCGCAGAGTGGTGGTTTTTCCTGCGCCGTTGGGTCCAATTAACCCAAAAATTTCTCCGGGTTTAACTTGAAAGCTCAACCCGTTTAAGGCTGTAACGTTGCCAAATTGTTTTGTTAGGTTTTGTGCGTCAACTGCTAAGCTCATGTTTTGTCCCTTGCTTTTCTGGTAATGGTTTTTTTCTGGTTTTAAGGTTTGTGTTTTCTGTTTTTTGGTGTTTACTACATTGGGCATTTTTTTTAACGTGAATTTGTTAGGTTTGTGTGGTGTGTGCTGTTAAATATGGCATGTATTGGGTGTATTTGTTTGTTGGCTGATTGTGTATGAAGTGGCTGATGTTTTTTAATGAATGTACATGTAAAGGAGCTAAAATTGCAGATTTGCATCTCTATTTATAAACGCGGAGGATATAGCGCTGAAGACAACAACGGTTGTGTTCTGTGTTTATTGTTGAATTTCAAAGAATCTATTTGTGACAAAGGAAAATACTGTTGCCTTAGCTAAACAGAGACGAAGTGTTTTTATGGACAAAACTTTTATATCCGTTAGTTTTTGCAATATGCTTATGTCAACTATTAGAGATCACGTATCAATGATGGAGCCGAGCAAAAAACCGCTCAATGTCTTAATCAAGCAAATGCACGGAAACATCGAAGTAGTCCTCAAGAACGGCTGTGAATACAAAGGAAAAATGATAAAATGCGACGGGCACATGAACATTCTGCTGGAAGGCGCCACAGAATGCAAAGAAGAACAGTTGCTAACCAACTATGGCAATGTGCTTCTAAGGGGAAACAACATCCTCTACATAGTGCTTGATGCAAACAAGCATTAACCCTTCAATCTTCCAACTTTCCCAATAATATAATCATAAACCTCTTGTGTATCTATCGAAATAGAGAATTTTCTGCTAAAAAACACAGCTACGTTTTTGATATCACGCTCTAAAAGCTCAACTGCATTAGGGTGGTCTATGTGAACGTATTGTGGCCAGTCAATTATGAGGATGTGCCCCTCTGGTTTTAGGATGATGTTGTATTCGCTTAGGTCTCCGTGGATTATGTGGGCTTTCTGGTAGGCTTTTTTCACGTTTAGATAGATTTCTTTGAGAACTTTTTTGGGGTCCCCAACGTCTTTGTATTTGGAAAGTTCACCGCCCTCAATTTTTCCCATAGCAATTACATGACGGTTATGACTCAAAGGCTCTGGAACCGCGATACCCTGCATGTAGAGCATTTTTAGGGCTTCAAACTCTTTCTCTGCAGCAAGCCTTGACTGAAAAAGCCAACCTGCATGCTCATTTATGTAGCCACGTTTACGTCTTGTTTGACGGAAACTGATTCTACCTAACCTGTGAAATTTAACTGCTATCGGCACATTTTGCGGGCTGAGTGCTTCATAGACATCTGCTTCTTTTCCTACACCGATGGGATGCCCAAAAGCTGAGATGACGCCTGCTTTTACCAGATTATTTATGGCTAGACAATCATAGCCAGTGTAGTTTAGGGTGTGCCCAATGTATGCGCCGCTCATCTGGTAAATTAAATTCAGCTTGCTTAGCTTACCCAACGTATACTCTACGCGCTCAAGTGGGAGTTTGGCATATTTTTTTATTTGCTGAGTTGGAACGAACTCGCGTTTGCTCATGGCGGCTTCAATGATGTGTAGTATGCGGAAGTCTTCGCTTTCTAATTGTTTGAATACTTGTACTGCGAGTTCAGCATTTGACATGCCTATACTTAGGTTGCTTGTGCTAATAAATTGCAATATGTGAAATTTTGTTTTTTTGTGTAATCTTTAAGTTCTAGATTATTGGTTCATAGTGTTTATATTAAGTAGAGGACACTATAGTGTCCCCCGAAACGAACCTTTTCGGCTATAAATATGTTAGAAAACCAAGACAGTGTCACAAGAGTGCTCTCAGTTCTATCCCACCCCATAAGGCGGGAAATACTGTTGAACCTAAGTGACAAAGGTGAGTTATCGTTCACCGACTTGCTTAACTTACTAACAATCGATACTGGAAAACTCAGTTTTCACCTGCGAAACCTCCCCGCTTTCATCGAACAAACCTCCTCAGGCAAGTACACGCTAAGCCGAGCAGGAGAAAGTGCAGTGCGCATCATTCACGACATCGCAAGCTGGGCAGACTCCGCTGATGTACAAGGCAAAGTCACGCAGCTTTCTGTAGCCTCATTAAAAAAACGTGTTTCAGCTTTCATAATAGATTTATCTTTGATTACCGCAATCACGTTTCTAATCACAATTATTCCCGAACTCATAATACAATCAGGAGACTTAATCGCGCGAGTAGTTAGTGCAACAATATTTGTAACCATAGGGCTAATGTGGCTCTACTCAACTCTGCTTGAAGGCTTCAACGGGCAAAGTATAGGTAAACGCCTTGTGGGACTCAAAGTTGTCCGAACAGATGGCAAAAAAATGTCTTATGACCATGCGGCAGTCCGTAACTTTGGCAAGCTTTTGCCGTTGCTGCCTTTTGACTTGTTGGTGGGTTGGCGTCTCAAAAACGTTCTGTTCCGCAGATACTTTGACAAGTTCTCAGGGACAACCGTTATCGATTTACGACAGTAAATCCATAGCCCTTGTAAAGTTTAATTTATGCTTTGCAGTATTCTTTGTTTGGGGAAATTTGCTTGAGCGACAAAGAACTTAGAGTTTCAAAAATCAAAGACGGCACCGTTATTGACCACATACGTGCTGGCTACGCTTTGGATGTGGTGCGGATTTTGGGAATAACAGGAAAAGAAAAACACACCATCACCATAGCCATTAATGTTCCAAGTAAATGCTTCAAAATCAAAGACGTGCTCAAAATCGAGGGCAGAGCCATTAACCCACAGGAAGTCAACAAAATCGCCCTAGTTGCCCCCCATGCGACAATTAACATAATCCGCAACTATCAAGTCCTAGCAAAACAAGAAGTAAAGTTGCCCCAGAAAATTGAGGGTATAATCAAATGCATAAACCCCGCATGCATCAGCAACAGCGGCGAACCCGTGAACTCAAAATTTTACGTCAAAAACCCTGAACCTCTAATGCTAAAATGCCACTACTGCGGTACCATACTCGAACAAGCAAACGTTATGGAACAAATCTAACCCAAACGCTGCTGTGCCAACAAGAAAAGCTGCTCAAAATACGCTCTATTCATGAGTTTACCCTTGCCGATTCCGACGCATTCCAGTGTTTCCTCAAACAGGTAGCAGTCTTGGTCGGTTGAAAACTTGAATTCAAAGGGGTAGAATCTGCAGATAAGAGGACGCAGCTCGTAAACGGTGCATTGATTGTTTTTTAGGAAAATGCATTTGCCCGCAGTTTTTTTCATTTCGTAAATGTAGGGTTCTTTGCCTGTGATGGGTTCACAGAAATCATGTTTTGGCGTGCTGGTTTGTTGGCTGATTTCTTCTGCTTCAGCTTCTAAAAGCAGAATATGCCTTGTTTTTTGCTCGGTGTCGCCGCAGCATAATCCGCATTTTGTGCATTCAAACTGGCATTGGGGGTAATTGAAGGACACAATAATCAACAGTTACATTGAACTGGCGAAAATAAACATGATGCAACTTTTTGACCTTAACTATTGACAAATTATTTAAGCAAACAGCACCAACCCCTATTCACTATGCAAAAGTCAAAATTGGTAATCACGCTATCTACTTTGTTAGCAATTATTGCGGTAGTTTGCATATTGCTTGCTTTGTTTACCCCCTTGTTTAACGGCAACGAGGAAACGCTTCAGGTAGAATGGCAAACCTTTTTGCCCGACATAACCGGCGAAAAAGTAATCCAAACCTCTGATGGGGGCTATTTAGCTCTTGGAACAACCGCTGAACTCTCAAAGAACACCTCAAACGAAACTGTTTTTGTTAACAATCAGCCAATTCTGGTTAAAACCAACAGCTCTGGAAATGTGCAATGGCAACAGACCTTTCAAGTCGAAGACTTAACACCCAAACTTTACAATATCGCCCAAACAAACGATGGAGGCTATGCGGTAATCGGTGGCATAACCTCGCCTGACCAAATATACCCTAACACTCCGTATAGTAAATTCTGTTTAATCAAACTTGATTCAGACGGAAATATTACTTGGACAAAAACTTACACTTCCCCCTCAAATGCTACCAACACTGCTTTCATTAGCCTATTCCAGACAGAAGATGATGGTTATGTTCTGTTTGGTGTTTGGACTCTTTCGTGGGATTATCATGGGGTTTCTCACGGTTATCTGGTGAAGACTGATGCTTCTGGCAACGCATTTTTTTCAAAAGAAGTCTCTGTAGGTGCAGCCAGTTCAATGGAGCCTGTAGATGATGGATACATTTTCTTTGCTAGTCATCAAGCAAGCGGTGGCGGAACCAAGTATATGTTAACAAAGCTTGACTTTAACGGCACTCTTTTATGGTCAAAGGATTATCAGGGAGATGCAATTTCCTCGTATGAAAGCTCAGGCGTAATAACAGACGATGATGGCTATATTCTGGCGGGCAGTTTGGTAAATCCAGAAAAAGGCTGGCTAGTAAAAACTGACCTGCAAGGGACAATGCTTTGGAACAAAACATATCCTCAAGTCACCGCTATTCATTCGGTTGCTAACACTCAAGGCGGCGGATTCGTACTTGTTGGCGTAATCTACTCTGACGATGGCAGCAGAGTGACTTCTTGGCTAGCTAAAACCGACAGCAACGGCAATCTTGAAGCTCAACTAAAAATTGAGCAAAACATTACCGCCTACTATTCAACCATTAACCGCGCGATTCAAACCAGCGATGGCGGCTACATCTGTGTAGGTACATGGAACCAAACAAGTCAAGCTTCAGATTCACAAAAATTCTGGTTGTTCAAAATCTCACCCTAACCTGTCACCTGAATAGGCTTAAGTTAGAATTTTAGGAAAATTGTTAGGGTGGTTTGTTGCGATGTCCTTCCCCGTACTGGTAAGGTCGCCCAAGGTTTTTAGCAAGTTTTTTAACAAACATCTCATCCATGTTCACGCTGGGACACGCCAAACGGCTTGCGTCTAATAGGTAAAACATTACGTCGATGAGTTCTTCGCCGATTTTTTCTTCTGGCTCTCCTTTTTTCCATGCATCACTTGCTTCGCCTAGTTCGATGAAGGCGAAGAGGAGTTTTTTGGGGATGTCTTCTGGTTTGTTGTAGAAGCCTTTAGTTATTACGAGGTTTTCGATTTCTTTTTTCATTTCTTCCAGATGCAAAATGGTTTGCTCCTTGCTCACCAAAAATTCCTCAACTCATATATAGAGTTAGCTTGAGAAACACGGGATATAGCAAAAATTTTTATTGAAAACTGATGCACCAAAACTTGATGGAGCAATGAAGCCTCAAAAATCAGGGTTACTGTTTGTTCTAATCTTTGCAGTCTCACTAATGGCTTCCTTACCATTGGCTAACGCAAACTATTTGCCGCCTCCATCACTTGAAATTGTCTTACCTGTCTCTGCCCCCGCCATCTATTCCGACTCGCCTGTTCCCCTTCAAGTTGTTGTTAACGTTGAACCAGACGCGCCAGATATTACCCGTATTAGTTACAGCATAGACGGTAAAGCTCCTGTTACGCTTTCCAATATAGATAGAGAGGAGAATATGTGGTACTGGACCAGCACAGAAGGAGTCTCTGTACAGGGTACTGCGTTTAGGGCAAACACATCTATGACTATCTCAACTGAGGGCACGCACACAGTGACTGTTTATTCACGTGATTCTGAAGGTAACGAAATGACCAAATCCGTAGATTTCACAGTGGACTATTCTTATGTGCCTCCAACACGCAGCACTGTTAGCTGGCCCCCACTTCCCTCATCCTCTCAAACAGAAACACTGCCTCCAACAGAAAATGAAGGACTCCTTCAGCTCAAAAACTCTCTTTGGCTCATTGTCATCGCGTTTATTGCTGCATCCTCAGTGACTGTTTTGTTTTTTATTAGAAAGAGGTCGAAACTCGCGTTTTGATAAGCCAGAAGCCCTTGTGTGCTCCCATAGCAAGGTACATATAACTGGCTTTCTGTATAATCAACCGAAAATAGAAAAGCTATCAACTTAGGTAGAGTTATGAAAAATCGCAGATTAGGGTTAACAATTATTATACTCTTGGCAATTTCACTAATAGCCTCCTCGCAATTGGTTAAAGCAAACTATTTTCCGCCCCCATCCATCGAAATACCCTCTCCTCTTTCTGCAAAAGTGTATGCTAATTCTTCTGTTCCGCTTCAAGTTATCGTCAACATTGAAACCGATAAGCCAGATGTTACATCCATCAGTTACAGCATAGATGGCACTGCCAATGTTACCTTTACTAATTTAACAAGAATTGATAACAGATTGTACTGGACAAGCCCCGATAGCGTTCTGGAACACGGTACAGCTTTTGTGGCAGACGCATCCTTAGATGACTTAGCTGAGGGCACCCACAAGCTTATTGTTTATTCACACGCTACTGACGGCGAAGAAATGACTTTGACAGTAACGTTCACGGTGGATTATGATTATGTTTCTCCCCAAAACACCTTTAACTGGTTCTCAAATACTCTACCAACTCCTACAAATACAGACGACAGCTCACTTGAAAACTCCCTGTTTATACTAATTATAGCAGGCTTCATAGTAGCACCTGCCTTGTACTTTGCTAGAAAGAGAAAACCGCCAAAAAGTCAAGTCTTCATATAATCAATAAACCGACAAGTGCACGACTATTTGACGAGTAGTTTACCAGAAGTAAGCGGTTTTTTGCTGTGTAGATAGATTAAAATGGTTAATCTGGCTAGTACAGGTAAAAAGAGGTGTTAACTGTTGGGTGACAATTATGCACCCCTAGTTGGGGACTGTTATGCTCCAGAGAAACTTCGAGTTATAATTCCTGTCGGCGGAAAAGCCACGCGGCTTCTGCCCTTAACAGCGGAAACCAGCAAAGCTGCACTGCGCCTACTCAACAGGCCACTGGTAGAATTTTCACTGCTTTCGCTGGCTTCTCAGGGAGTTAGAAACTTCGTCTTTGGTGTAAAGGGCTACACGAACTATCGTGACCTATACGATTATTTTCAGTCAGGATTAGGCTTCTCAGTAAGATACAACATTAAACCCCGTATACACATAAAATATCAGCCCAACGTGGACGACCTCGGCAGTGCAGACTCCGCACAAATAAACATGGAATACTTTGACTTGGTAAACCCCATTTTCGCAGTGCAAGGCGACAACATTTTTGACATAAAAGTAAAGAAACTGATGGATTTTCACAAAGAAAAAGAATCCTGCCTAACCATAGTGCTACGTGAAGTCGAAAACGTTGAAGGCTTAGGAATCGCCGACATAGACAAATGCGGCAGAATCCAAAATTTTGTCGAAAAACCTCTTCCCAAAGATGCCCCAAGCAACCTTGCCAACACTGGCCTTTATGTACTCTCGCCTGAAGTACGCAAGATTTTCAAAGAAAAAGGTGTGCAACAAATAATCAAAGAAAAAAACCGTCTCGACTTCGGCTACGATTTCATCCCATACGTCATTAAATCTGGACGTCCCGTTTACGGTTACACACTAAAAGGCAGCTGGTTTGATGTTGGTACACCCAAAAATTATCTAGAAGCCATGAGTAACTTGCTCCACGGGCGATTTTCTACCCTAAAAGACTTCGGCGGCAGACTATGTGAGGGCAGCCAAATTTTTGTGCAGGGTGAAAGCAATGATTCTGAAAAACGCCGCGATGAAATAATCCGCAAAATCAAACAGAAAAAAATCCAGATTGAAGGCTCCTGCCTCATCGGACGCCATGTACACATCGACGATGGCGCAAGAATCGTTAACAGTTGCATAGACAACTTTACCCGTATAGAGAAAAATGCTGTAGTCACCAACTCTGCAATAATGGATCGTGTAATAATTGGAGAATGCGCAGAAATTCATGACAGCATAATCGGCAGGCACGTGGTTGTTAAATCGTCTCCTTGCAAAAGAACCCGAATCACCGCCGTATCAGTTGTTGCAGACGATGTAACCTTAGAAGAAGGCTGTTCACTGGCAACCTCAAAAGTATACCCGCACCAGAAACTACGTGACGAATTCCAAAACCAAACCGTAATCGCCAACTAAGCCTTAAACCATTTAAAAATCAGATACTTCACGCTGTCACCCTCAATATCGGGCACGGCTATGATGAAACGTTTACGAACAGTGGTCGCCAACCGCCCTGCCTTCACGATTTCTGTGGCTGAAATATCTGCGCCTTGCTGCTTTACCGATACCATGTACGGTGCATGCTCCACTCCTGGTCCATACTTGTAGACGGCAAAGTCACAGCCAAACTTTATGCCTGGCGTTACAATCAAATTATTATTGCGTAAATCTTGATAAACCGCATATTTTTCTTCAAATTCACTGTAGAGTTCTCGCGCTTTTTGTTGTAGTTTTTTAAGTCCTACAGCTTTTTTCTGTTGAGTCTCGTAGACGGCGATTTTTTTCTGTTCCGCAAGATATACGCCCTCCATTAAATCCAAAATTAGGGGTACAGAAAATTCGGGGATTTTTGGTTTAGGAATGCCTAAAGGTTTCCCGTAGTAGCCTTCCTTGTAGAGCTGTGAGCCTTCCGCTGGGTCCCAAACGACTAGGTAATTGTCGATTAGTTCAACTTTGGTTTTAGGCATTCAGTTTCACTACATGATGAATGATATCATGCGTGCCGTATCCGCCGCGTCCTCTGCTTTATCTGCAGAGTTCTCCATAAGTTGTAAAGCCTCACGGAGTAGCAGAAGCGCAGGCGTGTCCAGTTTGCTAGTTAGGGCTTTGATGGTTAACTGGCGGTACTGGTCATCCACTATGCGTTCGGCAATTTCTACTTCCTTGGCTTTTTCTAGGGTTTTTTGTGAGCCGTAGTTGAGTACCATCATGGTTTCGCGTAGTTTTAGTACGCTGTCGAGCACGGCAACGGAGAGTTTGAGAAGGTCTTTTTTTATGTCTGAGGAGATAACCCAGTTGTGCTCCATGATTTCGACAAGGTAAAAGGCTATACCTTCGGAGAAGTCGGCGATTTCGCTGGATTGATTAGTGAACCGTAGGAAGTCTTCTCGGCTGCTTAGGATTGCGCCGATGGATGCGAGCTCTTGGCTGACCATGCGGCGTGCTTTGATGACTTCTTCTTCTCCTGCTCTGATTTCGCTAAGTAATCGTTTGGCGGATTCGCGGTCTCCGCTGGCAAAATATTCTGATAGTTGAGGAATTTTTCTAGATACATCTACTACTTTACGAAGGTTATCTTGACAAGCGTTCAATGCTCTACGCTTCACGCGCTCTTCTGTTTCTGATGGAAGGACCACTCTCTTAACCGCCTAAACACTAACTAAACTATGTATAAAGTGATATAAAAAAATGGTAGTAATTAACCTTTAATGACTATACCCAAGTTTTCGAAGTTTATTTTGCCCTCAAAGTACTCCTTCAGCAGCTTTGGCAACTCCTCAATTGGCGCGCGCACCTGCATCCAAGAGTCACGGTCACGAATCGTCACGGTCTGGTCACTTAGCGTATCATAATCCACCGTTATACCCAACGCGATGCCTGCTTCGTCAGCGCGTGCGTATCTTCTGCCGATGCTGCCTGCCTCGTCATACTCGGTCATGAAACCCTCATTGCTGAGAAGTTTTTGGATTTCTTGTGCCTTGCAGTCTAAACCGTCTCTGCTCATCAACGGATAAATTCCAACCTGAATGGGTGCGAGGCGGCGTGGAAAACTCATCACGACACGGTCATCCTTCAAGCCATAAGCGTACTCAAGTGTCACATAGAACAGGCGGTCCAAACCAAAACTGGGTTCAACCACATGTGGCACAAAACGGGTTCCGCGTTCCACAATCTTCTGCTCACCAATTTCTACTTGGTCGGGGAGCACTTGGTAATTGTCTGCCATGTAGCTGCCTTGTTCAGCCATTTGCTTGGCAACCTCGTTGGGGTCAGCCTTGGCAAGAATCGCCGCGACCTTGCCTGCATCGCCTTTGTAGACGGGACCCAGCTTTGCCATTATCGGCTTTACTGTGAGTGCTTCTTTTTCTATGGGGGTTTTGTACTCTTTATATACGGACATGTCTACGCCGCTGGCTTTCATGTGACAGGACAAGTCAAAATCTGTTCGATATGCGTGACCGGAAACTTCCACCCAGCCCCAGCGGTCCACGAGGACTTCTTGGTCAAAGCTTTGTGTGCTGTAGTGGGCTTTCTCCCAAGTGAGCTTCTCTAAGAAACGCTGCCTCTCAACAGGAACCCCCAACTCCTCCAGCAAACGTTTAGCCATAGCCATAAAGTAGGCTTGCCATTCACAACGGATAATTTTCTTATCTAATGCTTCGCGCACGGTGAAGTTGGTTACATCTTCGCATTCTTTGAGGCGTGTATCACAGAGCAAAATGGGCAAAACCTCATCTTCAACCTCACAGAGCTTGCTACATGTGCCCTCAGCGGGGTCAAAGAAGAACTCCAAATCCGCAATGGTGAATTCACGCAAGCGAATTAAGCCCTGTCTTGGCGAGATTTCGTTGCGTAGTGCCTTGCCAATGTTTATGCATCCAAACGGTAAACGTTCACGTGCAGCTATGAATAGGCGGTTGAATTCGACGAAAATGTTCTGCGCTGCCTCTGGACGACCATAGCCGACGGAGCCTGCGTATGGGCCGATGGTGGTTTCAAACATTGTGAGGTAGCGTGTAGGTTTGCCAAATGTGCCTTTGCAGTCTGGGCAAACTATTTCGTGATGAGCAATCTCAGTTTCCACCTCATCCAGCGTCATCTTTTCCGCCTCTTTAGATGAAATGCCCTTTTCTTCAATGAGGTGGTCAGCTCGGAAGCGAGTGTGACAGTTTTGGCATTCCACCATGGGTTCTTTGAAGTGATCCACGTGACCGCTGGCTTGAAACACTTTGCCTGGGGCAATAACGGATGATTCCATCTCGAAAATGCCGATTTTCTTCACAAATAATTCTCGTAATCTTGCTTCTACGTTTTGCTTTAGGCGCGTACCCAAGGGACCATAAGTGACAAATCCGCCAGCGCCCCCATAAATCTCAAACGATGACCAGAAAAAGCCTCTACGTTTAGCTAACTCATTAATTGCGACGAACTTATCGCACTCAGGCTTAGAACACTTAACACCATCACTACTCAAACTTATTACCTTCGACTTACCGATACACCCAAAATAACAATTAAAACATTACCATAGTATATGAAAAGATTGAGAAATGTTTCTAACATTTTTTCCTGACAGCTTTTTCGACCATTCGATATATTTTTTCAGAGTAATCTGAATCAGCAAATTTTTTTCCATTATCGCTATAATCTGCATATGTTTGACCCGAAATATCGGAAGGCGGTATTGGACACTTAGCATTTTTAATGAGAAGTACACTGGAACCCCATGTTAAGGCAACGCCAATTTCTATGAAGACATTAGGTGCCATATCCGATGTCTCAAAAACGGCTATGTCTGATGAAATAATTTCTCGTGCAATTTCGTTGAATAGGTGTTCACCATAACCCGCATGTAACGAGCTATATTTCAATTCAACGATATCCTCATGATTCTCTTTATTATAACGTGCAACGGATTCTTTGAACAATTTTTTGATATTTTTTCCCAACTCAGAATAATTACAATAATCAGACGCAAACTTACACCCGAAAACTACGTAAAGAATGTTTTTCCTTTTTTTCCAAACGGAGATGGCTCGCCAATCGTTATCAGTGAATCCAAAAGGTGAACCAACTGGACGTTCTATGGTTGAAACATTAGTAGCATATGGTTCATGTTTTTTCTCCAAGGGTTTTAGTATTCTTTGCCATCTTTTACGTTCAATTTCTTCATTACCTTTGGCAGTAAGTTTTACCGAATGAAAGATAAATGGGGGTATATCGTAACTTTGTATACTTTCAATGAGATGGTCATCTTTCAAAAATGCTACTGCATGATTTATTCGAAAAGGTTCTAATCCAGTAGCCAATTGGATATCATTACCTGTCACATATGTATTAGATTCTCTTAGATAGTGAAGAATCAACGCTACATTTAGCTCAAGTTCTGTTGACATATTTTATAGCTTCAGAAAAGGAATATTTTTGTATTATGCCACAACGAGACAATCTTTTTTCAAAATTGATTTAATGTTTGATATCAAAAGTAAAGAGACAGTTTATCGTAGGTAGTTTATGTTTACGCTTTTCACCAACGTTAAGCTGGGTAGTAAACTATTGCATAGCCTGTTATTTTGGTTCTATGAGTATTGCTGTTTCTTCAATTTTCACGGCGTAGGTTGTTGCATCTTTGATTTTTGGATGCAACAAGGGCATCTTTGGTCCAGAAACCACTTTGCCCGATGTCACATCGAATTGTGATTTGTGTCTGGGGCAGGTTACGATGTTTCCCTGCAGGGTTCCTTTGGATAGGTTTCCGCCTTGATGCGTACAAGTATTTCCAATCGCGTAGTAGGTGCCGTTTACGTTTGCAACTAAAACCGTTTCTGAGCCAAGTTTAACGGCTTTCATCTGCCCAGAAGGTATTTCTTGTGTTTCAGCTATTTTCTCAAAAACCACAATGCTCACCTATTCATATTTAACCACACTACCTCAAGTAGTTTACGTTTGATGCCCGTGCACCTGCTGGTTTTGCGGCGTAAATTATTCCATAAAGCAACAGGTCTATTTGCCACCTATTAGGCTCCAAATATCCAACTTATGCAGAAAACATAGAGAGAGGTCAACCCTGTCTATTTGGTTCCTATTAGAAATTCATTGCAGAAACGATAGAGGGGAGGTCACTAATGGCAAATTTTTAGTCCGAAAGCGGGTCGGTGCGATTACTCCTTTAGCCTTTCCAGTCTTAGCGAATTCAACAATAGCAGCATTGTCACGCCATCATCGCCCGAAGCAACCGTAAACCACAGCGGAATCAAACCCATCAAGCCCAAAGCACCCAGAACCAGTTTAACAATTAAGGATGCAGCAATGTTTTGTTTGGCTATAGTCATGGTTTTTTTGCTAAGCTCCAAAAGATAAGGAACCTGCGCCAATTCATCCTTAACCAGCACAACATCAGCCGACTCTAACGCTGCATCCACACCTGCTGCACCCATTGCAATCCCCACATCAGACGCCGCCAACGCAGGCGCATCATTTACACCATCCCCAATCATAGCAACCAAACCGTCAGTTTTAGCCTTCATCTCCTCAATTAGGCGCAGTTTGTCTTCAGGGAAAAGCTCAGCGTGAGCTTCATCAATTTTGAGTGCTTGAGCAGTCTCGTTTGCGATTTCTGTGCGGTCGCCTGTGAGCATGGCTGTTTTTACACCATTTTTCTTCAATTTGCTAACTGCTCTAAGAGAATCTTCTCTTACTTGGTCAACCACACAAACCGACGCTAAACCCTCTTTACCTACAGAGACACAAATCGTCGTATGTACATCGCCAGTGTTTATCTCAAAAGCCTCTTTGCAGTTACAGCCAAAATCCTTCATCAACTCAAGCGTGCCCACCGCCACAAAGTTGCCATTCACGTTGCCCACTATGCCTTTGCCTGAGATTTCGGTGACATCGGTGACTTTTATCTTGCTGAGGTCAATGCCTCTTTCTTCTGCTCTGCGTACGATGGCTTGCGCGACAGGATGATTTGAGAACTGCTCAAGCGCCGCAGCGTAAGCGATGGCTTCTTTTTCTTCTTTTTGTTGAACAAGCCTGACTTTATGCACGCTTGGTCTGCCCATCGTTAACGTGCCTGTCTTGTCAAAAACAACCTGTTTAACTTTGGCTAGTTTTTCAATGTAAATTCCGCCTTTAATCACTACGCCTCGCTTGGCTGCGATGGTGATTGCCATAAACACTGTGGCTGGCACAGAAATGATAAACGCGCTTGGGCAGGAAACCACCAGCAAAATCAAGGAACGATACAGCCAACTGTCAAAGGTTCCAGCGCCCAAAAGAGTCGGCACAGTCGCGGTTAAAACTGCAAGCAAAATCACTATGGGAACATAAATTTTTGAGAAGCGCGTAACCAACTTCTCGATGGATGCCTTCTTTTTTCCTGACTCCACTACAAGGTCAATAATTCTGGAGACCAAGGTTTCACTGGCTTTCTTAGTCACCAAAACCCGCAAAACACCGCTGATATTAAGTGTTCCAGCATAAACCGTGTCACTAACTTTCTTTACTACAGGCACAGACTCCCCCGTTACAACCGCCTGATCCACATGAGAAAACCCTTCCACTACACTGTCATCCAATGGAATACGCTCACCAGGCTTCACAAGCAGCATCATGTTAGGCTCCACGGTGCTAACTGGAACACTTTTTTCTGTATCATCAGCAATTATTCGGGCTTTATCAGGCATGAATTTGCTGAGTTTTTCTATGGTGCGTCTTGCCCTGTCTTCGATGTAGCCTTCAAAATACTCAGCTATTGAGTAAAGAAAAAGCACTGTTGCAGCTTCAAATCGGGCATCAAGATACAGCGCGCCCAAAGCAGCGGTTGCCATCAGAAACTCGACGCTGAATCTGTGTTCTATAATGAGTTCTTTTAGACCAGTTATGCCGATGTATACTGCAACAATCAGCACGGAAACATAGTACAAAATCGCTGTGACTGTTGCCTGCATGTTAATTACAGGAATATTAAACCCTAAAGGGACGCCCTGAAAGAAAATATCCAGTACGCCGCCTACCAGAACAGTTATGCCCAAAAGAACAGCGAAGGCAACCATGACTTTCTTGTTTTCGCTTTCTGTATGGCTGGGTTTTTCCGATCGAGTTTTATGTTGAAAAGTCATGCTGTTCAATAAAAGAAACATTCTGTTGATATTAAGATGATGCTAAATTGTGTGTTTGAACAGAAAATCTTTGTAAACCCGCCCGTTTTTTCAAAATAGCCTTCTACATATATATGTGCATGTTAAAAACACGTAAATACTTAGACATGTCATGTTCAAAGTTGACAGGATGTTAACAAAATGTCTGAACGGTTTGCTAAAAAATGGGAACCTAAAAAAGAAGGAGACTCCTTCCTCAGCCAAGTAAAACAAACAGTGCAGCCACAAGCACCATTAAAACCGCGACTTGATATGGCACTAAAAAAACTCGACCTACAAATTAACAAGCTTGACCAAGCAAACGAACGCTTCACAACAAAAGACAAAGCACTCTTTGCTAAACTAGTGGATGCCTACACGCAGCATGACACAGCGCACGCCAACATTTATGCTACAGAACTAGCAGAAATCCGCAAAATGTCCAAACTCATAATGAACGCAAGATTAGCCCTAGACCAAGTATCTCTGCGTATGCGAACAATCACAGAGTTTGGCGATTTGGTATCAAACCTTGGACCATGCATTGGAGTGCTTCGCAGCGTTAACGCAGGAATGTGCGGTGTACTGCCAGAAGCAGAAAACGAACTGGGCGAAATCGGAAACATGCTAAGCGGGCTTATGATGGATGCAGGCTTAAACGGTGGTAATTCATTAAACTTCAACAACGTAAATGAAGACGCCGCCCAAATCCTAAATGAAGCAGCTGTGGTTGCAGAGCAGAAAGTAAGCGCGAACTTCCCAGATTTGCCTCCAGGTCTTTCTACCGGTAGCGACAAATCAAAAGCTTAATGCTGTTTTCTTTCTTAACACCCTTTTCTTTTCATTTTTGTTTTCAATTTTTCTTTTTTGTTCTATAAGGGTTAAGGATGTTTTTTGGAGTTTTTTTAGTCAACTTATTAAAGCTCTTTTACTTCTAACTTGTAGAAGAGAGGGCGCAATAGCTCTTGCCTAGTGCAGAAAAGGAACATGACACAGAATTAGAATACGCGCTTAGAGGTAAAGCATGGAAGGTTTACTGGTTCCTGCTCAAGAAAGGTAACCCTGCCAGCGTAAGAGAGGTTCAGCGTGCACTACACTTCAGTAGTCCAAGCGTAGCTTTTCACCATCTGGAGCAACTTCGAAATTTAGGGCTGGTTCAAAAGCAAGAAACTGGCGGACAGTATGTGCTTGTTGGAGAAGTCAAAATCGGTGTTCTAAAGCATTATGTTAAGCTTGGTAAAGTGCTGTTTCCAAGGTTTTTCTTTTACGCTTTGTTCTCTACAGTGTTCTTTTTGGGCTATGTTTTCCTGCTTTTGCAGACCTTTAGCAGGGATAACCTGTTTATTTTAACATTTGGAATCATTGTTTGTAGCATATTTTGGTATGAGGCGTATCGAGTATGGGCTATGAGACCATTCTAACAGTTAGTACACGGTGTTCGTGTAGATAGCATAATATAAAATAGGTACAATGGGGTAAGTAGATACAAGAATGTTGCAGCAAGAAGTACAAAAAAGAACGAAAATTTACGGGTTAGTGGCGATATTATCAGCGGTGCTTCTTATCTCAATGATTTATGTGGTTGCTTCTCCAATCCAAATATCCCCAAATGTGGCTTCTCTAAAAACTTTCTCATCAAGTGATGAAATAAAAAATTACATAGTAGCTAATACAGAATTTAGCAGTTCATCAGTATATCCGGGAGGACCGCTTGACCAGCAATTAATAAATGAAATAAATGCAACTTCTCCAATTCCAACATCTTCCCCTTCAACTAACCCAATTGATTCTTCAACTCAAATTCAGTTTGCAGGAGTAGATGAAGCTGATAACATGAAAACAGACGGAACCTACCTCTATTTCTCTGTCCAAAACATAATCTACATCTTGGATGCTGACCCACAAAACGCCACAGTTTTATCTAAAATTGAACTAAACAACACCTCATATGCTGCTGGACTATTTCTTGACCAAGCCAGTTGTAGATTGATTGTTATAGGAAGCCAATATGACGACCCATTCTCTGAGGATGTTCCTACACCTTATGGCGGAGAAGTCGGAGACTCAATTTATCAGCATATAATCCAAAATGCGCGAACATTTGTTAAGGTTTATGACATAACCAACAAAAGTGTTCCACAGTTAACTAAAAACTTTGCAATTAGCGGCAGTTACTTTAATTCGCGAATGGTGGGAAACTACCTCTATACAGTGGTTAGTCAACAAGCCAAAGTTTCAAATGACACTGTAGATTTACCAACAATTTATAATGGGGCTCAATCATATACGATTTCACCCGAAAACATTTACTACATTGATCAGTCAGGCTCATATTTCACTTACACGTCTTTTATAGGCTTAGATATTTCCAATGGTACCCCAAATGTTTCCACCGTTACCATGTTAATGGGTGAAACAAGTAACATGTATGTTTCTCAAAATAACATGTATGTAACGTTCCCTTCACCAGATCAAGATGAACAGGGGACAGTGATTTACAGAATAAGCATAAAAGGTACCTCATTGGCTTTTGAAGATAAAGGTAAAGTTCCAGGATACATCCTAAATCAGTATTCAATGGATGAATACAACGGTTACTTCAGAATCGCAACATGTATAACTACAGGTTCATGGATTAACCAAGAGCAACAAAACAGCCTCTACATACTAAACAGTAACCTAACCACTGTTGGCAAAATAGAAAACCTCGAAATAAATGAACGTATATACACGGTCCGATTCGTAGAGGACAAATGCTACTTTATAACCTACAAACAAACCGAGCCATTCTACATCGTAGACTTAAGCAAACCCGCTGACCCTAAAATTGCCGGACAAATCAAGATTCCAGCATACACCAGCTATCTATACCCATACGATGAAAACTATGTTATCGGCATAGGCAAACAAAACAGCGGCTTTAAACTTTCCCTCTTTAACATCACAGACCTCAACAAGCCAGTTGAGCTATCATACTTTGTCTTTGGTAACGGCTCAAACACACCAGCACTATATGATCCTCATGCATTTCTATTTAATCCAGAAAACGGTATGCTAACTATCCCAGTGTTCATAAACAAGATTGTTGCTCCTTCAATTCCAGGTAGTGCAGATTTACCTGCTTATTCTTGGCAGGGTGCATACGTTTTTAATGTAACAGTTAAAAATGGCGTTGTCTTCAAAGGCACCATAACACAAATTGACGCCAACTCAACAAACGTACACGACTATTACACACTGCTCAGCAATAAAGCAATTACTAGTACAGCATACATAAACCAAACAGTCTACACAATCTCAAAATCGATGGTGCAACTAAACAACCTGTCAGGAAACTTTACCGTTATAGACAGAGTTAACCTGCCCTAATCAGCGCGTTCTGGTTCAATATGAACTGTAACCACAGAGTTTGAAAAATGCTCTTTTGTTTCTTTTTCAAGCTGCGAGGCCATCTTGTGAGCCTCAGTAATCTTTACCTGTTTAGTGAAGCAACAGTCAATGTTGATGTAACGTTTTCCCTCGGCAGAATAAGTGACAACACGTTTAACATGTAGAGTTTGCGCGATAATCCTTGCAACCTCATAAACAACCTGTTCAACCTGTTCCTCATCAGCCTCAACCCCTTGCATTACACCTGAAGGCTCAACATGAACTGTGACGTTTTCAAGATGCTTAATTCCCGCGTGTATTTTCTGCTCAATTTTTTCAGCGATTTTGTGGGCTTCTTCCACTGAAAGTGCAGGATTAACATATACATGTAAAGTAATGTAGAGTTTTCCTTCAACGTAAACAGTGCTGATTTCATGCACATGATGTACCCCTTCCACACTTGCAAGCTTTTGTACGAGTTGTTCAAGTTTTACTTCTTTTTCTGAGGGTTCAATGTGTATTGTGGCATCTACGTTTCCGCATTCTGTTTTTAGTTTAATTTCAAGGTCGGAAGCAAGTGTGTGGGCATCTTCAAGACTCATTGCACTGGGAACTTGGATTGTTGCATCCACAAATATTTTTGAGCTAACTTTTCTAACTTTTAGGTTCCCGATTTTATCCACGTCCGGGTATGCGTGGATGCACTTTTTTATTTTTGAAACAAGGTCTCTGCTTGCTGTGTCGCTTAATTCGTTTATGCTGGATTTAACCAGTTTAACGCTCAGGTAAGTGAGCATGAAGCCAAGGAAAATTGACGCTATTGAATCCATGTTTGAAAAACCAATTGTGGCTAAGCCGAATCCAGCAAGGGCAATCAGGGTGGAACTGAAATCAGAGATGGCATCATAGAAGCCTGCTTTGACTGAGGCGCCCTCTATGTGTCGGGTTTTGCTAAAAACTGTGATTCTGACAACATCAATGCAAAGTGTGTATCCTATGGCGATGAAACCTGCAAATTCTACGCCTTCATTAACTTGGGCATTAGACATTAACCGCACTCCTGCTTCATAAAAAATGAGTAGGGCTACGCCAATGAGGATTATTCCAGCGATTAATCCACCTATCGCTTCAAACTTTTCATGCCCATAAGTATGCTCTTCATCTGGAGGTTTAAGTGCTGCTCTTGCCGCAAAAAATAACATTACACTAGAAACAACATCTAAAAGTGCATGCAAGCCATCACTTAGCACTGCTAAACTGTTCACTAACAATCCTATAACAACTTCAACCACTACAACACTAAAGATTGCAATAGCCGAAATTTTTAGGGCTCTTAATTTCGTAGAGCTTTCTTGGCTTTGCATTGTTATGAAAATTTACTTATTGAAGGGTGATTTAAGATTTGCCATGCAAAACAGATTTCTCATTTGATTTCTGGTTGATAAATTTGGGTTGATTTAAATAAAGGTTAACTGATGCTTTCACAATGATGGCGCTCTCAAAACTCTTCCAAGGCGAATCCGCAGTCCTGCGAGGAAACTTCCTTCTCATCACGCTGAGTTGGATAATCATGTTCGGCGCATCTCCCATCTCAGGTACCTACGCCAGCCTCTACTACAAAGACCTCGGAGCCAGTGACTTCCTCATCTCCATAATTGGTGTCGCAGGTTCATTGGCAATCGCGATAGTTCAGCTTCCCGGTGGCTACTTAGCGGATAAGCATGGGCGGAGGTGGCTTGTGGTTTGGATGACCTTCGGGTTAGCAATAGGTAGCTTATTTTTTGTGTTTGCACCATCATGGCACTTCATTGTTTTGGGAATGATTATCCAGAACATCTGCGCGATTTACGGTCCAGCATTAATGGCGATGGTGTTTGATTCTCTGCCTCCGCAAAACCGTGGTGCAGGCTTCAGCTTCCAATCCGCCGTTACTAACCTTGTTTATTTACCTGGACCTTTGATTGCCAGTTTTTTGGTGTCGTATTTTGGTTTTACTTTGGGCATGCGGGTTGCTTACGCGATTTTGACGATTGCTTATTTTGCGGCTGCAATGTTGCGGCTTGGATTAAAGGAGACTTTGCCTGCAAACGGCAACAGCCAAAAGCCTACAGTTCTTGATGTGCTCCGCGATTATCCCCGCTCTGTAAAAGATAGCTTTAACGTTTGGCGTAAAGTTCCCAAATCCGCGTTTTACCTTTTCTTAGCAATAATTACCGTGAGCGGTTTGGTGGTGAGTTGTATGATGTATTTTGTTGTTTATGCAACTTCAGTTCTTCAAATGTCCAATTATCAGTGGGCAATAATTCAAACCTTCATGTATCTAAGCATCTTTGTCCCAGTGATTGCCGCAGGATTTTTCATGGATAAAATCGGCAGAAAACACTTCCTAATCGCAGGCTACCTCCTCTGCGTCCCAGGCATGCTCCTGTTTCTCAACGGCAACTTCTACACGCTACTCCTTGCCTTCTTCCTGTTCGGCTTGGGAAACGCTCTTCAACTTAACAGTTATCAGATTCTGATGGGCGATCTGATTCCACGCAGCTTGAGAGGAACAGCAACTGGCTGTATGCAGTTTTTCGCATTTATTATGCAGGCGGTTTTGCTGGTGCTGGTTGGGTTTTTGTATGCGTTTGTTGCTCCTTGGTTACCTTTTCTTTTGTTGGCGGTGGTTATGGTTCCAGTAGCGGTTTTCGTGTTTTTGAAGGTTCAGGAACCCACGGTTAAGGAAATCTGAAACGATAGGCATTTAGGGTTGAAAGCAATAGTTAAGAAAAACAGTTGATTGCGATGGCTCTAAAGAAAATCCGCGAAATCCTAGACGGTTGCTGCCCAGACCAGAAAGTGCAGATACGAGGTTGGGTGTACCGTAAACGCGAAGGAAAAGCGCTAATTTTCCTGCTTATCCGAGACTCAACAGGCGTAATCCAATGCACCATCAAAAAAGACAATCCCTGCTGGGGTGAAGCTCAAAAACTCACCATCGAATCCAGCCTAACCTTGGAAGGCACCGCTAGACCTGATACACGCGCGCCTGGAGGTTACGAAATCGCCGCTGAGACTCTTGAAATTGTTGGACTTGCCGAGAATTTTCCAATAAGCAAAGACAAAAGTGAAGAGTTCATCCGTGACATGCGCCACCTCTGGCTAAGAAGCAGAAAAATGAATCTTGTCATGAAGGTTCGCGCTCAAATTATAGAGTCTGCGCGTGCATACTTTAAGCAGCAAACTTTCACCGAGGTTTCCCCACCAATGTTCATATCCGCGGCGGTGGAAGGCGGCTCAACACTTTTCAAACTCAAATATTTTGACCAAGAGCTCTACCTAACACAGAGCAGTCAATTGTACCTTGAAATCCTCATGTATAGCTTAGAGAAAGTCTACTGCATAGCACCTTCATTTCGCGCGGAGAAAAGCCGAACCATCCGCCACCTTACCGAGTACTGGCATATGGAAGGTGAATGGCCATTTGCAGACTTGGAAGACTTGATGAAATTTGAAGAAGGCCTAATGGAGTACATCTGTCAAGATGTGGCTGAGAAATGCCAAAAAGAATTTGCCGAATTGGGCGCGGATATTGAGAAAGTCAAAGCCGTAAAAACCCCGTTTCCACGAATCACTTACAAAGAAGCCATCGAACGATTACAACCCAAAAACCCTGAGCTTAAATGGGGCTCAGACCTTGGCTATGAAGACGAAAAAGTCTTATCAGACGAGTTTGGCAAACCATTTTTCGTGTATGATTACCCAACCGAAATTAAGGCATTCTACTGCAAAACCTACGATGATCACCCTGAAATTGCAAAATCAGTGGACATGATGGTGCCTCGTGTTGGCGAAATCAGCACAGGCGGTGCAAGAGAAGACAACAAAGACACCCTGATAGCCCGCATGAAAGAGCAGGGACTTAATCCTGAAGATTACGAGTGGTATCTTGACCTGCGCCGCTACGGCACGGTTCCGCATGTTGGGTTTGGTATGGGTTTGGAACGATTGCTGATTTGGATGCTGGACTTAGAAAACATTATTGATGCGATTCCGTTTCCAAGAACAACAAGACGATTCTACCCCTAATATTCTTCTTGTTTCTCTTATTTTTTGATTTTTTTCTTTTTTGGAATAGCTCCTCTTAATTGTGCCCAACCAGCACTTCCAGCTTCAACTGGCTCGGTGGCAATCCCATATCCGCGACGAGTTTTTGCATTGCCGCTACCATGCCGGGTGGTCCACAAGCGTAAAACATGTGCTCCTTATAATCAGGTAGTTCTGTTTTGATGAGGTCGGCGTTGATGTATCCTCTTTTGCCCGTCCACTCGTTGCCAGCTTCAGAGGCGACTAACACAAGGTTGAGGTGGGGGTTGCGGGTTTGCATTTGTTCAAATTCCTCTTTGAACGTGCAGTCCTTGTCCGTTTTTACACCGTAGAACAGTGTGATGTTTGCGGTTTGCTTTGTGTCGGTGCAGTATTGGATTATGCTTTTAAATGGGGTTATGCCTATGCCGCCTGCTAAAAACGTGATTTTTGTGGTTTCGCCCATAAATGTGAATTTACCGTAGGGTGTGTCTAGCAATATTGGGTCGCCTTCTTTTAGGGTTCGGAGCGTGTTTGAAAACTCGCTGGTGGATAGCCGTTTGGTGAACTCTAAGAAGTTTTGTGTTGGACTGCTAGACATGGTTAAGGGATGCATTAGAGATTTACCGTTTGCGTTGAGTGTTACTAGCATATATTGTCCAGGTTTGTAGGTGAAATCTTTGGGTTTAGCAAATCTTACGCTTATAACGTCGGGGTTATGAATTATTATTTCTTGCACTGGTGCTTCAAACTTCAAAGGTTCATCTCCAAGAAATGTCGTATGTTAACTCAAAATAGCCCTTAACTTTTATGTTGGTTGGTGGTAGCCCGGGAGAGATTCGAACTCTCGTCAACGGGTCCAAAGCCCGCTATGCTTGACCACTACACCACCGGGCTGCGTGTCTGTTTATTCACAACGTTTCTTTTATTTATGCTTAGAGGTTTAGATGGGCACTTTTTTTCTTAATAAGCATTCCTTATACAAAAATCGTTTTGTTTGTCCGCAATATACACTTTTTTTCAAATTTTACCATTGTTCAGTTGCTGGTTTGATTGGTTATTGTGAAGGTATGTGTGCAATAGATTAATAAAACCGCAAAACTTAAATACTTAGATATTAACTTTGGTTAGATTTGCGCAGGCCATATGTACTGTTTTTATTGCCTCTTGGCGAAGTGAAGGTTCTACGCTATAAATCGGAGTGAAAAACTTGAGCAGAAAAGACCAACCTAGACCGCGACTAGCTGATAAGTGTCCAGAGTGCGGTAGTGACAACTTAGTTCACGATTACGATACAGGAGAAACAGTTTGCGGTGACTGCGGGCTTGTCTTATACGAGCAAATGATGGATAAAGGACCCGAATGGCGCGCATTCACCCAAGAAGAAAAAGCTTCTAGAAGCAGAGTTGGAGTACCCACATCCTATTCCGTACACGATAAAGGCTTATCCACCGCTATCAGCCAAGTGGACAGAGACGCATTTGGACGAAAGCTCCCCTTATCCACTAGGCTTCAAATGTGGCGACTGCGAAAATGGCAAATCCGAAGCCGCGTCCACTCATCAATCGACCGAAACCTTGCCCAAGCAATGGCAGAACTAGACAGGCTCTCAGACAAAGTTTACATTCCACCACCAATCAAAGAAAAAGCCGCCGTCGTATACCGAAAAGCCCTCGACAAAGGCTTAGTTCGCGGACGATCCATCGCCGCCATCGCTGCCGCAGCTCTATATGCCGCGTGCAGAGGAAGCGGAACACCACGAACGCTTCGGGAAATTGCAGAAGCCAGCCTTGTTGACAAGAAGGACGTTGCAAGATGCTACAGGTTACTGCTACGCGAACTTGAAGTACACATGCCAATTGCAGATCCATTAACATACGTTTCCAAAATCGCCGAAAAAACCGGCATTTCAGGAAAAACACAGGGTGCAGCAATCCAGATTCTCAGGGACGCAAGAAGGAAACGTGCTGCCGCGGGAAAAGACCCCATGGGCTTAGCTGCCGCAGCTCTCTATATTGCATGTCTGCAGAATAATGAGAAAAAAACCCAAAAAGACATTGCTGAAGCTGCTGGCGTAACAGAAGTTACAGTACGTAACCGCTACAAGACACTAAAAAAGCAGTTAAATCTTGAGCTGCCAGACTAATTTTTTTCTGGCAACTTTTATTCTTCTTTTGTTTCCTCTTTTTCAAGTTCCATAACAATTGGGCCATGATAGCCGCATTCATCGCACAGATACTGTTTAGGTGTTAACCAGTAATCTAAGCTGTGTGCGAGGTGAATTTTTGTGCTGGCGCATTTTGGACAATAAATAGTGGTTATTTTCTTATGCTTGGTGTTCTTGAATACGTCTCGTAACCCATCTAACTTTTTCATCTTTGGGCTTGCACCTTAATGGTTGCTTGCTTACTGGAGTTCAATGTTTTCTTGTGGATAACCGCTCTTTATCAGGAACTCGCGGATGCGGTCTCTGTGATCGCCTTGCAGCATGATTAAACCATTTTTGCTGGTTCCGCCGCATGCACAAAAAGACTTGAGCTTTTGAGCTATATTATGCAGATTGCTGTTTTTGTCATCCATGCCATCAACAATGGTGGTTGGTCTGCCGAATTTTCGCGTTTCAAGTCTTATGCGGATACGTTGCTGTTCCTTTTCGATTTCTCCACAAACACATAAATCCTTTGGAAGCCCGCATGTCTAACAAACTTCAGCCATGACACTCAACAAATCACATAAACGGCGGTATATATAAAACTTTCAAGAAAACCGCGGTTAATCTTGGGCTTTTAGATTGATTTTACCCAAGTAAAAAATTGGTATAGCGCTTAATTCTTTGCTGTTGCTTCGCTTGCTTTAGCAAATTTTTTTTGCAGAATCCTTTATCTTTCAGTTTTGCAAGATTACTTTTGTTGGATGAATTGTAATGGCTGATTTGAAAGGTTGCCCATTTGGACAAGATTACCGAAACGACTGCAAAAACTGTGATTACGGGAAAACAAACCATTTAGACGTTGCAACCCAACAATGCGTCAAACGGTAATTTTTTTTGTATCATATCTGAATGTACAAGTTTACACAAGGCTTAAATGCGCTTGAACGGTTACTCCTATCAAAATTAGGAGAAGGCGTAATAATGAATCGAAAATTGGTATCAGTACTATCGTTGTTAACTATAGCATTATGTTTTACTGTAAGCTATGCTTATGCTGCAGTAGTTACTGGAAGCATCGGTGCTAGTGACAGTGTTATTGTTGTAGGCGGAACAGTTACATTAACCTGTACTTACAATAGTTCTGAGAGTGTTCAAGGAACAGGTACACTTATGATGAGTGGACCCGCAAGTGACCTCTCAGATCCAGATGCATTTGACTCCTGGTCAACCTTGCACTACTGGGACGGGGGAACCGGAACAAAGCACAGTCCAGTGCTAGACAGTGGCGTTCCAGTGTATTTTGAAAAAACCCTTAACGAAGTTGGATACTACAAGTTCCGTTGGCTATGCTCAGGTGGAGGCGTTGATGGTGCATACACCGAAGTCATAGTTCATGTTGTAAGCACTCCTGCAGAGTTGCCTGACGCTTCACCAGTCGCAGCGATATTAGCCTGCTTTGCAGCTGTTGGTGCAGTTGGGTTGGTAACAACAAAAAGAGCCAAGTTTCCAACAAAATTTTTTTAATTTTTATTTTCTAGTTTACTTGTGATTATTTACATCTTTACTTATTCGGTCAGTGTATTTTCTCAAGGGTTGGCTGTAGGTGAAAGCAAATTAAGCCTTATTTACCTCAAAACCTACACTAATGGGTGAGGAAGGAAGCCAAATGTCTGAACCCACAAAACAGCCCTTTGAAGGCGTACGCATAGTTTTAGCAGGTCAAGATAGAAATATTGCTAAAGTAGACGCCCAAAACAAAAACATTAACATTGACATAGAAAACAAAGACTTCGTAAAAGAACTCATCAAACTGGCAGGAGACTTCATCAGCCAAAAAAACTTTAGTTCAGAAAAAACTGACACCCTCGCAGGTTCACTGGAAATCGCCAAAGAGATTGCTGAAGTTCTAAGCAACAATGGTTTTACAGTAACTCTATCATATATGGGTGAAGCTATTGCAACCGTTGGTAAACAAGCTGAACCCACAGTTCTACAGTTAATAACCAAGACAAGAGCCATCGCTATAAACAGTGTAAAAGCAGCTTTAGACTTGATTCTCTAAGTTTTCTTGAAAAACTCTTCTGATTATTTCGTGTTTTTATGAACTAAATTGAAACAAAATTTAAAAAAAGAAAATAAAAACTTCACAATAGTAGAAGTTTAATATCTTGGTCGGTAACCGCCGCCACCAGAGCCTCTTCGGTCTCTGCCGCCGCCGAATCCACCGCCACCGCGTCTGTCTCGTCCGCCGAAGCTGCGTCCACCGCCGCCTCTGCCTCTGAATGGTCTTCTTGGTTGTTCGTATGTTTTGCTTGATATGTTGTTTTCCTCGTTTACTTCGACGCTGAGGGGTTCTTCTGCTGCTTCTAGTTTGCCGTATTTGCCAGTGTTTAGGCGTATGTTGCCTTTGAAGAGGGTTACGTAGCCATTTTCGATTTTTATGCTGTCGCCCTCGTTGACTTTTTCGATGTTGTCATCCCAAAGTGTCAGGTAAACAACGCCTGTTTCGTCACCGATGAGTGCGTCGCAGACTTTGTGTGCTGAGCCGTCTCTGCCCATTGGGATTTCTCTGATTTCTGTTTTGGAAACTACTTTGGCCAATACGTTAACCGCTTTAGATTGTGGGGTTAACTCTCCGACTTTAACATCTACGGGTTGCCTTTTGTTTTCGAAAAAACCTTCTACTGCCAATTGATTCAACACCTGTATTTTAGTTACGGACAAGATTAGATTTTCTATACACTTAAGGGTTTCGCTTAAATGATTTACCGCTTCATAACCAATTAAAATATAAGTTTGAAGCCTGATGAAGGCTCTATGGAAAAAATTCGTTTAGTAGCCACCGTAACCGTTTTTTTATTAATAATTCTGGTTTCCAGCATAATTTTTTTATCAACACCCGAACCCCAATCCATAACCACCCCAATCTACAGCTACACAGTGCAACAAACTTTTCCACACAGCACTAACTCATTCACTGAAGGCTTAACCTTTGACGAAAACTACCTGCTCGAAAGCACGGGTTTAACGGGTGCTTCATCTTTGAAAAAAATTAGCCTTGAAACAGGCGAAATCGTGCAAAGCATAGAGTTGAACAGCAACTACTTTGGAGAAGGCATAACCGTTGTCAACGGAACTATCATTCAATTAACATGGCAAAACCAGGTTGCATTCGTTTATGACAAAGAAAACTTTACCTTAATAAAACAATTCACCTACAACATGGCTGGTTGGGGCTTAACCTTTGATGGTCAAAACCTGATAATGAGCAATGGTAGCCCAAACCTGTATTTCCTAAACCCCGAAACCTTCAAAGTCACAGGGCAAATCACCGTAAAAGACGGCAACTTACCCATTGACCAGCTAAACGAGCTCGAATATGTCAACGGAACCATTTATGCTAACATCTGGCAACAAAACAAAATTGCTCAAATCAACCCGCAGGATGGACAAATTTTGGCATGGATAGACCTGACTGGACTGTATACTTCTGCAGACAGCATCAATTGCTTAAACGGAATCGCCTATAACCCACAAAACGGCGCCTTAATTGTAACAGGGAAAAACTGGCCCAGCCTCTACCAAATCCAAATCGTGCCAAACATCTAATTTTTAGTGTATTGTGTTATCTTTTTTGGTTGGAAAAGCGCCATTAGTGACCCTCCCCTCTATAGGTTCTACAATGATTAACTAATAGGCTCCAAATAGACGTTGCTTGTTGCTAGCGTGTGTAGCCCACAAAAACTTAAATTAAAAAGTGAAGCAATCCGCTTTTGAGGTAACCCAAATTGTCTGAAGATGAAAAAAAGAAAAAATACTACTATTATTATGGTGGTAAAGAAAAAAAAGCAGGAGAAATAAAAAAAGCTGAACCAGAAGGAGAACTGTACCCTTTCCAAAGAGACTTTGACAATATGATGCAGCGGTTCCAACGCGCGTTTGACGATTTCTGGGTAACACCACCCGCAAGGTGGGGACATGGATTTAGGCACCACCATGTTTTTCCGCCGATGATGTTGCCGTCTGTGGATTTGGAAGACCAAGGAAAGGACTACCGTTTGACTGTGGATTTGCCTGGGTTTAGCAAGGAAGATGTTGACGTTGAAGTCACCGAAGACGCTGTAACCATACAAGCCAAAAAAACTATGTCAGAGGAAGAAAAGAAAAAGAATTACGTACGCCAAGAAAGGTCCTCACAGGCGTATTACCGACGTGTGCCCCTGCCAGAAATGGTGGTTTCTGATGATGCAAAAGCATGCGTAAACAACGGCATCCTAGAAGTAACGTTGCCTAAAAAAGAACCTAAGAAAAGCAAAAAACTCGCCATAACATAATCCTTTTCTTTTTTTGATTCAATCTTATTTTGGAAAAGCATAATGCATAAAACATTGCTCATTTACAGATAACCATGTAACTTCCCATGTGACCCCGTTTATTTTGATGTCTTGATGTTGAGGTTTGCCTGTTTCTAAAAGCTGTGGTGCAAGACATCCCACGCAGGGCTTAACTCTTTTTTTCCATGCAACATAGCACAGTTTCCCTGGGCTAACGCCTATTTTGGCGGCTACTTTGTTTGCGATAACAATTTCGCGGGTTTTAGAGTTCACAACCATAGCAATAAATGGGAACGCATCAAGTAATATTTGGTTTAGGGTTGCTTTTTCTTTTAGGGCTTCTTGAATTTGTTTTTGCTTTGTCACGTCTTTTATTGCCATTATGAATTTGGTTTCTATGTCAATGTCTTCAAAAACGCTTAGAAAAACGTCCCCGTAAAATGTTGAGCCATCTTTTCGTTTAAACTGAATGGGCACGTTTGTCGCACCATTTTTTACCTGTAACTTATCCTGCAGTTCTTTGTTTACCTCGAAAAGATAGCTTAAACCCGATTTTTTAAGCATAGTTTCGTCTTTTTCAAGTATGTTGCACATTTGACTGTTGGCTACTAACACGGTGCCATCTGCTTTAATTAGGGCAACTGGGACTTCGCTATTTTTGAAAAAAGAACAATATTTTTTCTCGGACTCCAAAATTATTTTTTCAGCTTTTCGCTGCTCAGTTACATCAGTTCCAGAACACAACAGCCCAATCAGGTTGCCATCCTGATTTTTTAAGGGAATATTGTGCCAAAGGAAAATGCGGGTTTGCCCTTTCTTTGTTATGACTAGGCTTTCATGGAGTTGAGGAACATGGTTTTTGCTAAATTCAGCAATTAACGCTGCACCATTTTTTCGTTCACTTATGGGTATGCATTTTTCAACCCAGTCTTCACCCAACAACTCTTCCTCTTCATACCCCAGAACTTCACAGCCCTTCTTGTTTATCAACGTGATCTGCCCCTCAGTATTCAAGGCTAAAATAATATGGGATACAACCTTTAGGTATTGCTCGGCGCGATTTTTTTCTTCCAGCACTTGCAATTCAGTTGTTTTCCGTTCATTGATGTCTTCAAATAAGAATACACAGTAGCCTCTTTTTGGCCTGTAGATAGAAAGGGAAAACCAAACGCCTATTTTTTTGAAGAAATGTTCCAATTTTTGGCTTTTTCTTGTTTTAAGCATTTGGTCGTATGCTTGAGTTATTGCAGGTGTTTTAACGACTAAGCTGGGCATAATTTGTGAAGCAGTTTGACCAATTATTTCATTTCTTCTGAATTTGGTTATTTTTTCGAAGGTTTCGTTGGCTTGAAGAATTTTGAAGTCAACTATTTTTCCTTTTTTGTCTAAAATGTATCGGCAATATATAAAACCAATCATCATGTTCTCAACTAGGAAATCAAATTGCCGTTTGTCTCGTTTGAAGGTTTGACTTTGTGGTTCAGCTGCTGAGAACCATGCAGTATCAAAATAGTTTTGGGTTAATTCTACAATGCTTGAATTAGTTGAGAGAACAGAAATCTGGCTTTCTTTGGTGATTTGGTTTGTAGCAAAGAGGATGGCTTCTTTTCCGTCAAAGATAAAAAAAGTCGCAGGCGGCAAAACTACCAAGTGCCTGATTTCTAAGTTAGCTTTTTGCTGAAATCCCAATTTTTTTTTGTTTATACCGTTGTGTTTTATGGTTTCCGTTGCTATTTTAATTTTAACATCTCGCTCTAAAGCGTCTTTTAGAAGTACCTGATACTTCTCCAAAAAACGTGTTACTTTACGTTGAGATGCCATAATAAGTATGCTTTTTTGAGCATTCTCTATCAGCTTTTCCAGCCTGCTTGAACTGGCAGTGCCCGCCGGCACTAAAATAAATTCACCGCCCTTCATTTTTTCCTTTTCAGGTTGCTGCTTTTCGTAATCTTTGATTAATGTTCTTAGTTTCTCTTGTAGTAGCGTGTTTTCTTTTTCACGTTGTCCTATTAGCATGGAGACTGCTTCGGATAGCGGGAGTGGTTTGTATCTGGTGGGTGTGGCCGCAATTTTTTTGACTAAAGACATGTTTTGTAGTTCGGAGAGAGCGCGGTATGTGTCTGGGCGTGCTACGCCAGAGAGTTCTGCAACTTCTCGGATTGTTGATGTGCCTGCTTTTATGAGGGTGAGAAATATTTTTGCTTGGGTCCCGTTTACACCTAGACCTGTGAGGGTTTTGATGTCTTCGTCCCCGATAAACATAGTTTTAGTGTTGGTTGAATCAGATATTAATAAGTTACGTTATTTTTTTCAACACCATGAAAATTTTGATATTTTTGTGGCAGTACTGCCAACAGCAACTTATAAGTTCAACCAATCATACACCTTAAATGTTGTATTATGAATTTAGACACCATAGACAAAAAAATAATACAACACCTATCCGCTGGCACTAATTCATACGAACAGTTAGCAAAACAATGCGGCGTAACAAGAAACACAATATACCGCAGAATAACTGCCCTTGAAAACAAGGGGATAATAAAAAACACAATCCGATGCACCGTAAATTTTGACCACCTCGACATAACACCCATCATCTTTGGAGCAAAAGTTCCAATAAACGAGTTAGACAAAACACTAAACCTGCTCACAGCCCACAAAAACGTCAGGTTCCTATGGCGAACATACGGGCAACACACTGTGGCTTTGGTTGCTTTCTGCACAAAGGGTAATGAAGGCGAATTAATTCAGAGCATAAATGCAATATTTGAAAGCCTAAACGTTAATGATGTTAGTGTATCAACAGGTTTTGTGTGGGAAAAAATGGACTTTGCCCCCTTCAACGAAGAGATAAGCATTGAAGCAATAGCAAACATAATCGAGGAAAGAGTATAGCAAGGTTAAGGGGTAACTACATTATTTTTGAAAGTAAACAAGATGTAACTGCGCAGGTCTTTAACCTGAGCAAACTTTGCAATCACATCTACAAATAAGTCTGGGAAAGTTTCTAACCATAATCGGTAAGACGTCCTGATGCTCACATCAGTAGTTCCCAACACATCAGCTAATTCATTTTGCTTCTTAACCGCGTCATACCTGTAACCTAAAAGATAAAACATGCCGCCCACCAAACTTTTCGCGCGTCTACCATTAAAAAAAGAAAATTTGCGATAAAACGCCTTATTGAATATCAAAATTGTTTCCTTAGCAATTTGGTCAGCAAGCTCTGAATCCGCCCAGACAGCATGTGCCGCTGCCTTAACATCCTCTACGGGAATCCGTTTAAACAAGCACAAACTCATACAGGTTAGCCTCCTACTCTTCGGCAAGGGCTAACCGTTAACAGCAGGTTATCATTAACGCCTAACCTAAAAAGGACAAAAAATAAGCGTTTATTTCAAAAAAGTAGCAGTGGTGTGATGAAAAAACGGTTTTTTTGGCTTTACATGATACATTTGTTTTGTGTAGAGAGCGGAGCTTTTTGTGATTAAGAAAATAACCTTTGATAAGGTGATTTGCTAATTAATCAACAAAAAAGTTAGCGATTTTTTGAAAACTTAAGTTTAAAAACACTTCGCTACATTAGTAATCCATCGGTGTTAGTTTTGGTTAAAGAAGATGAAATGTTAGAGGAACTAAAAAAAATCAGAGCTGCCGTAGAAAAAGCTCCACCCCCTGCTCCCCCACAAGGATTCGCAAATGAGTTCAAAGCTTTTCTGTCAAAATATAAAATTCTTGGATTAGCTGTCGCGTTCATTTTAGGCTTGTACTTAGGTGCAGTTGTTAAATCATTGGCTACAGATTTCATTATACCCTTGATTGGTCTTGCAATACCGGGAATGTCGGATTTGGCAACGTTTTCGGTGACGCTCAATAATCAAGTGTTTGGTGTCGGTAACTTCATTGTTGCATTAGTTACTTTCATCATTGTAGCACTCATTGTGATCGTGGTGATGAAGGTAGCTAAAAGGTGGAAAATAGAATAAGGCATCACCTTTCTCCCTTTTTCTTTAGTGTTTCAAAGGGTTTGTTGATTATCGTATGGCTTGGTCGATTTTTGAGTCCCGTTTGGTTTTGGTGACTTCTTTGAATAGGTCTAAGCATTCCTCTTTTGTTGGTGCCTCAATGGCGATGCTGCCGTAAGCACCAATGTCGATTCGGTACTTTTTTAATTCACTTTTTATCATGACCTTTTCCCCTCTCATGAAATACCTCTTACAAGTATTGCCTACTTAAGATATATTCTTAATGTCAACTAAACGGTGACCCTGAAAAGCCGCATACAAAACACCGTTTAACAAGCATTAACAGAGTTGACGGCAATTGTGCTTATGTATACGGTCTGTTTTGCATTTTATTATCAAAAAATTTAATATTGTCTATTAAAAAATTTAATAGCGCTCGTGAGAGGCATGATGGCTAAAAAACTAAAACTTACCCTAATCACTGGGCGCACAATAGATCAGGGTGTAGGCAAAGAAATGGGCAAAGGCACCCAACGATATTTTGACACAGCCGCAATCTGTTACCTAGATAAAACAGACCTAATTAAACTCGGCATCAGAAGCAACCGTAACGTACAAGTAACCTCCAGATTTGGCTCAGTCATAGTAAAAGCTGAAGAGTTCCCCCGAGGTGCACATCCTGGACTAATTTTTATGCCCTGCGGACTATGGGCAAACGTCGTCTGTGGCGATGACACCTATAGCATGGGCATGCCGCTCTTCAAAGGCTTTCCCGTTGAAGTTGAACCCGCAAAAGACGAGCCCATCTTGACTGTAAACGAGCTTCTAAAAGAAGAATACGGAAAGGAAATGCCATGACCATTGTAAAATCTGTTGTTTGTCCAATCTGCGGTTGCCTCTGTGATGACCTAGAAGTAACCGTGAAAAACAATGAAATTGTAAAAATGAAAAACGGGTGTGCCGTATGCGAAGCTAAAATGGTTCACGGTTACAAAGAAGAACGTATCATGGAGCCTCACATACGCAAAGATGGCAAACTCGTTCCAGTATCACTGGATGAAGCCGTGCACAAAGCAGCTCAAATTCTAACGGACGCTAAATATCCCTTGTTGTTCGGCTGGGAATGCTGTACAGGTGAAGTTCAGGGCATTGGCGTGGAAATGGCAGAAGAATTGGGCTGCGCCTTAGATAATGTTTGTAGTATTTGTCATGGTCCTTCTATGATGGGTGTTCAAGAAGCAGGTATTCCCGGTTGTACCCTTGGGCAGGTACGGCACCGTGCTGACCTAATAATTTATTGGGGCAGCAATCCTTGGGCTTCACACCCTCGCCACGTTGAACGCTACACCGCCTTTCCCGAGGGACGCTTTGAGCGAAGCGAATGGAACAGTTACATGGAAAAGCTGAAAGGGGGAACCAGCCGCAAAAAAGTTGAGGCGGCATCCCGCAGGCTCATAGCCCAGCACAGACCCCCAATTCCTCCAAACGTATGCACTGTAAATGCGCCACCGCAGTCCATTCAAAAGGAAGGTCGTAAACTGATTGTGTTTGACCCCATCAAAACCATGACAGCAGAAGCAGCAGACTATTTTGTACAGGTCCAACCTAACAAGGACTACGAAATATTCCAAGCTCTACGCTGCCTAATTAACGACCAAGAATTGGACGTGGACAAGGTAGGTGGCGTTCCAGTTGAGTACTTAAAAGATGTCGCCGATGCAATGGTGAACTGCAATTTTGGCGCGATATTTTTCGGGTTGGGCTTAACCGCGAGCGCAGGCAGATTCCGAAACATCGAAGTTGCAGTCAAACTAACCCGCGACCTTAACAAGAAAACAAAATTCGTCATCATGCCTATGAGGGGACACTTCAACATTACAGGAGCAAACGTGGCTTTTACTTGGCGAACAGGTTATCCGTATGCGATGGACTTCTCTCAAGGTTACCCTCAATATAATCCAGGTGAGTTCTCAACTATTGACTTGCTAAAGAACGGTGATAATGACGCAACTCTAGTTATTGGCTCTGACCCAGGTGCGCACTTCCCTAAGCCATCATTGAAGAAAATGATGGAGCATCCCTTAATCGTCATCAACCCTGACTGGAACTGCACCTCAAGACTCGGCGATGTCGTGTTTCCAACACAGTGGTGCGGCATCGAATACGAGGGCACAGCATACCGCATGGACCACGTGCCAATTATGGTGAAAAAGGTTGTGGACCCACCGCAAGGCGTGCCAAATGATGAGGAGATTCTTCAAAAAATCCTCGCAGAAATCAGGTTGATTAAGGCTGAAAAAGCAGGAATCCCCAAGAAGGCTGTAACAAAACTAAAACAATCCTTAGACAAAGCAGAAAAAACAAAACCAAAAGCACCAACTAAAAAACGGGCAACCAAAAAAGTGCCCGCTTAACCACTTACTTTCTTAGAATTTTAGTGTTGCCCGCAACCGTTTAGGGCACAACAGCAAATCCAAACCATCCAAAATGCTGGGCACCTGCACATCCGCAGCAAGCAAACTTTGCACCGAGCAGCCTTCTCTGCCTAAAATAATCACGCCGAGCCTCGCAGCTTTGAGCATGTCTCTGTCGTTCATTCCGTTGCCAAAAGCCACCACATGCTCAGCGCCCAACGCAACAACAAAATCTGCTTTTTGAGCCACCATGTCTTTTTCTTCTAAAATGTGCAGTTCACAATTGACGTCTGCGAGTTCCTGTTTGGCTAATCCGAATTCGTCGGAGGTTAACACGTATAGTTTTAGGTGCTTGGATAAGGCGTTTAGTTTTTGTTTAACTTCAAGAGGCAACTTACCATCTAAGGCTAAGGTTCCATTAAAATCTGAAACCAGAAAATTCAATTGCAAACGTCCAAACCCTGCAATATCAATCTCCAACATGACAACAGTCACTTGTATGCAAGGATAAACCTAACCTAATTAGACCTTTTGTAAAATAAACGATGGAAAAGTGGTGCACACAAAAATTAGAGGGGTTAAAAACCCAAAAGAAGGGTTAGTCAGGTACGTCGATTACGTCAGCGCCGCAGTGTTCGCAAGTGTGGAATTGATAGATTATGTTTGAGCAGATGTTGCGGAGGTCTTCTACTTCTTGAATTGAGGGCGTGGGTAGGTTTGCGAATTTGCCTTGTGGCACCACTGGGGTAATGTTCATTATGTAGGCTCCTAAGCGGCGAACTATTTTTGCAACCTCGATGAGATGTTCAGAGTTTACGCCTGGGATATAGACGGATTTTACTTTAACCATCATGCCTGCTTCGGCAGCGTTTTGTAATCCTTCCAGCTGGTTAATGCTCAGCTCTTCGAAGGCTTCTTTGCCTCGTAAGGTTTCGCCGTTTTTGCGGACGTAGGAGTAAATTTGTGAACCGATATCGGGGTCAATAGCGTTAATTGTCAGGGTTAGTGCAGCTACACCAGCCTCTTGTAATTCTTCTACTTTTTTGGGTAATAGTAACCCGTTGGTTCCGACGCATCGTGTCATGTATGAGTACTCATCTTGAACGAACTGGAGCGTTTTGAAGGTGACATCTGTGGCTAATGGGTCACCTGGACCATATATGCTCACAATGCGTAAGCGGGGGTCAGTTTTTGCTGCAATTCGTACATTTTCTATTGCTTCATCTACTGTACCTACAGCAGGTTGACTTGTTCCAACGATGTGTCTTGATGGAGAGTAGTTGTAGCCAACGTTGTAGTCAGATAATACCGGTAAGTGTAGTCTGCTAAATTTGTATTGGGCTCCGCCACCATTGCAGAGGTGTTTTTCTATTAATCGGGCGCAACTCTTTTTGCGCATTTCTGTTCTATCCCATGTAGGTATAGTGTTCATTACTTTTCACCCGTACAGTTTGATGGTGTGAGTGCTTAAAAGCTTATTTATGAAATGTTCACAACCATTCACAAAAAACACAAAAAAGTAAACAAATTCACCTCAAAAAGCCACAACATCAGACACATATAGTGGCAATAAAAAAATACGTGCGCAATTGCACTTTTTTTAAGAAACAGAAGAGAGGAGTTTAACAGAACAATACAACACACGCCACAATTTAACAGCGTCACTTAAATACAAAAAACATTAACATATTGCCGAATGAAAATGAAGAAAATTGCAAGCATCGCGATAATCCTGTTAGTTGTTGCAAGCATTTTTTGCGGAGTCGTAGCAGCAGCCAACACGACTGGACCTGCCCCAAACTCTGGTGATGGCACACCAGACGGAAGCGGAATAACCAAACCCAACACGCCAGGAATGGGACCCGCACCTAACTCAGGCGACGGAAATCCCGACGGAAGCGGCTTCTGATTAACACCAGAATCAAAGCACACTTACACCCACCTTTTTGTTTATTTTTTGGTTTGAAACGCTCGTTTCAAAGTGTCCCTTAACTACAACACCGCGCATCATAAGTTCGGTAATAAAAATGCACGAAAAAAGAAAAATCATTACAGGCACAGCATTAATCCTTGTCATCTTAGCCGCTACGCCGATGATGTTTTTGGCACAAGCCCAAGTTCAAACGTCACCTGCAACCCAACTGGTCTCAATTGCGGAAAAAGCATCTTACCAAGTCAAAAACTTAATCGACACAATAAAATCAAACGACACAGCCCTTGACCAAATAGACGCATACAACCTGACAAGCAGTTTTGAAGAAAACATAGCCCTCTACGAAATAGACGGCTTAGGCAATTTGACAGCAGCCCAAAATGCGCTTGCCGCAAATGACTTTGACGGCGCCGTTGATTATGCTTTTGCTGCTTTTAGAGTTTTCAGACAAACCTTTAGTGAAATACACAACATCCTTGACACAGCAGACCTTCAGAAAGGTGACTTAGTAGAGAATTCAGGATTACTTGAAGCAATCGCGCGTGAACTTCAAAGAGCAGACCAACTCAGCGATATCCTTCCAAACGAGACACCCCAAGAAATCTTAACACAGCTTGAGGACGCAAAGAACTTGCTAAATGATGCCCGAAGTTTACTGCTACAAGGTAACACAACGCAGGCCAAAGCAGCCTATCACGATGCTAAACAAATTATACTGCAAATTCACCAGTACCTGAAAACTAATGCCGAAGAATCCAACAGTTGGAGAGTAGCCAACTTCACTGAGAAACTACAACGAAAAATCCAAGAAAAATTCCAATATAGCGAAGAAAACGGAATTAACTTCACCCGTGCACTAAACGCACACGGCTTCCAAAGCAAAAACCAATTTATGAATGCTCTACAAAACAGGATTGAAGCATTAACACACAACCCCAACTTTGCAGAAGTACTGCAGAACTGCCAAGACCTAAGCCAGCTGGTTCAACAGATGGAACAATCACTTAACCAAGAAATAACCCAACATCAAGGACAAAACAATGCAGGCGGAAATGGCAACGGAAACGGTCAAGGCTCCAACAACAATGGCGGCTCTAACGGCAAAGGCGGCAATTAAATCTTTAATTTTATTTTTTGAGTTGAACTTGATTTTCAAGTCCTATTTTTTTAACTTCAACAATTTCTAAACCTTCAAGACGCCTAACTAATCTCCACAGGGATGTGCGGGGCATCTCTGGAAACTTTTGGCGTATTTCTGCCTCGAAAGCTTTACCTTTTTGCTGAGCCAAAAATTCAATTACTGCAATATCTTCGGCAACCAGACTTGGGTTTTGTTTTATGATTTTTTTAGTGTTAATTTTCTTTTTTTGCAGAAAAACAAACACTACTATAGCAACAATTATTACTGCTGTGATGATGCCGCCAATTAACAGGTATTCGCTTGGAAATACGGTTGCTGGCTCGTTACTGGCTTGTTCATCTGTTTGCAGGGGAACATTATACGATATTTCCCATTGCCCTGGGCTTAAAGATAAAGATAATTCAGTTCCTGTTGTTTCTATTGCGTCGGGTACATTGTTTAGGTACATGATTGTGGAGTTTTTGGGCAAAATTACTGTTAGGTCATAGGGGTTGTTTAGTGTCAGTGTCCATAGGTCCGCATTTTTGTTGGTGAGTAGTACGGTGTCGTATTCGACTAAAATCTGAGTAGCACCCAGTGTGAATATTGTTAGGTGTGTGGTGTTTGTTTGATAGTCAATCGCTTGGTTGTTTTGGTCAAGAATGAGTATGTTTTCGGTGGATGATGATAAGATGGGTATGATTATTTCGGGGAGCAACTCGTCGGCGGTGAGTGTTTGTGTTATGTGTGCTAATCCATCTTTGTAGATGATTGCGGTTGTGGTGTTAACAGTGAAGGAGGGGGTTTGAGCGATTGCTGTGATGTACAATGTTGAGAGGATTAGTAAGGTAGTTAGGGTTATTATGCTAAACCTGCTGTCAAGTTTCATACGACTTCACAGTAATAATGGGCCGCAAGTTTTTAGAGTTTATGCACGCCAAAAGCTAGCAACACCCGCGGCTTTGCTCGTTATCATTAGTGTGCTAACGCAATTGAAAAGGTGTATCTGTAGAAGATAACTGCTCAATAGCATTAATGTCGAGTTGTTTACCGTTTAGCCACAGTACTTCAAACTTCTTTTTTAATTCCACTGCAAGATTTTTATCCCATACAGATATTGCCGCAAAATACTCACTTGGATTGAGAGGGTTAGCTATTTTGATTAGAACACGTTCCCCATCTATAACATCATAACAAAGAGGGCTGTCCTCGATAAAGCGGATTTGAGCAGTTACCTCATTGCTGCGTATCAGTTCAGAGAAAGATTTTTCACCTAAAATCTGCGAAATCACTGAAATGTCAGATAACCCAAAAAGAAACTTGAAACTAACCGCTGAACCTTTAACATATTTTTGAGCCAAGGCTTCTACTAGACTTGCCAATTCAGGAAGCTGCGCTTGAAGATTTGCGCCATAAAAAAGAACTTCCTCTTTAGCTTCATCAATTGTTCGCTCAAGCAACTGCATAACCTCTTTTTTCCCAACTACAACTGTCCAGAACATGCTGGGTTTGGATGCTGGGGCAAGTTTGTTTTTCAGTTGGTTTTCTGCTACAGATGCAAGCAGGAGCATATGGGAGTATTCGCGGTCTAAATCGGTTTTTTTGGCTTCAAGGAGTCTTTTTAGCGCAATCTGAGGCTCTACGGCAACAAAGAGTTTTGGACGAGATTTTTGTACGTTGATTAACCCTTTTTTGACAAGAGAATCAAGCACATCATAGATTCGTCCGTTGGGTATTTTTGTGGAGGTACTGATTTTTTCAGCTGTGGTTACACCATTATAGAGAAGCGCAGAGTAAGCGTTGGCTTCATAGTTGGATAAGCCCATAGTGGTTAGAATTTTTGATTCGCTCAACATCAAGCCTCTAACAGGTATTATTTGGTTTGCAAGTATTTTTCTTTTGTTTTCCCACAACTTACAAGTTGTTTACTGAGAGTAAGGCTTTTGTTACTTAACACACAAAATAATAGTAACAACGGAGGAAAAAACATGAGCCAAAAAACAGCACTAATAACAGGCGCAAGCTCAGGAATCGGCTACGAACTAAGCAAGCTATTTGAAAAAAACGGCTACAACACCGTAATAGTCTCTCGAAATGAAGAAAAACTTTCAGCACTTGCATATGAAATAAACAAAGAGTACAAAGTTGAAACAAAAATCATATCCAAAGACCTATCACACCCCAACTCAGCAAACGAAATTTTCAATGAAATCGGAAAACAAGAGCTACAGATTGATGTTTTAGTTAACAACGCAGGATTTGATGTCTATGGCGAATTCTCAAACACTAACCTTGAAGAAGAAATGGAAATGATGCAAGTAAACATGGTCTCACTAACCAAATTAACAAAGCTTTTTTTGCCAAAAATGAAAACAAACAGTTCAGGTAAAATCCTCAACATCTCATCCATAGGCGCTTTCGTACCAGGACCTCTAAACATTGTGTATTGCGCAACCAAAGCGTATGTTCTTAATTTTTCTGAGGGTCTCGCTGAGGAGTTGGATGGAACAGGCGTAACGGTGACAGCTCTTTGTCCAGGAGCGACAAAAACAGAATTTACCAAACGCGCCAAAAACCAAGACATAAAATTTTTCAAATCCCACGTCATGGAAGCAAAACAAGTAGCTCAAATAGGATACGACGGCTTAATGAAAAACAAACGAGTCGTGGTGCCTGGGCTTTACAATAAAACACAACATTTTCTAATAAAACTCCTGCCCCGAAAAAGAGTAGCAAAAATAACCAAACACATGATGAGCAAATAATAAAGGTGGAGGTTAGTTGCCAAGGCTTTGGGCGGCTTCATCCTTATGTTCTCTAATTGAACGACCTGAAGGGTCAGGAGTGTTAGCGAACTCTTTACTCCAACGAAAAGCAGTTGGAGTTGAGCAAGCAATCGTTGGACCCACAGGAACAGTTAACGCAGCAGCTGGACACGAGAAGAAACCATCAAAGATTTGCCGATAATAGTACTCCTCCTTAGAGTTGGGGGTTTGCACTGGAAAACGCGTTTTAGCATTTGCCATCATTTCATCAGTAACTGCAGACTCTGCGTGCCGTTTGAGGTAGTCAATCCAGCCGTACCCTACGCCGTCGCTGAACTGCTCTTTTTGCCGCCACAATATCTCGTCGGGAATGTAGCCTTCAAATGCTTTTCGTAGCACGTACTTTTCAATTCTGTCTCCTGTGCACATTTTTTCTTGAGGGTCAAAGTTCATAGCAAAATCCAAAAATTCCCGATCCAAAAATGGCACACGAGTTTCCACACCCCATGCCGCAGTTGCCTTGTTAGCTCTGAGGCAGTCGTATTTGCTTAACATGAAGAGTTTGCGCACAGTTTCCTCGTAAAATTCTTGCTTGTTGGGTGCCTTGTGAAAGTAGAGATATCCGCCAAAAACCTCATCTGCGCCCTCGCCGCTGAGCACCATTTTGATGCCCATGGATTTGATTTTGCGTGCCATCAGATACATCGGGGTTGCGGCGCGTATGGTGGTTACATCAAAGGTTTCTATGTGGTATATGACGTCTTTTATGGCGTCAAAGCCTTCCTGAATGGTGAAAATGATTTCATGATGAACTGTGCCAATGTAATCGGCAACTTTTCGTGCATATTTAAGGTCGGGTGAATCCGCTAAGCCAACAGAGAACGAGTGTAGCCTTGGCCACCATGCCTCCTCTTTACCGCCTGACTCAACCCGTTTTTTGCGGTACTTTGAAGCGATAGATGCTATTAGTGAGGAATCTAACCCGCCAGAGATAAGTACGCCGTAAGGAACATCAGACATCATCTGTCCACGAACAGACTTTTCCAGTGCTTTATGTAAATCGGAGAGCACAAGTTTTTTAGTTGGTGCTTTTGTTGCCCATTTAGGTTTGTACCATTGAACAAACTTGTGGTTGCCCAGCATGTAGTGTTCCGGCGGGAACTCTTTAACTGTGGTGCAGTACTCGGTTAGGGCTTTCATTTCGCTTGCTACGTACAGTGTTCCTTTATCATCATAGCCCACATACAAGGGTATAATTCCGATGTGGTCTCGAGCAATAAAGTATGTGCCTTTTGCTTTGTCGTATAGGATGAAGGCGAACATGCCGTTTAGCATGTTAAGAAAGTCAGGACCATACTCATCGTACAGATATAGGATGATTTCGCAGTCTGATTTTGTCTGCCACAAGTGTTCACATTTTAGCTCTTTGCGCAGTTGTATGTGGTTGTAGATTTCCCCGTTTACGGCAAGCGCGTTGCCTGTTTTCTTGTCAAAGAGGGGTTGGGCGCCGTGTTCGACGTCTACTATTGAGAGGCGTTCATGGGCTAGGATGGCTTTGTCATCGTTGTATATGCCGCTCCAGTCGGGACCTCGGTGCCTGATTTTGGTTGCCATTCTTAGGGCTTTGTCTCTGGCTACTGGGAGTGGCTCGGATATGTTGAATATTCCTGCTATGCCGCACATGACTAAATCTCCACGGTTGTGTTTGTTTGTCAAGATGATTTGGTGATGCCTGATTTAAACATAGTTGAGGTTTTCTCATAAAAATTATGAAAAACTGTAAAAAATCCACTAAACAACTGTAATTATCGTAAAAAGTTTACACTATGGCCGTAATTACCACGTAACCCACAAATAAAGGCAAATCACTTACAGCCTATTCATCAACACCTCTAAACAGACACCCTTAAGCAACATTTTGAACAAACATAGCTCCAGCAACAGGGTCTACGTTAAACAAGTTGAGGTCTTTTAGCATACGCTCAAATTCTTTATCGCTAAGCGATTTTCGTCGTCCAGTCGCATAAGCCGCTTTAACCCGCTCCACCACAACAGCAACAGTTTCACTGCTGGGCACGCAACCAGTGACTTCAATGATTTTATGTTTGATTATATTTTTACCTGATTGTTTGCCTATCGTTAGGCTTCGGCTGTTGCCGACCAGTTCTGGCGGATAGGGCTCATAAGTCCAAGGGTTGGTAAGGACACCATAAGTGTGGATGCCCGACTCATGGGTAAAACCGTGTTTACCTACAATAGCTTGTTTGCGAGGTACTGTAAAACCAATGGCTTGGCTAATGAAATCCGCGGTTTCTTTAAGCTTGCCAATTTTTGATTCATATTTTTTTATGCCATAGTTCAGGTAAAGATTAAGAATGATTTTTTCGGTTTCAGCATTCCCTGCCCGTTCACCAATTCCCAAGTAGGTAGTGTTTATGTAGATTTTATCATACAAACCAGAAGCGGCGCGTATAGCAGCGATAACGTTAGCTACAGCATTGCCTAAGTCATCATGAGTGTGGATTTCTATGGATTTTATACTGGTTTCCTTCTTTAGAGCTTTAATTTTCGCGGGGATACCTACAGGTAGAGGTGCATCCAGTTCAGGTAATCCAATGCCTACAGTGTCACAGACACGGTAACACTCCGCCCCAGCATCTGCAACCGCATTAACCAGTTGCTTCTCAAAGCTCCATTCAGCTCGCGTACCATCTTCTCCATGCACAAACGTTCGCAGTCCATGTGTTTTCGCGGCGTACTCTACCACATCAACCAAGTTCGCCAACAACTCAGCGGAGGTTTTGTTGGGCCACTTTGCGTTTAGATGTGCATAAGAAACAGGATGAGAAATGCCAACTTCATCAAAGCCTAAATCAACTGCACTGTCAACGTCTGCTTTAAGGGTGCGGCACCAGCCAGCAATGCGGCAGTCCAGTTTTTTGGCGAGAATCCGTTTAGCGGCTTTCTTGTCAACATCTTGGTAATGGAAGAGTTCAATGCGTTGGGCTCCGACTTCGGTGAGAGCTTGAGCGATTTTTTCAGCATCTTTGGGTTTGGCGGCTAAGCCAGGCATTTGCATGCCATCTCGTAGGGTAGTGTCATCGATGATGGGGTCGGTTTTGAGACTGGGCATTTTAAAGAAAAAATCGTCCAGCTTCAGAGTGCCCACCCCCCTTTAATCTTTGGTATCCATTACAGTGTTCACCAGTGTGTCCAGTAGTTGCAGTGAGCCGCGGAAACCAAGCATTGCTCTTCGTTGGTAACCGAAGCGGTCAGCTTGAGGGAATCCGACGCGGACCAGTGGGATGTGTTCTTCTTTGGCGATGTATTTGCCTTTGTAGTCACCGATTAAGAGGTCAACGGGTTTTTCTTTGATTTTCTGGTGTAGTTCGTAGAGGTCGCCGCCGACAATGAGGTTGTTTTGGTCTTCGCCTGTGCCGTAATCGGTTGCTAACGCTTTCATATCAGGCGCAAACTTGGGGGTTTCCAGAGTTGTCATCACGTGAATTGGCTGCATACCCAGTTCATAGGTGAATCGTGCCAGAGCAAAGGCTACGTCAGGATCACCGAAAATAGCGACTTTAGTGCCAAATGTGATGTGGCTGGAGTCCACCATTGCATCTACCAGCAGGTCACGCTCGTCAAGCAATGATTCAGGCACTTTCTTGCCTGTAAAGCGGGTGATGTGTTCAAGGAAATCCTCCGTTGCTTCTACACCAATTGGCGTCTCACACAACTGCCCAGGTACACTAAACTTATCCTTAAGATAATTAACTGCACCCTGCCCTTGATGCTTGCAAACCGCTATCGTACCCAGCGAGTTGGCGCAGTCTGCGATTTCCTCCACTGTTGTTCCTCCTCGTGGGAAATGGGGCTTTGGCAGACGCAGGGGCGCGTTGAGGGTTTGTGAGATGTCTGTTATGTATATGGCAGGTACGCCCATTTCGGAGAATATGTGTTTGAGCTCCATTACGTCACCAGGGTTTATTATACCAGGGATTACGTTGACTTTGTCACTTGGGCGGTCCTTACCTGTTGAGAGCTGAGACACCATTGCTTTTACTGCATTATCATAGCCAACCACATGGGTTCCAACGTAGCTGGGGGTGTTGACTGTAACGATTTTTGATTGCTTGGCAAGTTCAGGTTTTTCTGCGCGGAAAGCTTTAACGATGCCGTGGATGTCATCGCCTGTGGTTTCGCTAAGGCAAGTAGTTATGACTGTTATGAGCTCGGGCTGCTGGCGTATGATGATGTTGGCAAGTGCCTGCTTAAGGTTAGATGCACCACCGAAGATTGTTGCTTTTTCGTGAAGTGAAGTGATGGCGACTTCGATTGGTTCACGGAAATGCCGCCCCATCAAGTTACGCGGGTACGTGGAGCATCCCTGTGAACCATGCACTAGGGGCACGCTACCATGTACACCAAGGGTTGCCCAGATTGCGCCGATTGGCTGGCACATTTTGGGAGCGTTGATGGCGACGCTGCGGGTTTTTGTGATAACCACCATTACTGGTGTTCCTCCTCGGTTTTTCGTATGAACCGCCACGCTGGCGAATAGAGCGCCTGATAGATGTCACGGGCAAAACGCACTGTGCCCTTAAATGCCATGTAGCCGCCTTTGCTTTCGTATGTGTGACCATTAAGGAAGGGAACACCGTACTTGTAACTGAGGTACTTCTCTTTTTGCCCCGCGATGAACAGGTCAGGCTTGTACTTAAATATCATCTCTTCGAACTCGGGTGCGTTTGGGTTATCGATAACCACAGTGCCGTCTTTGACTCGCTTAACGATTTTTTCGTAGTCATCCTCATGTCCAAAGGTTGTAGCGACCACTTTGACCTCCATGCCCAACTCCGCCATAAAGCTTGGCCAGTGCCAACTACGCGGACCACCCTGATAAATCATGACAGTTTTACCCTTGAACTTTTCACGGTAAAAATCCATCTCCTCTTTGATTTCAGCAGTCTCCTTAGCAATGACTTCCTCGGCTTTGGCTTCTAACCCAAAAAACTTGGCGATTTGACGCAAATCCTCAGCGGTTTGTTCGATACCGTAGAGGTCAACTTCCATATGGGGCGTGCCGTATTTTTCTTTCATCATCTCAGCTATGTATTTGGCGCTACGTGCACAGCGAATTACGTTGAGTTTTGCAGCATGCATCTTGGCAATGTCATGGATAGACGAGTCACCAGTGAAAGTGCAGACCACCCGTAACCCCACGGATTCAAGCAGGGACAAAATCAGCCAGTCATCACCGCGAATGTTGTACTCACCAATCAGGTTTATGTCGTAAGGCGTTTTCTCTTTGAGTTCCTCTGTGCCGACGATTTTGTTAAAGAGCATCTCGTTGCCTATGTGATGACCCAAGCTTTGGCTTACGCCACGAAAACCGGGACAGTTGAAAGCTACTACAGGTTTGCCTATGGCTTTGCTTGCACGCTTTGCTATGGCTTCGATGTCATCGCCAATCAAGCCTGCAACGCAGGTGGCATATACGAATACGCCTTGTGCATCAGGGAAAGCTTTGTTGGATTCTATGATTGAATCGTAGAGTTTTTTTTCGCCGCCAAAGACAATGTTGGATTCGCGTAAGTCCGTAGAGAACACGTTAGCTAAGTGGAAGTTGGTGCCTGTGGCAACGTGGGGTCGAGCATCCCAAGGATAATAAGCACAACCGATAGGACCATGCTGAAGCTGAATCACATCCTTAACGGGACCACCAACAACTCCTCGGCAGCCAGCATAAGTGCATCCACGCTCAGTTAAGTCACCAGGTACAGTGGCAATGTTGCAGGCTGGAATCATGAAGGGGTCGCTGGAGTCTTTTATGTAGACGTGCTTTTGGCGTTCAGGTACAGTTTTGTCGCAGTCAGGTAAAATTAGCGGCATCTATGGTGTCTCCTTTGTTTTTAGATGTTGTTCAAAATTGGGCAAGCGGCTACCGCAGGCTTCTTCTCCAGGTACACCTGTAGCGTCAGCTCGGCATTGCACGCAATTGTGGAATTGAATCAAGGTGTCTTGGCAGGCTTGTCGGATGGTGTGGATGTCTTGCTGGGTGGGTGCGGGTATGTGTGCAAATTTGCCCTGTGGAATTAGGGGTATGATGTTCATTATGTAAGCTTTTAGGCTGCGGACGGTTTTGGCGATTTCGGGGATGTGTTCCGCATTTATGGTTGGAATGTATACTGTGTTGACTTTTACGGCTATGTCTGCAGCGGCAGCTTCTCGAAGGCCATCTAGCTGGTTTTTGCTTAGCACTTGGAAGGCTTCTTTGTCGTGCAGGGTTTTGCCTTGATAGTTAACAAACGAGTAGATTTTTGAACCCACATCTGGGTCTACTGCGTTTATGGTGATTGTAAGTGCGTTAACGCCTACTTTCTTGATTTGGCTTAATTTTTGCGGTAACAATAAGCCGTTGGTTGAAAGACAAAGCGTTAAATCTGGAAACTCATTGTGAACCTGTTCAAACACTTCAAATGTTGTGTCACTGGTCAACGGGTCGCCCGGTCCAGAAATGCCTACAACACGAAGCCGCGGGTCATGCTTCACTGTACAGCGAACTTTTTCTATAGCTTCTTTTGCATCTAAGAGTTTACTTGTGACTCCCGGTCGGTTTTCGTTGGCGCAGTCGTATTTTCGGACGCAATAGTTGCATCCTATGTTGCATCCTGCCGCGACTGGAAGGTGAACTCTGCCAAATTTGAAGTGTGCTTTAGAGTCGTAGCAGGGATGTTCCTGAATTATTTCAGCGTAGCTCTTCTTTTGGGGACTCTTGTATTGAGTGTACGTGAGAGTTGCTTGCTTCATAGACAGCACCATTAATCAGCGATTCCGAATTCCCGCATCAGGTTTTCAAGCTCATCAAGAGTCATGGGGTTTGGAATCGTGAAGTCCTTGTTGTAGACTATTTTGCGGGCAACACTTCGATAGACATCAGCTTGGGTAGAGAAAGAATCGTAATCTATCACGGTTTTTCGGTTAATTTCTGCACGCTGCACAATGTTGTCTCTTGGGATAAACTGTACTAGCTTGCTGTTTATGCGCTTAGCAAACTGCGCAACCAGGGCTTCTTCGTTTTCGACTTTTCTTGAATTGCAGATGATGCCGCCAAGCCGTGTGTGTCCTGCTTCAGCAAATTTTTTGATGCCTTTGCAGATGTTGTTGGCTGCATAAAGTGCCATGTATTCACCCGAGGCAACAATATAGATTTCTTGGGCGTATCCTTCACGTATAGGCATAGCGAAACCTCCACAAACCACATCGCCAAGAACATCATAGAACACAAAGTCTAGGTCTTCACTGTACATGTCTAAATCATGAAGTGTCTGAATTGATGTGATAATGCCTCTGCCGCCGCAACCAACTCCGGGTTCAGGTCCACCTGATTCAACGCAGGTTACCCCTCCAAAGCCTTTGGTTGAAATCATCTCAGCTGAGCATTCGCCGCCACCGTCACGTAGCACGTCTAGTACTGTGGGTTGCCGTTTTCCATGTAGTAGTAAGCGGGTGCAGTCTGCTTTAGGGTCACAGTCCAGTAGCAGAACTTTTTTGTCCATTTCAGCTAGTGCTGCAACTGTGTTTTGGGTTGTGGTGCTTTTTCCTATACCACCTTTTCCGTATATTGCGATTTGTCTCATTTTTTAACTCCCTCACAGTTTCATGGGGGGACGCTTTAAAAGCTTAGTTGTGAAACTTTCACAAGTGTTCACAAATTACCTAAGCAAATAAACATGTATCTATCAATTTAGCATAAACCTGGACATATATAGAGTTTATAAAATATAAACTGAACAAACATGTTTTTAACCCCTGAATGTGCAGCAAACACCCAGCAAAACATTCACACACAAACCAACAAAATGAACAACTAAACAAACACACTACACAAAATCACAACAATTCATCAATCAACGCCGTAAAGCCCCACAGCTACGAACAATGCACAACCTGCATGAGGTATTGGCAGCAGGGACATATTTTGGTAACTGTTCATAGGTGCACAAGATACACTCTCAAGAAGAAATTGACTGAATAAAGCCCCCTGTACAGGTTTCTTTTTATTGATTGAAGCTATCCAAAAAAAGGGTTTGTAGTTGATGAAAGAAAATTTAAAGTCCAATAGTCATCCCGCGATGCATTGTTCTCGGTGGGCATTCTTTTATATCCAAATTTTCTGCTATCTCAAGCAAAGTTTTGTTTATTGTCACTACATCACCAACTGAAGATATCAAACTTACGGGCATGCAAACATCATAACTTCCAATAGTCTTCTTGTAGCCTAATGAAACCGCAGCTTTGTTAGAAAGTTTCAGTACCATGTGTGTAACTTCCCATTTTTTTATGTCAAACTCGACATCCTTGATTTCACCTATTTCATCCCCTTTTATGCTAACAACTTTTCGTCCAGAAACCTCATCGACACTAACCAAAAAATTTCACCACCTAAAACTTTGTATTACTTATTCTCATCCAAAATTATATTGTTTTGCCGAGGGTACAATCGAGCGGGGTTCTGCCTGTTTTTTTCCCAAAAGAGTTTTCGGTTGATGTTTTTCTGCATTAGGGGTGACTAAGTCACTTACTTCCTAATTCTTATGCAAAAAAGAAGATATACCTCAAATAGTATAATACATAAAGGGGATTTTTTTGAATGATAACACACGTTTAGCGCTTATACGTACACTGCTTGCAGCAGAAAGGAACTATCTAGCTATAGAAAGAACTCAACTCTCTCAATTACGCACGGGGTTATCACTTGCCGTAATTGCTCCTTCAGCCGCAGCAACTTTATCGTACGCATTTAGCTATTTTCCCGAGACATCTCAATTTGAAATTATCTTTTTTGTCTTTTTGACATGCCTTACCGTTTTTGGCACTTACATGAGTTTTTCATCATATCGAAAAGTAAGAAAAACAAGATCAATACGCAAATTGATTCATAAAAAAGAAATAGAAGTAATGTCTGAGGCAGAACTTGTAAGCCACTATTTCAAAGATATTCTCGTGCCAAACACATAATTAATTTATTGAACTGTTTTTTCATGCCAGATTTGCATTATATCTGAAGCAGGTCGACCTCTAAGCAACAAGTTTGCCATCATCTGCATGGGCTCTTTTGTATGGACAAAAAATGCTTTCAAGCCTTCACATAGCCAATTTAAGTTTTCTTCGCCGTCAGGCGTTTTAAGAACCCGATTTTTTGGGCATTCACCATAACAAGTAAACAAGAACTCGCATTCTCGGCAGTAACGAGGCAGAGTTTTCCATTTATAATCCCCAAAATCTCTTTGCCTTTGACTAAAAACAAGGTCGGCTATGGAAGTGTTTGAAATGTTTCCTAAAAAGTAGTTTGGTTCCACAAAATGGTCGCAACTATAAACATCGCCGTTATGTTCAAGAACAACACCTTCCCCACATTTAGGGCTCAATATGCAAAGAGACGAGTACCCCCTAACATAGGAAGCTAATACTCCATCGAAAAACAAAACAAACATCTTACCCACATCATTAGTAACCCATTCATCAAAGACTTCAATCAAAAACTTTCCATACTGCTTTGGATTCACTGAACGTTCAGTGATACAGTTGCCTTCTTGATTTCCTGTTTCGTTATCTCGCTCAACAATGGGGATAAACTGCAGATAAGGCGTTTTTAGTTCATCACGGAAAAACCGGTAAACTTCAAGGGGATGCTGACTGTTCACGGCATTTACTGTGCAAAGAATGTTAAATTCAACATTATATCTCTGCATAAGATGAGCACTGTGTATCACCTTATCAAAAACTGAACGCCCTGTTTTGTCTTTTCGATAAGCATCATGCATTTGTTTTGGGCCATCACTGCTTAAACCTACCAAAAAATGGTTGTCATGCAAAAACTTGCACCATTCATCATCAATCAAAACACCGTTGGTTTGCAAAGTATTCTCAACTGTTACGCCTGGACGAACATTTTGTTTTATCACATTAGTGGCGTGGCGGAAAAAGTCTAAACCCATCAGCGTTGGTTCACCACCCTGCCAAGCAATGGTTACGCTGGGTGAGTTGTGGGCTTGAAGGGTTTGTCGGATGTACTTTTCCATAATTTCCTCTGACATTTGAAAATTACTCTTCGGATAGAGCTGTTTCTTTTTTAAGTAAAAACAATAGGCACAATTCAAATTACATCTGGAGCCTGTAGGTTTAGCCATTACATGAAAAGCTTGAATTTTCTGCTCTTTTTTGTTCACATCTATCGAATCTCAATTACTGTTAAAAAGAAAAGAAGGTGCTGAACTATCACTACTTAGTGTGATTGTTAATGTTGGCCAGCACCTGCTGCATCTTGTAGGTGTTCCATCACGCGATCAAGATTGAATGAGGAAGGCTTTTGACGTGGTGGGAACTCTTTTAAAGATTGGATTTGTTCTGCAACAAAAGCTTGGGCAGGAATTAGTAAGAATGCGTGTTCAATAAGCCAGTCCCAATATGTGTTCGAGTTAAGGTCAGCGCGTTCGAATGGGTCTCTGCGTAAATTAAACATTTTTGGAATACGCAGGGATACGAAAGGTTCACCCCACAACGCCATTGTTTTAGCTCTCTGTTCCAAGAAAACAAGCTTCCAATCATTGTACCTAAGAGCTACAAGTTGCCCGTCATCATTTATGTAGAAGAAGGATTGGCGTGGGCTGTCTTTTTCTTGCCCCATAAAGTAAGGCAGCATGTTGTGCCCGTCGAGGTGTACTTTGAAATTCTTTACACCTGCAGTATGCCCTTGCAATAGTTTTTCTTTTATGTTCGGCTCGCCTGCAGCTGCTAAAAGCGTCGGAAGCCAATCTTGATGAGAAACAATACCATTAAGAACCAGACCTGCCGGGAATTTGTTAGGCCAGCGAGCAAATGTTGGAACCCGCCAAGCACCCTCCCAATTCGTGTTTTTCTCGCTCCTAAATGGCGTTATTGCACCATCTGGCCAAGCGTTATAGTGTGGGCCATTATCCGTAGAATACATAACGATAGTGTCATCTGCGATACCGAGTTCGTCGAGTTTGCTAAGGAGTTTACCGATGTTTTCATCGTGAGCAACCATTACATCGTTGTAGAAGCCGCCTTTGCCACTTTTTCCAAGATGCTTAGGGGCTGGATGTGTTCTGAAATGCATCGCTGTAGTGTTATACCACACAAAAAACGGTTTACCCGACTTGCCGTTATCTTCAATATACCTTATTGCATTTTCAGTTATTTCATCGTCAATTGTCTCCATTCTTTTCTTGGTTAAGGGTCCTGTATCTTCAATTTTGCCACCAGCAAAACTATGAATAACCCCACGAGGGCCAAACTTCTTTCTAAATTCAGGGTCTTTGGGATAATCGGGGTCTTCAGGTTCTTCCTCTGCATTTAAATGATACAAGTTGCCGAAAAACTCGTCAAACCCGTGATTTGTGGGCAAAAATTCATCTCTGTCACCTAAGTGGTTTTTGCCGAATTGACCTGTGGCATAGCCTAAGGGTTTGAGCAAATCAGCGATTGTTGGATCTTCAGATTGTAACCCTAAGTTAGCCCCGGGCATGCCAACTTTTGTTAAGCCTGTTCTAATAGGGTTTTGGCCTGTAATGAATGCGGCGCGACCAGCGGTGCAGCTTTGTTGCCCGTAATAATCGGTGAAAGAGATTCCTTCATTTGCTATGCGGTCGATGTTTGGTGTGCGGTAGCCCATTTGGCCTTTGTTGTTGTAGCTGATGTTCCACCAGCCTATGTCGTCGCCCCACATTACAAGAATATTAGGTTTCTTATTTTGACTCATATAAACACCTCAAAAAACGCAAGAAAAACATTTTGAATCAACGTAATCTTTTACTTATTAGTTTGTGATTACTTTGACACAACACCAATCTATTCCGCCAACTAACGTGTATCCCAAACTATTCGCAATCAGACAGCAATATGGCCCGCTAAGTGTAATCGGATTGTTTTAACAGTGGCGTGGTAAATTTAAAACGAGATTTTCGTTTATTGTTGCCACTTAGCGTATCCACAAATCCTTAAATCTTTTTACTCGGAGATATTTTTTGGTGATTTTTTATATGGTATCTGTAAAAACACTACGTTTTGTAAACAGGAATTGGGACCTAAATGAGTTATCGAGTAAAATAGAAGCATCCTTGCAGCGTGACGATTTCCAGACTCAAATTGCCAGCACATCAAAAGGCTATGTAATTCAAGCCAAAAAAGAAGACCTACTTAGAGATATACTAACAGCAACGCGAGCAATCACTATTCTTATTGAAGGCGAACCAAACGATTTTGAAGTTCAAGTGGGTATCGGGAAATGGATACAGAACTTAGCAGTGACCGCTGTTGAGGCAGTTATGACTGGCGGCTTGTTCCTTCTCATTAACATACCTGAGATGGTCTGGAACTTTGATGTTGAAAACCAAGTGGTAAATAAAATAACGCGGATTGTTGAAACCAAACCTGCGAAGGAAACAGTAATCCCGGCTTAAACCTTTAAAAAAAACTTTTTTTCTCTTCCTTTTTTATTTAAGAGCAATTCTGATTTTATCAATTTATATCCAAAAAGTACACTTAATACAATATTACAGAATCAGGGTTTCTGACGAACGCTATTTTGTAGACTGCTCGGAACTGTCTGGTTTTGCTTGTTTTCTGGCAGATATATGGTTAACAAGTCGAGCAACTAATATGGCAACGTACAGAGTTCCAACTATTGGTTCTATCATAACCAAAGATTGAGCCTGCAAAGTGATAGGAGTTAAAACACCGCCAACGGTGGTCAACACATAGTAGCTAAAGTAGACAAAAAGTGGAAACTCTATGGTGCCTAAAGATTCTGGACCTAAAAATGACCCCGGCGTAACCAATTCCACTAAATTATACAGGGCACCCCACGTTAATCCGATTAATAGGTAAATAGCGATGCCGCCCCAGACGTAATCGGATCTCCCGCGCTTTTCAACATAAACCGTCGCTAAATCAACAAAAATGATTATTGATACAAAAGAAAAAGTGATAAAATTCAGAAGTCTGTTTATCACCGCAATCGGGTAACTCCCAAGACTCAAATTAAGAATAGTCGCAGCTAAATTTACAGCTATTAATAGTAACCCAATCTTTCCGCCTATCTTTATACGGTAAACTGAAAGGCTAAGAGCAACTAATATAAGAGCAAGCCAAAAAGCAAGCACGATGCGTCCGAAATAAACATACTGGGTAAAAGTGTAGGGGAGGATAATTAGAAAACTCATTATTGACAAGGTTACAATTAAATATCGTGACCCAAGAAGCCAACTTTGAAGTTCAACCCACGAAAAATTCTTTGACATACTTACCGCCAAAAAATTAGACAAGACAGAAAATGGGCAAATATTCCCTTTTAGAGAAGAAGAGAAAGGCGTTTTTAAACCTTAAGGAAACCATCCCATCTAAGATAACCATCCAAGATAAACACATTCACTTAAGTTCAGATGAAAATAATGACTACACATTAACAATAACAAAGTCTTATCAACAAGAAACAATGCTCCTACTTTTAGGCATCACTAATTTTTTGGGTTCATAAATTGGCAAGTGACAAAAATTCTATTTTTGCTTCAGGACTCTATCTGTTTAAAGTATTGATTTTAGCCGCCGGCATAGGTGCCCTAGCAAGCCTACTAACAATAGGTTACTTGTTCTTAGCAGGTTGGGGGGAATCATTTTTTGAAGCTCCCTTTGAAGGCACACCTTATGCCCTGTTTTGGCCACTAATCTTGCTGACAATAGGCGGAGTATTGATAGGCTTAACAATCAAATATGCGGGAGAACACATCCATCTCGGCTCGACCCAAAAGGAGTTTTCTGAAACCAAAGGACGCCTCAATTACCGTCACTTGCCAAGCATAATAACACAATGTATTCTTTCTCTATGGGCAGGTGCTTCAATTGGTCCAGAGGGAGGGCTGGCAGATTTAGGCGGAGGCGCATCTACGCTGCTTGCTGATAAACTTAAAATCCGAACTAATGCAGTGATTTTTGTGACTTACTGTGGCGTGGCAGGTAGTTTCGGTTCCTTCTTTGGAAGCCCACTTATAGGTGCCTTCGTAGCCATGGAATACCTGTTTATCCAAGGCATACCCTATGTAGAACTGCTTGTTCCCGGTTTAATTTCAGCCACTGTGGGTTTCTTAGTTTACTATCATGTTTTCAACGTTTCCATATCTGGAATTTTGATTTTCCCGCCATACGCTTCACCCTTATTCATTGACCTCTTATGGGCTCTTTTAATCGGTGTAATCGGCGGATTTTTTGGTGCGTACCATCAGTGGTTGTACGTTAAACTGCATAAACATGTGTTTATACGATTTGAAAGTAGCCCAATTAAACGAGGCTTAATCGGCGGCTTAACCGTAGGATTTATTGGCTCATTTGTTCCGCTGTTGCTCTATTCAGGGCAAAACGAAATAATTTCTATACTATTCCAAAGCAGTGCCTATAGTTTTGGGTTCTTATTGCTTCTTATGTTCGGTAAATCCATAGTTACAGCGCTTTCTTTTAACACAGTCTTCAAAGGAGGACCCGTTTTCCCATATCTTTTCATGGGAGGCACAATGGGTTTAGCTATTACTCAAGTGTTACCGTTCATTCCGCAGGGAGTTGCAGTCACCGCAGGCATGGCAGCCATTGCAAGTGCGCTTTTTCCCTTGCCCATTTCAGTTATTCTTCTGGTCTCATTAATGTCTCAGATTAATTTGATTCCCACAATCACTATAGCTTCAATCACGGGGTTTTTGCTGTCGCGATATTTGAAAAAATACATGATGCAAAGAGCACAAAGTTTGCAGGAAAAAACCCCAACTGCACATACTTCTAGTTCCCATGAAAATACTTAGCAGTAACCTGCAAAAGAGGCAGGGGTAAAATTCTTAACTTTAAACTTGTTTATAGCAAATAAAAGCGTATGTTGTAATCATGTAGGTATACTAATCTTCTAAACTTTAGGTTTTGCAACCTTCAAGCTGCTTTTTGGTTCCCAGGGTTCTTTTTCTTCCCAGCCTTTTCTCCATGTAATTGTACGGAAAGTGAACCCAAAAGCCACCGAAATTAACGTTGCTGGCCAAATAGATAATCCTGCGACGTAAAGTAAGTAATAAATGATACTTGTTAGGATTGCTGTCGTAACGAAGAATTCTCCTTTGACGAAATGTTTAGGGGTCACTCCTGACGTGAGGTCAACGATAAACCGACCAGTCGTGGGTCCAATGATTCCGATTATGATTGCGGGAAATACGGGTACTCCAGCAGTAAGAGCTTTATCTACGCCTACAGCCGCATACCAAGGTAACGAAAAAGTAGCCATATAATTTAGGGCACCTTCCTTGACATTATTTCCTTCCTCGCTCCGTTTCCTGTAGGTTTTTCGTCCCGCTCTATAAGATATTGTCAGCGCCAAAACCCCCATTATGGTGCATAAAATTACATAGAGAGGATTGGTAAACGCCGCAGGCACTTGATTTAAGATAATATCTCTAACAACCCCTCCGCCGATACCTGCAATTACGGCAAGAAGCACAATTCCAATACGCGTATAGCCCTTGTAATGATCTGGACGCCTAGCTAAAAGAGCACCAGCAAAAGCGTTTGTAGACGCTGCAATCAAATCAATTGTTGTTAAGTCGTAGCTGATTTAGACTCACCTATTCTTTGCTCAGTTCAACTTCAAAAGATTTAACATTCCAGAAACGAGCAGGCATCTAGAAAATTGTTTTCCAGTCATTTTTCATACTTATCTTAACCCAGCCATGTTCACTCGCAGCAGTTTTTCTTTTTCTGTACCTGCACTATAGGCATATTCATGTTTTTCATCGTCATGCTGAACCACTCGGTCCACAATTTGCCGTCGTTATCGAAAATGGCGTTCTATCTTGTAGTGGAACAAAGTGGCTGCTTTGTGGGTCAGTTACCTTTGAGATGTAATTTACTATGGTTTGTTTTGTGTTTGTATCTTTCCAGAAGGCTAAAGCGTCTGCCACAAGTATCCCTCCTATTAAAAGCACCAGTTTAGAGGTTTTTTTGGAGATATTAAATTGTGTGGGCGCAAAATGTCACAACAGAAAACCGGTGAACTTAACCGTTTCTGACTGTTTTTAAACTCAAACAATTAGCGGCTTTCTTGTTCAGTGCTCTCTTTTTCTTCCGTTTGAATTTCTCGGTTAAGGAAGTAGTTAAGAAATGTTCTAATCAAAGCTATCGCGGCAAGTTGTCCAATCTGTTCCACACTTGGAGCAATGGCGGTTCCAATGATATCAGCGGCTAATTGAAGCTCCAAGGCTAAGACAAGAAAACGTCCAAGATTCAACCGCAGCTTGAGATACTGCTTCTTTTTTTGTTTTGAGAAAAGTAGCTGTATCAAAAAATAAATGCTAACCACTAAACCTATCCCGATTAGGACAACGCTTGAAATCTCCGCGGCTAACTTCAGCCAAGAAGCAACGTTTGAAAAAACATCCTCTGCTGTACTTAGAAAACTCAAAAGTCAGCTCTCTTTTTATGTTTAGCCTGATTGTTTTTCTTTTTGACTTTTTCTGCCCCACTCTCCCGCGGTAACCATCAAGAAAACTAGCCCGACTAAGGAGACAATTAACACCGTGACGCCCACCAAAGGTTGGTCTGCAAAGTTTACTGCAGCAACAAGAATGCCCACTGAAATATTACGTTGAGCAGTACCCAAACTGGATACCCGTCTTATGCCTGTCTCTTTTGGGCTGATTAGGTAACCCGCAACCAGTGCAAAAGCAATAAAAAAGATGGAGAAGGCAATTGCGCCTGTTCCAAATGTGCTGATGATTGCGTCCCAGTATGCAATGAAGAAGAGGAAAAGCAGCGCCAGTAAGCTAACAGTTGTTACCGAGTTTAGAAGTTTAGCTGTGTGTTTGGCGAATTCTTCATAGCGTTGTCGGACTAATAGACCAATTCCAAGGGGGAGAAGCAAAAGAAACAGCAAAGGACGAACGATATCCCAGGGGTTTATTGTTATGCCAGAAAGCATCAAGGGCAAAAATATTGGTAAAATAATCACTGTGGCCACCATGAGAAGCGTCATTAATCCAACGGCAAATGCAATGTCTGCTTTTGCGAACTGTGCCAGTTTTGGAAGAAACGGGGCTCCAGCAGCTAAAGCCAAAATATAGAAGGCAATTTGAATATCCTCTTGCAAGGGCAAAACAGAGAGCACACCAATCGTGACTAGAGGCATGACAACAAAGTTAGCGAACAAAGCAAAAGCTACAGTTTTTACTTTTTTTAAGGGCTTAGCTATCATTTGAATGGTAAGACTCAACCCCATAGCCAGCATGCTGCCAACTACGAATACTAAAGCAAAAAGAGGGATTAGGATTGAACCTACTTCTGACAAAAACGCTCCTTCTTCTGCATGTTTATTGTCTCGCCATTACATTGCGCATTTTTGCGCTAGAATCTTCGATGTTTTCTCCGCCAACATCCACAGTTACGCTGTAGATTTTTCCTTTAAACTTAAAGGCGCCATTATAGTCGGGAGTTATAGGTGCACTGGGAGCTGCTCCGATTGAGAATCTGCCGCTTAGCCCAATCGCTATAGGAATAGTTACAGGTATATCGTTTTGCCCAACCAATTCGTCGTCAAAGTAGAGTTTTCCCCGTCCAGGAGTGCCTTTTCCATTTGCCGGGTCAGGTTTGCCTGTGACTTCAAATGTATAACGCAGTTTATGTCTGCCTGTGGGCACATTTTTTTCTGATTTGACATAGTAAATAGCTTTGGCTAGGTAGTTGTGGGCAAAAATCAGTTTTCCATCTTTTACATACAGAGCATAACCGCCTTCACTGGCGCCATGTGACACTATTAACCCGTCTGTGCCCTCGCTTATTTCTGCGTCTATGATGATTGTGTGAGGCCTGTTGAGAACCTTTACAGCGCCATCAGATGGCATCGGCTGGGTGTTAGGATAATAGGTGTAGCTTGTGCGTTCCAACGCAATCTGGGGGCGTTCCTCAGCAAACCGCTGTACACCGCGTCCGTCAACAGGTAATACATTATATTTACCCGCTTCGACGTACCACTGTGCAATCATTTCTATTAAGTGAGGTCGATTGTCTGCGGCGATGTTTTTGTTTTCCGTTACATCTTCATTGATGTTGTAGAGCTCCCAGCCTTTTGCATCCAACTGTGTTAATTCATCTGCAGAGATGGGCATGCCAAATGGCTTTCCTGCTTCTGCAAAGGAGGGTCCAGGCCATGGACAAACTGCTCGCCAGCCGTTTTTGTAGATTGAGCGGTGACCAAGCATCTCAAAATATTGCGTATGATGTTTACTTGAAGCATTGGGGCTATCAAAAGTGTGAGCAAAACTAACGCCTTGAATAGGAGACTGCGCAACGCCCCGAATCATAGAAGGAGGTTCTATGTCTAACGCTTCAAGAACAGTGGGTACCAAGTCAATTGCATGAGCGTATTGTGTTCGGATTTCGCCTTTTGCTTTGATTCCGTTGGACCAATGCACAATGAAGGGGTCACTTATGCCGCCACGATAGGTTTCTCGTTTCCAGCGGCGGAAAGGTGTGTTGCCAGCCCACGTCCAGCCCCACGGGTAATGGTTAAAAGTTTCGGGTCCCCCTATTTTGTCAAGCATTTTAATGTTGTCTTCAAGCAGTTCGGGAACATTATTGAAGAAAAGATTTTCATTGATTGAACCTTGTGGACCCCCTTCAGCGCTTGCTCCGTTATCAGAAAGAACCATGATAAGTGTATTATCAAATTCACCAATGGTTTTTAAGAAGTTAAGAAGCCTGCCAATGTGATAATCAGTGTGAGAAAGAAAACCCGCAAAAACCTCCATCATACGGGAATAAACTTTCTTTTCCTCATCAGTACATTCACTCCATTGTTTAACATCGGGGTCATGGCGTGAAAGCTCGGCATTTGCTGGCATTATTCCAAGTTCTTTTTGTCTTTTGAAAACTTTTTCGCGATATGCATCCCATCCATCATCGAATTGTCCTTTGTATTTGTCAGCCCATTCTTTTGGAACGTGATGGGGTGCATGCATTGCACCAGTACAGAAGTACAAAAAGAACGGTTTTCTGGGTGCCACTTGTTTTGAGTCAGCAATAAACGAGATAGCAACATCCACTATATCCTCAGTTAAGTGATAACCTTCCTCGGGGGATTTAGGCGGCATCACACTATGATTGTCAGACGTTAAATCAGGATAATACTGGTTAGTGTCACCACATAGAAAACCGTAGTACCTTTCAAATCCTCTAGATAAGGGCCAGCGGTCATAGGGGCCTGCACCTGAAATTTCGTTAGCGGGAGTCAAGTGCCATTTGCCAACTGCATAGGTACTGTAGCCTTTCTGCAGAAGCATCTCGGAAAGAAAACCATTCTCGAAGGGAATGTACCCGTTGTAGTCAGGATACCCCGTGGATATTTCAGTGATTCCCGCCATTCCGTTTGAATGATGGTTCCTACCTGTTAAGATACAGGAACGTGTTGGGGAACAAAGGGCAGTGGTGTGCATATTATTGTAGAGCAGCCCGTTTGCAGCTAAATTGTCTATGTTTGGGGTTGATATGGGGCTTCCATAGCATCCAAGTTGTCCAAATCCTGTGTCATCTAAGATTATGAAAAGAACATTTGGTACACCTTCTTTGGCTCTTAGCGGCATGGGCCACGCTGGGCTAGATTGGTCAACAGTGCGTCCGATAATGCCAGAAAATCGGCTTCCAGGTTTATACTCATTTAGGGACAAAAATTTGAACCTCCAAAAAATTCTGAGGATAACAGAAGAGAAAAGAGGACATATAGTTATGTGACTGACTAGAGTAAATCACATGAAAAGAGAGCTTATTATGGGCTTAACCTCTGAAAAAATATAGCAATAAAAAGAACACTACAGGAACTATTAATGAGAAAAGGAACCCCCAGCGATTAGTCGCCTTTGTTTGTTGCTCATTTTTATAATAGAACCACTGCACATAACCTGCAATAGTAACGATAAGGTTCATCACAGTAAAAATCAGAACTGAAATGATAAACAAGCCATAGAGCGTAATCGTTGAAGACGGCGGAACACTTGAAGCTATTGTGAAATTAAACAATAAAGTTGTGACCAACATCGAAGTGTTAAGCCCCAACCGTAAACCCACCGAGGAGGCATCTTTGAGGTTGAACAGAAAAGAAAAAGCAGACAATACCGCAAAAATTAGAGGCGGAATAAGCCCCTGAATACTGGATATTACTAGTTGTCTTTGCTGGCTTACGACCATTTCAGCTCGAGGCAGTTCAGCATCCAGAGGGTAAACATGATTTGATGTGGTCAAATCAATATTAGTGGTTACCCAACCTGCGTTGACAAAATTTGGGTCGACACCTGTCTCGTTTTCTAGCCATACAAAATCTATGTTTTGTCCATGGGTAAGTATTTCGATGACAATGGCTAACTCAATTGAGTCAAAGGGAAAATCCTTTGCATCAGGGGTTATGCTACAAGCTGCAGTAATACGGTATATCTCATATTTGACTTCGCCTGTTAGGTTGCTGTTTACCAGAACAGTGGTTGCTGGATTAACGGGGTAGCCATTTAGCAGGTACCATTCGATTGTTTCTATGTTTTGGTCTATCCAGAAAAAGTACAGGTAAAAGTCGATAATGTAGGCGCCTGCGGTATACTCATACCTGTAGATGTTGTTCAACCAGATACCTATGTACACTGTGTTATTTTCAAAATCAACCTCATTTATAGAAGTTTGATCGGGTTGTTGGGCACAGGTCTGCACTGCTTGAAGAGAAAGAATGGTTAAGATTGCTAATACAACAATGAACACCTTTAGTATATGACTTAGTTTGTGTGATGCTTTTTCTCCCATCTCTTTCCTTCCATTTTAATTGAACTTAAAAATGCCAAGGTTATAGTCGTGATAGCAGTCCAAGTATTGCACCTATAATAATCAACCAAGCCACAAAAGCTGCTCCGAAGATGCTGGCGATGACTGCGAGAATTATCAACCAGATTGCTGCACCAACATTGCTAACAAACCTTGAAGCCGCCGCTGCCAAAATGCCAACGATTAACATAGCGATGCCCCAGAAGAATGAGCCCAGAGCGTACACTGGATAAAAAATTAACAGAAAGATTCCAAATATTGCTCCGAGTCCAAGCAGTATTAAAATTATGCTACCTATTAAGGCTAAAATGAAGCCAATATTTGCTAACGTTTTAGAAATACAAGTCACCTCCTACTTTACGGACGTTTTGTGCTCTTTGATTCTGCCTGACAATTACGCCTTTGCCTAAAGAAAAGACGGATTAACTTAGGGTATAAGCTTTTGTGACTGGTACATAATAGCAACAGAACTAAAGATTACCGCTAAATAAGCTTAACAGTTATTAAACAGCTTTTTTGCAGCTCAAAATTACAAATGCTTCCTACAAAGTGTGTTTAACTAGTTGTTGTAGCATTGGTGCGCCTACACACGCTTTTTAGAACGGCTGTCCACCAACAATATGGTGAAAAAATTGGTTAGTCTAGATAAACTGAAAGGAACTGACGTCTATGCTAGGCGTGGCGTAAAAATCGGCAAAGTTGAAGATGTTGAAGTCGATGACAATAACTGGTCGGTAAAAGTCGTTGATGTTAAGATGAATGAGGACGTAGCAAAAATTTACGGTGAAAAGGCAGGTTTTCTAGAAAAGAAGATTGTACCCTTGCCAGCTGAAAAAATGGGGCCCATACACGAGGACAATATAACTTTAAAAGAAGAGTTTACCGATGCAGAATTTGAAAAACTTCGCAGCGACATAAGAACCGAAAGACACTGGTAATTGCACAATTTCAGAGACAAGGTATTTCTTCTTTTTTTCTTCAATTCTTCAAAATTTTGACAAGCTCTCCTATTCCAAAATCTGGGACAAAACAATTCATCCCTACATTCAGAAGCCAAAAGTGGGGTTAGGGGCAGCTATTGCAACGGTCAGTGTTTAGCCATTTTTTGTGCCATTTAAAATTCTCGCAGCCCTCTCTAGATTCACAACTCGCACAGGGGTCTTCGTTACTGGCTTCGTTGAACATTTCAAGTAGTTTTTGCTCAAACACAGGGTCAAGCTTTAACTTTTTAACTTGCTTCTCAAATTCACCCGACAAACAACATATCTCCAATACTAATTCTACGCATAACTTGGTTATTAACACTCACAAAAAACAAGAACTACTGATTTATTGAGTATTTTTAATTATTGTAAAAAATTAAACAATTCTGGGTGAAATTTCACTTTTTGTAGATAAATATGTGATTAATTTTTGTTAACTGAAATTATATAAGCATCTTACCTCTAAATCGCTTTGAGGAATACTGTTTGATAAAAACACACGTATATCTTATTCCTGCAACTTTCTTAAAAAGAACATCCCCTGACTTCAGTTTGGTCAACTTGAAGAGGAGGGTTGTAACTTGAAGCGTTCACTCATTGCTTCTGTATTATTTTTTGTTTTAATATCAAGCATGTTTATGCCTCTATTTGCTCAAGTTCAGGGAACGACATATGCTGAGTTTCATGATTTAGGCTCAGTCCTCTACGATTTTGGTGGTACAGATGGCCTAGGTTGTGCAAGCTCCCTTTGGGTTGACGGAGTTGTTTACTTGTATCCTACAACGGATTGCAGTGGATCCATTTATGTAATGTATGTTGGTTTAATTGATATACCTGATTCTGGTTTGATTAGGTACCCGCATACATTTAATAATGGGGTTTCATGGAATGATCGTGTCCTTTCCCTTAAAGTGCAAGGGTTTGTGACGTTATTTAGGGATGTAAATTTACAAGGACCCTCTTTAGCCTTTTCGAGTAATGCGATAACCCACAACGGAGGAACCTCTTGGAACCTCAACCCTAGTCTAACCGGTGGACAGCCTGCCCCCCAATATTGGAAGACGCACTCATTTCTCTGGTACCCCTTTGGACTTGGAACTGAATATTCTGGAGACAGCTACAATTGTATGACTTTTGTTCATAATGGATTGGTACATGGAACTTCCAGTGACCTCCTGCTTATTGATGCTTGGAAATGTACTGACTTAACTCAGGGAAGTCACGATGGTTCAAGTTACGAATATCAACCTCCTCTGCTTAGCGTGGCTGGCAAAACAAGCATAAACCTTGAAGGCGTTGTAAGTAATATTGTCAATAATAAGTTTCATGTTACTACTCTTTCTGCGACTGGCGCCATGTTTTATGTGTACGCAATAGAACCAGGCGGTTACAGCATCTTTATGGAGCTTTATATTAGCAGAGGCGGCGGCAATGCAAATTGGAAACTTTTCAGTCCTATAGCTGGAGGAGGATTCGCAGCTGACGATAATTCATGGTGGCTCAAACAACCAGGTGAGTACTACAACTTGCTAATGAACCTAAATGAATGTCCACACTACACAACTAGAACTGCTTATTCCGATGGCACAGTTCAATATAGCATTAACGTTAAAGGACTCTTGCAATTTGTCTGTGACCATGAGTATTTAATTCCTGGATATTCTAGTTCCCATCAATCAACTCTCAACAATCTCCAGATTGACAAGATTGCTTATAACCTAGAATCGATTAACCTCACTGGCGAATACCCCGCACCCTCTATTTCAAGTGATATTAGTTTTCTACGACTCAGTTATTGGTAACCCCAACATGGGTTCAGTAGAAGACCCACTTTTTCTTTTATTTTTTTATTAAAAATTCGATTTCATTCTGAATTAACAAAGTAAACTCTTTAGGAAAAGGAAGAAAGAAATGTTTAGAAAAATTTGCCTCTTATCGTAACTAAACCCTACAAAATAGGGTCGCTGAGAGTGTGGTGGGGCCGCTGGGATTTGAACCCAGGATCGCATACGCCCCAGGCATGTATCCTGAACCATGCTAGACGACGGCCCCACAGGTTGCACCCTTTCAAATTCGGGTTAGAGTCAATGTGTGCACGAATAAAAACTTAAAGGTTCTGGAAGACCCAAAGCGTCTGTAACGTAGTGCCCAAATTTTGTCGCCTCAACCTGTCTATTTGGAGCCTAATAGCCAATCATTGCAGAAAGGATAGAGAGAGGTCAAAGTCTATTTGGAGCCTATTAGAAAGTCAATGCAGAAACCATAGAGGGGAGGACCCGTAATGGCTACTTTCACAAGCAAAAATATGAGCAAAAAAGAAATAAGGCGAGACTTAGCAGTTTCCTTTGCCATTTTCAGGCAAAATTTTCAGATTATGCAGGATTTTCTTGAACTCTTCCTCTTTAAGCGAGGCACGTCTGCCGTTGGCGTATATATCTTTAATCTTCTCCACAACCAGCGCTACTGTTGCTTCGTCGGGTTCATTGCCTGAGAGTTCTTGGATTTTGTACTTCATGATGCCTTTGCCTGACTGTTTCCCAATGGTTAATCGTCGTGTGTTGCCCACCAGTTCAGGCGGGTAAGGCTCATAAGTCCAAGGGTCACTGATAACGCCATGCGTGTGAATACCCGACTCATGCGCAAACCCATAATCACCAACAATGGCCTTGTTTGGTGGGACAATGTATCCTGCGGCTTTTCCGATGTAATCTGCTGACTCTTTGAGCTTTACTGTTTTGCCTGCAAACTTTTCGATGCCATAATGCAGGTACAAGTTAAGGATGATTTTTTCAGTTTCTGCATTTCCTGCACGTTCACCAATCCCTAGACATGTTGTGCTGGCGTAAATTTTATCCCAAACCCCGCTCGCCGCTCGAATAGCAGCCATAGTGTTTTCAACGGCGTTGCCAAAATCGTCATGTGCATGACCTTCTATGGCGCCTATTTTGGTTTCTTTTTTGATTGCCACCACTTTGGCGGTGATGCCATTGGGCAATGGCGCTTCAGGAGCCGACAATCCAATACCGACAGTGTCACAGATACGGTAACACTCCGCACCCGCCGATGCCACAGCATTGATTAGTTCGCGTTCAAACTCCCAATCTGCCCGTGTGCTGTCCTCTCCATGCACAAAAGTCCGTAATCCGCAGGTTTTTGCCGCGTACTCTACCACATCCACGATGTTTGCAAGGATTTGCTCATGGGTTTTTTCGGGCCATTTTGCTTGGAAGTGTATATTTGAGACTGGATGGGATATGCCTATTTCGTTAAAGCCGAGTGTGACGGCGCTGTCGATGTCTTCTTTGATGGATCTGCACCATGCGGCTACTCGTATGGGTAGGTTTTGGTCGAAGATTTGTTTTACGGCTTTTTTGTCGGGTTCTTGGTAGTGGAATAGTTCAATTCTTTCGGTTCCTATGTCGCAGAGTAGTTGGGCTATTTTTGCTGATTCTTTGGGTCCAACTGCTAATCCGGGCATTTGTATGCCGTCGCGAAGTGTGGAATCGTCTATTATTGGGGTTGTTTTTAGTTTTAGTTTGTAATAGAATTGGTCTAGTTCCATTGATGTTCTACCTTTAAGATGTTGTCATAATGTAATGTTATCAAACGGTTGTGTAGAATTGATAAACGTTGCTGTTTATTGTTTGTAAGATTGTCAACAGACATACATGACAGAGTTTCAAAAACTATTGTCTTAAGTAAACATAGCCTTTACACAGAAAAAATTACAAACCCGCCAACAAAGCCTTAATCGTACCCGAAACCGCCAAAACATGCACACACGCAGCAACACCAGCAACACTCGTAACCAACGCAACAGACGCCCGAACACAATCCAAACTTACAAGCGAAGCCCGAACCACAAAAATCTTGCGTTCAGCATCACAATCAATCAACACCAACCCTGCTTGGCTCGCACCGACCTCTCCATACAACCGCGTAACTGAACCCCACAAGGCATCCATAAACTCACGTTCACTGGGCAAACCTTCACATTCCAGCTTCAAAGCCAAATAACGACGCTTCGAACGCTTCAACAGTCCCTGCCCTCCTTAACAACACGAATCCCCGGAGCCACAAAACTTGAACTCATCTTCTCACGATTACGCAAAACAATCCCCGCTGGATTCACAGATACGGCATTTAGGGCTTGCTCTTCGTTAAAACCAAACAATAACCCTAAACTTGCCATGTCACGGGGCATACGCATAAACAATTCCTCCCCCACACCACTAGAAAGCACCAGGGGCACCCCAAACTCTTTAGCAATAGTTACTTCACGACGCAAAGTAGACAAAAACCTAACCCGCGCTGGACCAGACAACACAAACAATGGCTTAACATCAATCTCCAACGCTGCCAAACAAGAACTTGCCAATTCAGCTTCAGCGCGGTCAAAAAAGCGGTAATGATAATCTAAACTGGGAAAATTAAGCAAATCCACTCGGCGGTCTTTAGCTGCTTGCCTTGCCACATCCTTTACCTCACAAACCACACAGATAACCTCAAATTTTCTTCTCAACGCACGCAACCCCTGCATGAGTTCGTTTTGGTTCTTAGGTTGCAAATCCACGCGGGACACAAAATCCAAACCAGCCTCTTCTGCAGCGGTTTTGAGTTGGTCGATTTCCTGTTGAGAGGCGTTGTTGTTGAAGGGGATGGAGATTTGTTTGTAGCCAAATTCTGCGGCTCTACATAGTGCATGCTGACAACTCTGCAAGTCTTTGGGGTTCATGCGCAAATGCAGGTCGCAGAAGGTTTTGGTCATGGTAGCAAACCTGAATTTTGCAGGATTTGTTTTATTTCGTCCTCGTTTTTGGTTTTGAAATGAATTTTAAAATGAATGGGGTCAACACTGGAAAAATGTGCTGAACCCATAAAGGCAGCTTGCTTATCAAACCGTAAAAACATGTTAGACTTTTCCAAATGCATTGCTAAATCTTGCAAAAGCGTTTCTTTGTCAAGACTGGCAAGCTTTAAACCTAGCAAATCCACGATTTTTGGAAGTACATTTTTGTCTGTTATTGTTGTGCTAAAGAGTATGATTGGGTTACCATGATGCCCTGTTAAACTGGTTTTCTCAAAAACTATGTCTTGTGCGTTTTCTTCGGGTAGCATGTTGCGGATGGCAGTTTGGACTTTTTCTGGGTCTTCGGTTGCGTGTGAGGATACACGGATGTTTATTTGCGCGATTTTGTTTGTTTGGGCACCTGATTTTTCCATGGAAATTCCCTTTGCTGTTTAGTTGCCTGATGTGGCATATAGGGATTTTCTTTTTAACCCTGCAAGAGACAGCAAAATTGGTTAAAAATGAAAAATTGAAGAAAGATAAGAAGGGGGTTTAGGCTTTTGTTTGTGCCGCGTGCGCTTTGATGGCTTCCACGTTTTCAGCGTGTTCACTTTTACGCTTGTAATCGATTGGCATGCCCATTTTGCGCATTTGGTTTTTGTTTACGCCTGCAGCTTTCATCTCGTTTGGGCTAAATCCTTTGCCCTTAACTTGTTTGCCGCTGTGCTTAGTTATGATTGGTTTTATGTGGTGCATTGTCTATGCTCCTTTTTTAGCCCCTCGCTGGTGGCTGGGTCTTACTTTTTCTGCACCAATTCCTCGACGTCTTAGGCTTCTAACTTTTTTGCCTGCACTGGTCATGCTACGGAAAACGCGTTTCTTGTGTTGCTTCTGAGCTATCCAGTTGATATCTTTGTCCGCTTTTATTGATGGACTTGAGGGGTCAACCATGATAACTTCAAACCACTTGTGCCTGCCATCTTGACCAACCCAGTAACTGTTAAGCACTTCAAGGTTGGGGAATTTCTTTGCAGTTCGTTCCTCAGCAATCAGTCTGATGCTTTTTGCAGGCTTGAATTTAGCAACACCCATACGTTTTGGGCGGCGTCCTGACTTTGGACGGATTTTGCGTAATCCTCCACGGCGTACTTTGGTTCGTGCAATCACGAAGCCTTGTTTTGCTTTGTAGCCCAGTTGGTGTGCCTTATCGAGGCGTGTTGGGTTTTCTATTCTAAGGGTTGTTGGTTGTTTACGCCACAGTATTAAGCGTTGGCGCATGAGCTCTGCCACGAAGCTTTCTTCGGGATTTGCCCATTCTTCGGCAATATACTTGTATGCCATTTCTGGTTTTTCTCCTGTATGTGTTTTTTGTTTGCGGTTCAGTCCCCTGGGGGACCACATCCCTACGGACCATGATGATCCGCCTAAGTTCCAAACATAGTAGAACGGGGCAAAATAAACCTTTTTCCAACGCCCACTCATAACGTGTTTACTTTTTGCAGATACAAGTTCATATCAAACTTTCTCTGTAGTCCTGCACTGTTCATGAATCTGACTTTGCCAAAGATTTCACGTTCCTTCCATGGGCGGTCATGCTTACCAAAACACCACGCCACCCCAGCGTAACCGTTTGGGTCTCTGCCATCCAGCTCGTATTTGTTGTTTAGATACAATGTGGTTTTGTAGGCTTCTTCTGGGTTCTGTGTCCATTCGATGATTTTTTTGCCCCAGTACATCCGCATGTATCCATTCATTTTCCCAGTAGCCGTCATCTCTTTTTGTGCTGCGTTCCAGTAGGGGTCATGGGTTTGTGCATTTTCCAGTTGCTTTGGGCTGTAGATGTTGCTTCTCTGGTCTGTTGCATGCTGGTTTAGGGTTTCTTGTGCCCAGCGTGGCAAACAAGCAATTGAGTCATAGTTCGGGTTGTAGTGTGCAAAATTGATGGCTAGTTCTCGTCGGACTATGAGTTGCTCCAAAAACCTGTGCCTATCTGCAGTGTTTGTTTTTAGAATTCTTGCGGCAACATAGATGGGTGAGATTTGTCCAAAATGCAAAAATGGACTTAATTCTGAGGCGCAGTCGTTGTCGGGTGTGCTGCCTTTTTGCTCGTAGGTTTCCAGTTTTTGTGCTATGAAGGTTTCCAGCAGGGTTTTAGCTTTGCTGGTTCCGCCCTGAAAAGGTGCTTTGTCTACGGTTCTATTGATTTTTAATCCTGACAACGCCTTATCCAAGTCCGTAAGAAGCAGCGAAGGCAGATTCATTTTAAGTGAGGATTTTTTGGGGTTTAGTTTTGGGGGTACTTCAAGGTAATTGTTGAGTTTGGCAAGGATTTTGGGGCGCAATGTGGCAGCGGTGTATTCTTCTTTTTGTGAGGCTTCCTCTACGGGAATCACGGCGTTGTCTTCAACCTGAACCAGTGGAACCTGTGCTTTTTTTGCCACATAACCGACCCATTGCCTGTTTGTGCGCAGGTAAGCCTTGTCCACCACGATTTGAGATGCTTTTTTGGCTAACTCCAAAACGCCCAATTCAGGCGAAACCTGCTGAATCACCAATCGTATGCCCAGCCCTCTTAGTTCCTCTTTAGCTTCCCGCAAACCCTGTAGCATGAAGAGGTAATGACGCAGGTTAGCCTCGGGATACTCTGTTAACCCAAAAAACACAACAACAGGCAATCCTCTCAGGTTTGCTTCCTCAATTGCATAGTCTAATGCCCAATTTTCTTGTGCACGATGGGATGCTTGCATCCAATACAGCACAAACTCGCCATTCCCCAAAGGTTTGCTGTTTAGCACTTCAAGTCTACCCAGCGGCGCCATCAATGTTCACCTACGGAGACTTCAACCCCTTAATTGAAGTGACTTTTTCCAGTTTCAAAATCAAAATCGGCTGCTTTGGATTCAACGCTGACCATCCTGCCTCAGTATCAAAACCATGCGCACCCAAGAATTTTGTGGAAAGTTTTTCTGCTCCCGCTTGTGACAGCTTCTCAATCGCCATGGCTCGCTCGTTTTCGTCAGTGACCAGTTTGAGGTTTCCTGTTAAAATCACAAAGGCATACTGACTCATGTCAGACAGGTACTTTTCGATTTCTACACAAACCTGATTGCCCTCCTTGAAAAACATCATCTTATTGCCATAATCAGTAAAGTGAAAGTAGAGGCGTTTGTTGAAAAACACGTACTGAAAAGGCGCAATATACGGACCAGCCTTGCCAGTGAAGGCGATTCTGCACAAAAACTGCTCAGCAATTAAGTCGTCAATTTCTCTGCGGCTCATTGATGGTAACTTGAATAAACTCATCAAAGCACCATCCAGAACTATTGAAGCTCAGGGAATATAAGCTTAGTTGCATGGACTCGGTAGCGGAAAAAGCTCTCATCAGTCACGGCCTAAGTCCCCGCCGTTGGACCTCGCCGTACCTCGATTTCCTCATCGTCCAACCTTTTAGGAAATCGTCCAACATTTATCTATTTGCGTTTCTTAAACAGCTTTAACTGATAGGAAAATTCCTCAATGCGTACTTGTTGGCACAGTAAAATCTTTTTTGTATCCTTTTTTTCCACTAAAAAACGGTGGTCCACTTGTCTGCAACTGAGAAATCCGAATACTAATCCTCTCAGATAGTTCCTCCCTGCAAGTCTGCGCAGAAAGCTCACGCGAACACGCGCTTATTTCATCAATACTCTGAGCCAATTCATCATCACCAATCACGTTTCTTATCCAATTCTGAAAATCGCCCCGCTCAAAATGAAACAAAATAGCCTCATTACACACGTAACTAATGGCTCCACAAAGCTCTTCTAAGCTGTAACTAGTCACTTCAGTACAGTTTTCCATATCACGATAAAAATGAAAACCCTGCTCAGGTGGTACAGACCGCAAAAGATTTTTCTCATTATTTTCCATAATTTTTTCCTCCATTTTTGTTGCGCGTTTTCTGCTTCAGTAAAGAAAATTTAATGATGGAAAGATGCAGAATTTATGGCAAAACAGTTGCGAACAGTATTGGTTGCGCAGTAACTAGTTTCGATTACGGACTTTTATGTTTTCTGCATTGGAAATTAAAGCAAGGTAGCGCTGTCGTCTTAATCTGATTGGTTAAATCTAAACACGAAAACTCTATTCGAGGATTCCCCAAAAGTTTCTGCCAGCGTAAAATAATTGCTCTGCGTTAGCAGGTTTTGGATTGTTTGTTGGTTTAGTTCTGTGTTGTAGTAGTTTAGGTTGCCGTATTCGTAGAGCATCACGTATTTTGTGTCTAAGCGTTGGCAGATGCCTGTGAGCTCGACTACGTCGAAGTTGGGGGTGAAGCTGTCGGCGGCGTTGAAGGGGTACTGCCACGTCTGATTCAGATTCCTCCCAGTCTGCACGTCAAGGTAAAACTGCACCATGTATTTGCTGAAATGATTCACGGAGCACACAACCGCAACCGTCTGGTTTGGACCCAAATCCTGCGCGGCGTAGAGGGTGGCTTGCTCGATGGGCACAACGATTTCGTCTCTGATCTGCCAATTGTAAGCATCCACACAGCTAAAGCAAAGCCCCGCTCCCACAAAGGCAATTAGCAGACCTGCGGCGATTTTGGTGCCGTATTTGCTCATGAAACCCACAGCGGTCTGCCATGTTTTACACAGTTTCTCCAGCGCGGTTATGGTTAGGTTTGAGGCGGCAATCGCGAGCACGGGGAACAGGATGACGACGTAGCGCCATTCCCGATTAGAAACCACCGTAAACACCACATATACTACCGCAAACCAGAGTAGCAAGAGTTTGTCGCCGAACTTTCGCTTGTACACCATCCAGCCTAACCCTGCAAGACTCAAAACGTACAGCACAAGCGAGATGGGGTGTATTGGGTTTTCAACCTGAACCATTTCGAGCAAGTAAAAAATTGGTAGCGGATATCGTGTGCTGTAGACGGATTTGCCTTGACTGCCTACGCCAAATGCGTACAGCATCAAATCCAAAAGCCCAAGCGAGTACAAAACCAGCAACACAACGCCAACCACCGCCAAAACCGTGACCATTAGGGCTAAGCGTTTAGGGGCAAACCATTTTTTGAAATCCGCCCAAAAATTCTCCTTCCTCCAAAAAAACGTGCCAAAAATCATGATTAACGGCGCAATAACCAGCATCTGATACTTCACCACCACCCCAACCACAACTGCGGCGAGGCTTTTTGTGCGGTCTTTGCCGTTGCCCAGTTTGAGCCAGCGGAAAAAATAAAACATTGACAGCGACAAAACAAAAATCAGCATGGTCTCAATCATCGCCAGCTTGGAGAGCCAAAAAATCCCAGGCATAACTGCAAAAAAGATGGCGGCTAAAAACGCGGTTTTCTTGTTGCTGTAGAGAAAGTTGGCAATGGCGTAGATAACAAACAGTGTTAGAACCGAAAACGTAGCCGCAACCAGTCTTGCCGAAAATAAGCTCGGACCCAAAACCAGAAAATAACCCGCGGCAAACAGGTCATAGATTGGCGGATAAAACGAGTTAGTCAACGCCCACGTCACAACTTGCCCGCGAGAGAGCAGTAAGCCCCCGTTTAGGTGTGCGACTTCATCCCACGCCATCGAATTTGTCTGCAGATTAGTGGCAAGAACTGCACCGTAAACTACGCCGAGGATGATTAGGCAAATCTGCCACCTGTCTATCCGTTTGAGCGTCGCTAAAGGGTTACGTGTCACCATGCTTTGTTGTGATTGCGGAATTTGTTAATTAAACTTGTGTGGTGGCTGGCTGGGTAGGGTTAATATCGGGGGCAAATCATAGTTTAGTTGGATTTTGATGTCTTTTTTTCCTGAGGATTTTGCCATAAACCTTGCCCGAACCATAATTGTTCTATTCATAATCGTTGACCCGTTTGGCAGCATCCCCATACTCATGAGCCTAACTGAGAAAATGGGTAAGGAAGAGCGCCGAAAAATCTTCAACACAGCCTGTATTGTCGGTTTTATTGTGCTTTTGATTTTTGCTTTTCTGGGCAGGGAAATCTTTATGGTGTTTGGCATTTCTATTGAAAGTTTTGAAGTGGCAGGCGGCATTTTGCTATTAATTATTGCCATAAGGATTTTGATTACTGGTGGCTCACATGAAACCGTGGAGTCCCCCGAAAGTATAGGTGCCGTTCCCATAGCTATGCCTCTTCTGGTTGGACCTGGAGCCATAACAACTTCGATTTTAAGCCTACAACAGTACGGTGCAGTGGTAACTGCGATAGCGATTCTTGTTGTGATTGTTTTGACTTGGGTTATTTTGCGTTTTATCGGTGAGGTTTATCGGGTGCTTGGTAAAACGGGTTCGATGGTGATTGCTCGTGCGATGGCGCTAATTATTGCGGCGATTGCTGTTCAGTATGTGTTGGTTGGTTTGACGAACTTTTTCATGTAACCTCTTTGGGATGTAATATGGCAGTGTTGGTTCGGAGGATCTGATAATCAATGGGCACACTTGGGTCATGCTTGTCCGCTCCATCCAAGTCATAGGCTAAGTTGGCGGTGTTGAAGAGAGAAGTTTTTCCCGATGCGTTTTAAGTGCGTACCATAAGGTAACCCCGAAAAGCACTGCTAAAACAATATCAATTACGAAAACTGTGGTAAAAAGTGCCTGTTGCTGTTCTGAGAGGTTAATTAGGATTCCAGTAGCGTTGGTTCGGGTGGAATGTTCAAACTTTGCTTGCTGTTGCAGGATGTTTTGGGTTTGAAAGTTGATGAAAACCAAGGGGACAATGATGATTGCTGCCAAGATGATAGCAGCTAAAACAAAAGCGGCTCTGTGCAAAAACATGCTTATCCCACAAGAAATAGGGAATTTCGGGGTTATAAAGATTAACAGGGAACAAAAAACAGGGAAAAAACAAAAACGGGGTTGAAACAGGCTAATTTTTGGTTAATTGCTCCAAAATCTCCTTAGCCCTATCAACGCGAACCTTACGCTCCTTAACCATCTGCGCCGCCACAACATCAACCAAATCCCCAGTTGCCCCCGCTGTAACCGCGATGTTTCTGGCGTGAAGAGACATGTGCCCCCGCTGAATACCCTCACTTGCAAGTGCCCTGAGCGCGGCAAGATTTTGAGCTAAACCAACCGCGGCTAAAATCTCAGCGAACTCGTTAGCAGACTTGACATTCAAGATTTTTACGGCGATGCGTGCGATTGGGTGAGTTTTCACTGCGCCGCCAATCAATCCGACTGCCATGGGTAACTCGATTGAGCCTTCTAAGTCGCCGTTTTGGTTTTTGGTCCACTTTGAGAGGCTGGTGTATTGCCCGTTTAGTGATGCGTATGCGTGTCCGCCTGCTTCAATGGCTCGATGGTCATTGCCCGTGGCTAACACAACTGCGATTATGCCGTTCATGGCACCTTTATTGTGAGTTGCCGCCCTGTAGGGGTCTGCTGCTGCAAAGGCTGAAGCGTAAACGATGCCATCCACGATTGCTTCGCCGCCCACGGCTTCTTTGGGAACCGTGCATGTGGCTTTTGCAAGACGTCTTACTGCTAAGTTGCTGATAATACGTAGGTACACGTGTCCGCCTGAAAGTTGTTCAAGCATAGGCGCTACTGCCTCAGCCATCGTATTCACTGCGTTAGCACCCATGGCATCTCGGCAGTCCACGTAAAGATGCACAATTACCATGTCGCCAACAGTTGTTTTGATGACTCGGGCGTCAAGGTCTTTTGCGCCTCCACCAAAACTGTTAAGCACTGGGTCTTGCTCGTTGGCTTTTTTTAGGATTTCCTCTTTTTTGGCTAAGACGTTTTCTTTAGCTTGTTGCGCGTTTGGTAGGTTTACCAGTTGAATTTGTCCAATCATAACTGGCGCGGTGCTGCTGGTTTTAAATCCGCCACCATCCCGAACCATCTTTGCCGCATAGCTTGCTGCTGCAATTACGCTGGGTTCTTCAGTTGCCATAGGAACAAGGTAGTCTTTGTCGTTGATTTGGAAGTTTACTCCGATGCCAAAGGGTGTTGGGATTGTGCCTACCACGTTTTCAACCATGTGGTCCGCCAAATCCAGCGGCAACGAGCAAGATTGAGCGAGTAGGTCACATTCTTCTTGTGTTAAATCTGCAAAGTCCTTAACGATGTTTAAACGTTCTTTGGGCGCGAGCTTGTAGAAGCCAGAAATTACTGATGACTTTGTCATTTGATTTCAAATCCTATTTGTGCTGATGATGTAAGTTTAGATTGTTGCTTTTTAAGCTTACACCACAAGCCCAACGAATCATCTTAAAGAGTTGTCTGCCCCATGTCCCGAGGCATAGCCGTCGCAGAAACTCCCAACCGCTTACTAAGCTCACACGCCAAAACCGTACCGTAACCGCCGCGGTAATTGTCCGTTATGACCTGTTTTGCTCGTGTCTGCTTCACATATTCAACAGTGCCGTCGAAGTCGCAGTGGTCACTAAACGCTACCAAATACTCGCGGTCACCAATCTGCCGACACGGCTTATGAAACTCCCATCCGCTCACACAAATCCGCGCATTTTTTAGTCCGACGTGTTGGCGCTGGTTTACGTGGTAAAAGGCGACACAAGGCAAGTTCTCATTTAGCAGTGTGTGTCCTTCTTTGCTGGTGCTGCTGGTTAGGCATCCGAGGTGCATGCCGTGTTTTTCGCAGACTTTGGAGATGTTGTAGACATGCTCGGGCATTACAAAGGGAACGGTTACGGCGGCGTCGGTGAGAATTTGCATGACTTCTTGGAGTTTGCCATGAAACCCAAACACGTAAACGGTTCCGCCCCGTAGTCGCTGCTCAATCATCGAAACCAGCAACTCCTTCACATCCACGTCAAAATGGCGTCTGCACTGAGGGGTACCATACGTGGCATCAACCACCAAAACATCGCACTCAACCACAGGGGTACTATCCAGTTTGAAGTCGCCGCTGTAGGCAATCCGAATTCCCCCCGCATCCTCAACCAGCACCTGTGCTGCTCCTAAAATGTGGTCTGCTTTATGTAGGGTGATTTTTTCGTCTTCAAACTTTGTGGTTTTGCCGTATTTTACGGTTTGAACGGATTCACAGTTGAGGTTGAATTGGGGGTTTATGGTTTGGATTAAATCTTTGGTTGCTTCGGTCATGAGAACTTTCTGGCAGTTCTTTAGACTCCGACGGAGCCCCATCAGGTGGTCAGCATGTGCGTGTGTGACAACTCGCAATGAACGAGATGCGTCATGGGCATCGCAGGAAACACTGTCTCCAAGCAGCACTGCTCCGTTTTTTGCAACTAGCGCCTTATGAGGTGCATAATCGTTTTGGCTGTCAGGTTTTTTGGGCAAGCCACTCAACCAGTTGCGTTGGATTATCCGATTCAATTAAAATTTTTATTGGACCAAGAGGTGACTCGGCAGTTTCCTCACAAAACGAAATGTGACCAGCAAAAGCAACCTGCTTATTTAAGCAAAAACTCACGGTGTTGCCGCGTATTGCTCGGAGTAACTGTTTTCTTGCGGCGTCGCGTATACGGTCATTGCGTAGGGCTTTTCGTAGTTTGATTAGTTTTTCGTGTCCCTCTGCAGTTGCAATTAAGACTGCGCCTTTTCTGGCTTCTCTAACCTCAACCTTGGTACCCTCAAGTATAGTGCCGATTGCAGCTTGCACTTTCTCGGTGCTTTCAGTTGGGTTAATTTCAACCTCTACGTGAATCTTTACTTGCTCCATTTCTCCTCAATCCTTCCCAACACAGCTTTAGCCTTGCATTTAACCTCATCTATTGTTCCATCATTAACAATAACATACTCCGACAAACCAATTGCCGCGCCCATTCCCACGCCGAGCTCACGCATGTCACGCTCATGAAAAACCTCAAAACTTGGCGAATCATCACTTCTACCCCTAGCGTTTAACCTTTCAAACCGCAACTGGGGCGGCGCATGAACCGTTACCAACACGAAATTGGCAAAATTAGCCATGAAAACTTCTGCTTCTGCGTAACTGCGCAGGCCATCAATGATGATTTTATGGTTGTTCTGAGCGGCGATTTTGGGGACGCATTTTTGGGCAATCACGTTTGGACCTGATTCTTCTCGAAGTTGCAGCATGACTTTGCCCACGTTTTGTGGGGTGAGTTCTAAGCCGCGGTTTCTGGTTTCCTCCCGTATTACGTCACCCATAACAACGACATTGTATCCCCAGTCTTTGGTTGCCTGCACAACTATGCTTTTGCCTGCGCCGGGCATGCCAGTTAATCCAATAACAAGTTTGTCAGTGTACATCCAGTAACCCTTACGGTACCTTAGCAGCAAATAAACCTAAAAAGCGTTTTCATAAACAACCAAACAAACCACGCGTGACTTTGAAGGCAGTTTTTGTTTGGTCAAGAAAGTTTGACTGGTGTAGTCAGAAACCTTGACAAAAACTAAACCAAATGTTTTCTAAACCTAATTTGGTGCTACGAAGTTGAAAAAACATTGGTTATTCTTCTGTATTTACTGTTACAAGTATTAGTCTGGTTTTCATCCTAAATCAGCCAAGTCATCAGGAACACCTTACTCCTCTGTAACATCCTTGCAGAAACTATAGAGGGGAGGTCCCTGATGGCAGATTTCCAAGCCACACCGTTCTTGCCTTAAAATGGGGTTTATCAGGAAAGTCGTCCAATCCGCGAATTGCACCTCAAAGAGGGCGCGTTTGCTGGGTGCAGAGGTTTAGTTTATTATTCTGGTTTTCGTTTCCAGTGTGTTGTATCTTTTGTAGAGTACGGTTATGCTGTAGAAGCGTTTGAAAATCAGGGGTCAACAGCGTAAACCGTTGTGTTTGCTCCGGCCTTGGAGCCTTTAGAAAGCCAAATAGTGGATTACCCTTCCAAGAGCCGCGGTTGGAAACACCGTATTCGAATTTGACGTTTTTAGCGTCAACCTCTAAATTGTAAAAATGTTTATTGCCTCTCCTCACCCTTTCATCTTTCAGCCAGATTTGTGTATAAAGGGAGGTGAGAGCGTTTTGACTGACCTAGTTGAAGCTGCATCTGCCACAGGCATGTTTAACACTTTAATTGAAGCCGCAAGAATAGCTGGTTTAGTTGATAAACTCAAAAGCCCCGGTCCATTCACGGTTTTTGCACCCACTGATGAAGCCTTCTCAAACGTACCCAAACATGAATTATCGGTTCTTTTGCGTGACCCTGAAAAGTTAAGGTCGCTGCTGAATTTCCATATTGTTGAAGGCAAATTTACATCATCTGATTTAGCGATGGTGGATTATTTACAAACGATTTCAGGCGGCGAATTAAAAATTGATGCTTCATTTTGGAACCTGATGAGTCGCTTAAAAGTTAATGATGCGATAGTTATAAAACCTGACATAGTAGCTGATAATGGGGTATGCCATGCAATTGACAAAGTGTTGACGTCAAAAGTGATTGTTGCAGGCGCACAAATTTAATCAATGTTAAGTGGTTATTTCTTGTGGTGGCGGAGGAATTGGGTTTGGAGTTTTTTGGTGTGCAAGCCATATTGACCCCACAGTTGCTATTACGGCGGTTGTCACGATAACGACCACTGCAATGTCTACAAACAATCCTGAATAGGGCAATCCATACTGAGCAGGCAATGTAGCTAAAACTGCTGCGGCTAAACCACGCGTCAAAATCACAGTCATTATTTTGTGGTCTATTTCAAGGACACTGTTGCGGGTTGCTAGCCAAACTGTGCCATAACGGGTGGCAAGAAGAATAAAGGAGACCACAACTCCAGAAATCAGCAGAGCTATACTTGAAAAAGAAGCAATTATGCCAAGGAAAACAAAGAAGAATGTGCGAATCAGAAAAGCAATTTCAGCTTCAAATCGTTTCAGACCTTTACTGACCGCTAAAGAAAAAGGACCAATAACGGTGTCTTTCCCATCCATCTTAAAGAATCTCAACACACCCACTTCATTGCCTAAAATTAAACCGAAAAGCAAAGCACTCAGGGCTCCGCTGCCACCTAAACTTTCTGATGCCGCGTAACCAAACAGGACAATGCCCAAGGTTAGGATGTAGGAGAAAGGCATTGAACCGACTTTTCGCAGTGCAAATAACCAAGCTAAACTTAAGCCTACACCTATTAGAGCGCCGATTACGAATTTTTCAGCTATACCTAAACCGATGAAAGCTACGTCTGCTTGCCCCGTTACTAAAACATCAATTAAGGATAAACTGATAACTACGCATAAGATGTCTGTGATTGCGGATTCTAAAATTAAAATGATTGCGCCTTTGTCGCCAATTTTTATTTTTGAAGATAAGGAGATAACCGCAACAGAGCTACTTCCGCCAAACATGCTGCCAAACAGCAACCCGTAAACCAAGGGCACATTAAACACAAACACCATGAAAGCGCAAACGCCCAAAACACTGAAAATAAAACCTACAATTGCCAGCATAACTGCTTTGGGGCTGTTCCGCATCACTTTTCCAATATTTAAGCCCATTCCGCCATCAAACAAGATGTAAGCTAAGGCTAGTGCAGCTAGAAATGGGGCAAAGCTATTAACGGCTACAGGGTCAAAAATGCCTAAAATTGGACCGCAAAGTATGCCTATGAAAATTAGGATAAGCATGTCGGGGAGGCCTGTTTTTTTGAAAATATAGTTTCCTATGAATCCGATTAGAATAATTAAGGAGCTGATTATGAGAGCTACGGAAACGATATCAGCCAAGGGCCATCATGTATGAGTTGCAAGCCGAGTACTTAAGAATTTTCTGAATCCATGGAAAATTACTTTTATCTTTAGAATTTTTCTGTAATTCTTATATAAACAAAAGCACTTATTATTATGGAGTAGACCCGCGTTGGATATCGAACAGGAACGTATTGGGCGTATACATGATTACTCGATAAATTTTGAAACCCTCAAAAACAGACTAAATGAGTTAAGCGACAAATATCCCTCAGGCGTAATTATACCAATAATTGGGCAGGATTTGGAGAGCCCAGCCTTACCCAAAATTATTAAGGGATTAAACAAGTGTGAGTATCTAAAAAAAGTCTACATTGCACTTTCAGCAGCAGACGAATCAGAATATAACCAAACTCTTAAGGCTACTTCCAAAATAGAAATTCCCTGCGATGTAATATGGTGCAACAGACCACAAGTTGAGCTGATTCTTGCGGATTTAAAAAAGAAAGGGTTAGACGTAACAGGGCTAAACGGAAAAGGAAAAGACGTCTGGTTGACAACAGGCATAGCTTCACTGGAGCTTCATGCAATAGCAATCCATGACGCAGATATTCTAACGTATTCAGAAGCATATCCAACCAAACTGCTCTACACGATAGTGGATCCCCGATTAGACTTCACTTTCTCTAAGGGTTACTATGCACGGGTAAATCTTGAAAATAAAAAGATGTATGGCAGAATATACCGCCTCTTCATTAATCCTCTGCTAGCGGCACTGCAGAAAAAACTCGACAACAGATCAACATTTATCCGTTACCTCCAAGCATTCCGTTACCCCCTCTCAGGAGAAATGGCAATCTACACCGACTTAGCCTTGAACTTGCGAAGCCCAAGCGACTGGGGACTGGAAATCGGCATACTCGCAGAACTATATCGTAATGTGTCTAACAAACGGATATGCGAAGTAGACCTTGGATTTTTCGAGCACAAACATAAAGCAATCAGTCATGAAGCATTGCTGAAAACTGCAGAAGACAGCTTCACAACTTTACTACGAACTCTAACTGAAACTGAGGGCATAGATGTTTCAAACGCGTTTTTGCTTAGTTTGGAGGTTATTTATCGGCGGTTTGCACAAGACAGAATACGGCAGTATCAAGCTGACGCACTATGCAACTCTTTAGATTACGACAGACATCAAGAAGAAACCACTGTGGACGCATTATCTGAAGTGATTGTGCAGGCGGGGAAAAGATACCTGCAAAAACCCACCAGTGCACAGTTGCCCGATTGGTTGCGTATTCTTTCTGCGATGCCTGATGCCCGTGAAAAATTAAGAGAGGCGTCCATGGAAAAATGAAGCAGTGCCGCATTGCAGTTTTTGCTGACATGGATGGAACAGTGCTCGATAAAAACTATAGTTACCATGCAGTCAAACCCTACGTGGAAAAGCTTCAAGAAAATGGTTTTTGCCTGATTTTTTGTAGTAGCAAAACCCGGGCAGAGATTGAGTATTACAGGCAAACGCTTGGTGTTGATGACCCGTTTGTTTCTGAGAATGGTGCAGCAATTTTTATTCCAAAAGGATACTTTTCTAAAAACAATTTTTTCACGTGTAAAAAAGGTAATTATGAGGTTGTTGAGTTAGGTGTTCCCTACAGCGTCATTAGGAAAGGTTTTGAGCGGATAAAAAAGAAAACAGGCTTTGCACTGACTGGCTTTGGTGACTTGACTGCTGAAGAAATCGCCAAGACCACGGGGCTGCCTAAAGAATTTGCATTATTAGCCAGGCAAAGGGAATACAGTGAACCATTTAACGGAGAGATTTTGGATGAAAAAGTCCTCTTTGATGCTGCCGATGCAGAGCAACTGCGGTGTGTTAAGGGTGATAGATACTATCATTTGATGGGTATGCATGATAAAGGGGCAGCAGTTACGATTTTGAGAGATTTTTTTGTGGAAACATGTGGTTCTTTGAAGTTTGTTGGGGTTGGTAATGGACCAAATGACTTGTCAATGCTTAAAGTTGTTGATTACCCCTTTTTTGTTGGGGCTACAGAAAGCTTAGATAGCCTATGGCAGCGACTTTGGGGAAAAGTTGAGGCTATAATGCACCAATGGTAGTTATAATGAAAAGGATGTAGATGAAGAGAAAAACGGCGCCTTCTTTGTGTCCAATGTAGCCCCTGGAGAGGAAGTACCAGAAGAACATGTTTGTCATAATCGAAAACAGCACTATGTTTTGGAAGACACCAGTTTGTAGAACTATAGACGTACCTAAGAGCGCGGGAACAAAAATGCTAACACCTAAAATTAAGGTGATATTAACAAAGCTGCTACCGATTATGCCTCCAAAAGCAAGCCCAGAATGCCCACGTAGAATGGATTTCACTGATAAAACTAGCTCAGGAAGACTTGTACCAATCGCAATTACTGTAGCGCCAATCACTTGCTGTGACAGCCCTGCAGCTTCCGCGATAACAACAGCGGATTCTACCAGAAAATAGGCGCTTCCAACCACGCCAAGTGCACCTGCAATAGTGAAAATTAGGAAACGAGATAGCTTGCTTTTTTCTTCACTGGTCACTGGTTCTTCCTCGTCTGTGGGTATTCTAACTTTGGATAGCTGATACATGTAGCCTACGAATATGCATATCAAAATTAATCCAACTATCCAAGATGAGGTGGCGAGGTAAATTAGAAGAATAGGTATAATTGAGGAAATGAACAGTCCAAAGTGGATGCTGCTTAATTCAGACTGAGCAAACGAGGGTATGATGTTGCGGTCTATGTGTTTGCCTTTCACTCTTCTGCTATGATAGAATACTATGAAAGCTGCTATACCCACAACTACACAGATATTTGCAATGTTTGAGCCTAAAATGTTACCGATTGAAAGTGCAACGCCTCCTGAAAAGGCCGCTATCAACGCTACGGTTAGTTCAGGCAGAGATGTTGTGAAGGCAAGCAGGCTAAAGCCAACAGCGGTTTTGCCCAGTTTAGTTATGTTTGAGACTTTAACGGCATTATTGATTGTGAGATTGCTTGCCCAGTTCAAAATAACAAAGGCGACTGCTATGATTACGACGTTCACGAGTAGCTGGGAAAAAGTTGCTTCAGCCATTAAACAATCTCCTTACTTTTAGAGCCGCTTCCAATAAATTAACGATGTGGTCTATAAACATACAGGTTGGCTAAGGTTTATACTTCAATTAAAGCACATATAATCATGTTTTTTCTTGCCTTAACTGTAAGCGGAGGTGAATTTTATGGATATTGTTGAAACAGCAATGGCTTCAAGCGAGTTTAAAACGCTGGTTGAAGCAGTTAAAGCAGCAGGACTTGTTGAAACCCTTAAAGGACAAGGTCCCTTCACAGTTTTTGCGCCAACAGACGAAGCATTTTCTAAAATCCCCAAAGGCGACCTTGACGCGCTCCTCAAAGATACCGCCCAGCTCAAAAACGTTTTAACTTTCCATGTTGCCGAAGGAAAAATGATGGCTTCAGATTTAGAAAAACACACGTATTTGCAAGCGTTAAACGGTGGGGAACTGCGGATTGATGCGAAGCGTTGGCATTTACATCGAAACATCAAAGTTAACGATGCAAACATTATCAAGGCAGATTTGGTTGTGGATAACGGAGTCTGTCATGCTATTGACAAAGTGCTTATGCCCAAAGTAGCAATGGTTGGAGAACAAACAATGTAACCTTGAGCATAACCCTTTTTTCATCCTTAAATATTTTTTTACTAATTCTTTACTGTGTCCTTACATTGTTCATATGTACATGCGTCGTAGATTTCGTTGTCAATTGCTGTTCCCCATGCGGCTGCTAAACCGAACAGAAAAGAAAAAGCAACAGAAACCTCCTTGGCTGGTTTGATTCTCTATTTTGTTAGGTTAAGTTATTTATCTGAGGTTTCATTCTTAACCAGAAACAAAGTGATGCATAATGACTGCTAAAATTGGGGTTTCAATGCTTTATTGTCTTGGCGAACCCTTCAACCGCATGGTTAAGCGCCTGGGCACAATCGGAACACGATACATAGAAATTGTAGATGACGGAACACACGAGCTAAACAAAGCCCGCATACAGCTACTACGGGAAACCGCTAAAAGCTACAACCTCGAATACTCAATCCACGCGCCCTTTGCAGACATAAACATTGCCTCCCCAAACAAAACCATGCTACAGATTATACACAAACGCCTCAAACAATCTCTCCAAAACGCCAACGCCTTAGACGCTAAACTCTGGGTATTCCACCCCGGACAGCAAACAGGAATCAGCCAATTCTACCCCGGCAAACAATGGCAGCAAAACATGGAAAGCATCCAGCAAATTTATGCAGAATCCGAAGAATTAGGGGTAAACATTGCCATGGAAAATCTGCCTGGCAAATACTGGTTTTTAATGAACTCACCTGAAGCGTACCAGCGTTTCTACCGCGAAACTAACCTGCCCATAGGCATCGTGTTGGATTTGGGACACGCACATCTAGAAGCACAAAATCAACCTTTCTTTAACATGCTAACAGACAAAATCATACACATCCACGCCAGCGACAACCACGGCAACGACGATGAGCACCTTGGCATTGGCATGGGCAACATCGACTACAAATGGTTCGCGGAAATCATCAAGAAAACAGGCTACAACCGCAACATAATAATCGAATCCACCACTCAGGTACCTCAGAGCCTAACAAAACTTCAGCAACTACTCGCTTAGGGGCAACTCCAAAACCAACCCATCCTCAGCCACAACCACATCCGCAAAAACTGTTTTTGCCTGCTCTAAAAGCACAGTGGCGTCGCTGTATCGGGCGCTGATATGGGTAAGCACCAACCGTTTAGCTTTGGCAGCTTTAGCTTGACCCGCAGCTTGTTTTGGCGTTGAATGCCCATCTACATCCGCCCGCTCAACCATCGAATCATCAAAAGTGCACTCGTGAATCAGCAAATCCGCATCCCGCGCAAACTCTGCAAACCCCGCGAAGGGTTTGGTGTCGCCTGTGTAAACGATTTTTCTGCCCGCACGCACTGGACCCATAACTTGACTGGGCAAAACAGTTTTTTCATCAACAACAATTTCTTCGCCCTGTTGCAGCTTTGACCACAACTCACCCGCTGGAACACCTAACGCTTTGGCTTTCTGCGGATAAAACCTGCCAGGTCGCGGCTTCTCAATCAACGCAAAACAGAACCCCTCAATGGAATGGTTTGATTTAACCGCTTGCAGAGTGCATTCGTCCTCTTCGCAAACTGTGCCTTCACCCATAATTTCGTAGATTTCAACAGGGTAAGTTAACCCAAAGTTTAGAGTGTCCTTGGTGCACTGCAAAAACGTCGCCAATCCCACGGGTCCATAAACCTGCACGGGTTCTTTTCGGTCCATTAATGCCATTGTTTGTAAAAGCCCCGGCAAGCCCAACATGTGGTCGCCATGCAGGTGTGTTATTAGGATTTTGAGTTTTTTGTGGAAGCTGACTTTGTTTTGCATCATTTGCCTCTGTGCACCTTCGCCGCAGTCAAACATCCACAAGCCCTTGTCGGTTTGAACCACAATACAGGGCAGACTACGTTTTAACGTGGGTACGCTGCCGCTGGTTCCCAAAAAAACCACCCGAACACTCATTGCTGATTCACCTTTTCAAACACTGCAATTTCCCGTGTCAATGTTCGGTGCACGTACGCGAAATGTGACTGCAAATGCTTAAACCCCAACTCTTCACCAATTTTGCTTATACCTAACGTTTTAGGCGAAGCTATACAAATCCGTTGCCCCACACCCAACAAGCCATAAGAAGCCGCAAGAACATCCACCACCAACTGCCGCGTCGTCGCCTTCAACGTACTCGCACTTCGCCCATACGGCGGGTCAGTCACCACACAATCCACCCTTGAAAAAGGCAGTTTGCGCGCATCACCCAAAACTAAACCCTCCGCGGAAATGTTAAAGAAACGCAGGTTTTTTCTGCAACCATAAATCATCCGCTTCTGAGCATCCACACCAACAGCACTGCATCCAATGTAGGTGGCTTCGATAAGGCTGCTTCCTGTACCGCAGAAGGGGTCCAAAACCAGCGCGTCCGCCTTTGCATGTGCCAGATTTATCATACACCGCGCGAGTTTGCTGGGCATTGCGGAGGGGTGGAAGAAGGGTTTTTTTCTGGGCCGGCGTTCGCTGAAGGTTTTGGTTTGGATTTCGGTTAGTTTAAGCCCAAAAATGAGTTTGTCGCTGGTAATTATGCCGATAAAAGTTTTGTCTGGATGACTTAGGTTGACGCGCGTGCCAGGATTGTTTTCTTTGATGATTCCGCCCAATTCACCCTCAAGCGTCATCGTGTTCAAGTCTTCATCGGCATAGTTTTTTATGCGGTTGATACGCACCACAAAACTCTCACCCTCAGACAAAACCTCACTAAAATCGGTTTGAGCAGCAGTTTTCAAGATTTCTTCGTTTGTGGCATCGGAGAGGAAAACTTGTTTTGCGCAGACTCGGGTGAAAGCAGAACGTATTTGAATCATGTGCACACATGCATCGTCAGCGTCTAAACTGAGAACTTGGTCATACTCTGCAGGATTTTTGTAGGGGTAGTCTTCTGCTTCAAGAATAGCTTTGACTTCCGCTGCTGGAAGGGTTGGGTTTTCGCCTGAGAGTAAAAAAAAGAGCTTGGGCACTAATTTTACGCCTTTAATTCACTGCTTATTAGCGGTGCCAGCGAAACTTTGCTGTAGGCATTGGGTACGCTGTCTGTGCTGATGATTTCTTCTACACCCGCTGCCAAAATCTTCTCAGCTGCATTCCCAATCAGCAAACCGTGGACACATGCACAGAAAACGTGCTTGGCGCCTTGTTCGCGCAGGATTTTTGCTGCTCCCACGATGGTTCCGCCTGTGCTGATGATGTCGTCAAGGATGATGACGGTTTGGTCTTTAACGTTTAAGCCTTCCGCGGTTTGCACGGTTTGTCCTGTGTAGCGGTCGCGGGTTTTGCTAAGATGCCCCACGTCACCGCCCAGAACCGCCTGTGCCTGCTTAGCAATATACATAGCGCCCTTGTCAGGTGAGAGCGCAAATGCGCCACTAAAGCCTTTATCAACAAAATACTGAGCGATTAGGGGGATTGCGCTTGCGGTTTTTGCTGGGAACGTGAACTTGGAGAGGGAAGCTTCAGAGTGAAGGTTAACAGTTAACAACTGGTCTACCCCCGAAGCATTAATCATCCGCGCTATTGTTTCTACGCTGATTCCTTCGCCTGACAGAAACATTTTGTCTTGACGCGCATACGCAAGATAGGGTACCACTGCGGTGACGGATTTTGCGCCGCCACGTTTTGCCGCATCCGCCATAAACGAGAGCTGAAAAAGCCTGCCATCTTGACCAGGTGGACAGGTGGTTTGTATGATTGCGACATCTTCGCCTTCAACGCTGCCTTCTAAGCGCACGTAGGATTCGCCGTCGGGAAAAATTTTGGATGCCACAGGCACGTTTGGGTAACCGGTTTGCTGGGAGACTTTTTCTGCAAGTTCTTTGGATGCTGGTCCACTGATAATCTTCACTTGGGGTTCCTCGTGCCATAAGAATGCAGGTTATGGTTTTAAGGCTTTAGCCCAAAAGCATCTTGAAGCAGCTCCTCCCTCTATAGGTTCTGCATAGTATTTCTAATAGGCTCCAAATAGACCCTCTCTCTATTGTTTCTGCATACCTTGGCTATTAGGCTCCAAATAGGTTGGTTGATGCTGGTTATTCTTTGGCTTTTGTTATTACCACGGTTTTTCCTTTAATTTCTACTTTGACTTTTTCGCCTTCTTTGAAGGGGAATGTTCCGTCCTTTGCGACTTGTGTTGGGATGTATACGTAAAATTTGTCGTAGAGTTTTTTTCCTGTTTGTGTGGGGTGGTTGACGAATTTTCCTGTGCCTTCTTGCATTTTAGTTACCTTATTTGGTTTCACAGTTTCCCACACACATGACATTTTCCGTTAAGCAATATGCATAACTTATTTGGTTACACAATATTAATATGACACGCGACTTACCTCTAAATGGTGCTTAAATTGGAAAAAATAGCCATAATCGTAATCGAATTAGTCCCCGAAGCCAAAGAAGCAACCCACAGCCAAATTGAAACCGAAATCGCCAAAAGCCTGCAGTGCGACTGGATGAAGACGCTGGAAAGAGTGACCGTTCTGGATAGGGAATTCAAATGGATGCTAAATAGCAGTTATCAACAAAATCTCTGAAGGGTTATCTCTGAGGCTCAGAATGAAATGCCCCAAGTGCGGGGAATGGAATCATATAGAAGTAAACAAGCTGTTTGTTGAACAAAAAACCTCCGAACCCAAAGTCCACGTTTTCATCCCAATGTACGAAGCCTTAAAAGTTGAAACCTGTCAAAAATGCAAAGTCGTTATAGCTGAACCCAAAGAACTAATCAAAATAATCCACTCAAAATCCCTTTGAGGTGCTGAGGTTATTTTCAGACTTATGTTGCTGGTCTTTTTTGTGCGTACTGATACCGTCGGGGCTTGCCAATCCGTGTTAAAATATTGTCCTTAACTAAATCAACCAGTGCGTGGGCTACGGCGGTGCGGTCGTAGTGGAAGCCTCTGCGTGCGAGTTCGCTGTGGACTTCGTCTAATCCGTGGGGTTCACTGAAGTATTGGTCTTCCCAGAGTTTTTGGATGACGCCTTTGCAGGTTTCGGCGCGTGGGGGTGGGGCTTCTCGTTGGGTGACTTGGCTGAGATTGGTGTTTTTTAGGCGGTCTGTGACGGTGGCGAGGATGTTGTCGACTGTGGGTTGGATTTGGTCGGGTTGGGCTTCTATTTCGAATTCGATTTCGCCGATTTTCATTTTTACGCGTATTGGTGGGTTTTGCGTTTTTTCTGTCAAGTTATCGCCTATTGTATATTGAATTGTGCAAGATGCACATGCACAATACTTAAATATTTCACCATCAACACTATTGTATATTGGTGAATCATGGTGATTGAACAATATGCAATACCTAACAAATATAACTTTCCCCAACCAACCATCGACACAGCACTCCCCCAACGCTTCCTAGAACAATCCCTATACTCACTCAAACAAGTACAACACCCACTACAACAACAAACCCCACAATTTGGCACCGAACCCTACACCAGCAACCTACAACTCAAAACCCAACCCCTCCCCCTAAAACCCAACCACCAAGACACCCTAATCGCCGCAGTAGACAGCTCCACCATAAAAATCGGCGAAACAACCACAGGCATAATCATAGCCATACGCGGCGCAATCACATGGCGCGAAAACCACAACTACAAATACTCGCGGCTGGGACCATTTGTTTTTCACATAACCGAAGACAACAAATCCCAAGTCTACAACACGCTGGAGCACTCCTACTTCACCACCACTTACGGCACCGTACACCCCTCCGCGCCGAACCTGATGCAGATGCCCACGCGCCTTGCGGGACTGTTGGAGCGGTGGATGCAAACCATGATAGCCAAAACCATCAATGGCGGCGTAATCCTCTTTGACGGCAGCTTAACCGCGGGAATCGACACGCCCGCCCAGCGCCTCCGAGAAATCCTCAGTTACGCAAGACGCAACCACAGCACAGTGCTCGCCTTTTCCAAAGCAACCACGCTGCGCTCAAACGGTGTGCTCATCACTGAGCAGCTTCCCAACCGTGACCCCCCCTATTTGCTGGAAACCACGGGAGTGCGCAGCAGACCTCCTACTGTGTTGCTGGGTGATGTGTATGTTGCGCGGCTAAACAAGGCAAACTTGGCTTTTCGGCTTGATGTGGACCGTGAGGTTGAAGAAACTCAGCGGTTAGACGCAGTATCCAAGCTATTGGGCAACGATTTGTACTCGCAGAGCTACCCCGAAACGCTTCGCCTCAGCCACATCCTATGCACCTTCACCGCAAACGAAGTCCTCGCCATCAAGCACTTCATAACCCGCAAGCACGGTATCAACATCATCAACCGCCCCGACATGCATCGGCTGCTCTTTGGCGCCTTTGGTAGGGAGTTTTCGGCATGAAGCTCTACAAAAAAGAAGGCAACGTTCTGCAAATCATCAGTTTTCCAACCGAGAGCGCTGAGAAAGGCGATTACCTACTGGTCGAAGATGCTGATGCTGGCAAAGCCCTTATTGCGCAGGTTATTGATGTGCAGTTCGCTGCTGTTCCAGGAGTTTTAGAGGAGCTTTTGCGTACGTTGCCTGATGGTGGCGAGCCATTACAGGGCGAGGACATTGACCCAATGGAAATTGCGCCTCATATAACCTACATTCAAGATGCCACTTTGCTGGTGTGCAAAATACGCGCCACCCTAGAAAACAACATGCTTAGCCCCAGTAGCAGTTGGTTACCCAGCCGTTCCCAATCACTCATCAAAAAGCTCAGTGTGCCCATGCTGATGAAGTTGGCAAAAATGGATGGGCGTTTGCCAATTATTTTGGGCGGAACCAAAGACTCCAGCCTACTAACCATTGATGCTTCAAGCGTGGATGGTACACTCAACATCATCACGGGCAAAAAGGGCTGCGGCAAAAGCCACCTCAGCAAACTACTCATGACCAACCTTGTCGGATACAAAGCCGCTGTAGTAATTTTTGACCTCAACGGCGAATACAGCAATCTGGGCTTAACCAACGATGGCAAACGCAACATGTACTACGACAAAATCCACACCCTCGCCCCCAGCCAAAACTTCAAAGTCGCCCTTGACCAGCTCCACCTAAACACCGTCATGGGCATACTGGTAAACGCGTTACACTTGCCTGGAACTTCTGCCCGTGAGTTCCGCCGCCTATGGAAATCTCTTAAAGAACGGGGCAAACTCACTATGCAAGAACTCGGAGACGCCATCCGTGACCTAAACTGCAACCAGCACGTTCGGGATGCGTTGGCTTCAAGGTTTCACAGCTTTGCTAACTCGGGATTCTTCACAGATTGCCCTGGTGAGGCAACTTTGCTGGATGAGAGCCTGCTAAAAGCCAAAGACTACGGCGGCGCGATTGTGATTAACCTCAAAAACACCAGCAATATTGACCGCCAAATCGTGGTTGAGTATGTTCTGGGCAAATTGGTGGATTCGCTGTCGAATTGGCGGTTGCAGGCGGTTTTCCTTTTCGCTGAGGAAGCCCACCTGTATTTGCGCGAGACTTACTGGGATGACATCGTAACTCGCATGCGGCATTATGGCATCTTCACCACATTCATCACAAATCAGCCCGACACCATCCAAGAAACCATCTACCGCCAAGCAGACAACATCTTCCTCTTCAACTTCACCAATGAGCACGACCTCGACGTTGTAAGCCGAGCTGCTCGGGTGGATGCAGAAACCGTGCGGAGTATTGCGCGTGATTTACCACCGCATCATTGTCTCACGCTGGGAAAAGTTGTGCATGACTTCCCAATAGTCACCCGCGTCCGCGCTTTGGATGTTAAGGCTGGTGGTGAAACACGGCTGTTTTTTCGGGGTATGAGGTGAGTTTTTCGAGTTTTCTTTTGTTTTTCCTAAAAAAAGCACGAAACGACGCAGTTAAGTCATATTCTTCTACGTTGTCAATGTGTACCCATTGGACGTCTAGGGCGTCGCTGTCGGCTTTTAGTTTGCCCCCTATGACTTGCACGTGGTATTGTAGGATGACGTAGTGATACTTGATTTTGCCTTGTGCATCATAATCCACGTTATCTACAACATCAACCAGTGTGGGGTTTATCACGTCTAGGTTGATTTCTTCTTTGGTTTCACGAATCACCGTTTGCTCAAGGTGCTCGCCAACCTCCACTAAGCCGCCGGGGATGGTCCATTTTCCTCTGCCCGGTTCGTTGCCCCGCTGTATCAGGACAATTTCGCCTTCTTTGAGTATGACTGAGCCTATGCCTACCACTGGCTGCTCAGGATACATTCTTTTCAAATGTAAATCTCCACAAAATCATTGTAAACTGGTGTCTTAAACTTTGAGGACAGAAACTATAAAAAATAAGGAAAAAGAGGAGCGTTTACTCGTAACGCAGAGCGTCTACTGGTTTTAGTTTTGACGCGCGCCACGCAGGGTACAACGCAAAGATAACGCTCACGCCGATGCCGAATCCTAAAGCGCCTAAGAGCACTTCTGGCGTAAGCAACGGGGTTATCGCAAATGCTGCGGTCCCACCACCGATGAATCCGCCGCCCAGCACTTGTGCGGTTGCGAGTGCCAGTCCCCATCCAAGCGCTATGCCGATGATTGCACCCATTAAGCCGATGATTACGGATTCGCCAAGGAATATGGTTAGGACAGTTCGGCTTTTCATGCCTAACGCTTTGAGGATGCCGATTTCGCGTGTGCGCTCAATCAGGGACACTATCATGATGTTCATAATGCCAATGCCCGCGACAAGGAGGCTTATGGCTGCGATGCCTCCAAGGAATAGCTGGATTGTTCCGAACACGCTGGTGAGTAGGCTTAGGACTGCGGTTGATGATATGACGGTGACTTGGTCGCCGAAGTAGTCGGTTATGGCTTTGGTTACGTTAGTGACTGTTGTGTTGTCACTGTTTTTTAGTTGCACGATTATTAGGTCGCATTCGTCGGTTCCAAAGATGTTTTCTGCGTGGCTAATGGGGATGTAGATGCTGTTGTCGGATGGTCCGCCGATGCCAACGCCGCCGATTTTGGGCAGGGTCGCAGTTACGTATGCAGTGTAGGTTTCGTTTTTGGGTGGCAGAGTGCTGGTGTTGGTCCAGACTATGTTGATGTTGCTTCCTGCATTGAAGGGTTCAGCCGTGACTGTTCCACGGGTTTCTTGTGCCGTAGCTAAGTTGTAGCCTGCAACAAGGTCTGTGTCGTTTGGGTTTGTGGGTATGGTTCCGTTTTCAGCAACAAAGGTTGTACCGTAGACTCTTGCGTATGTTTCATAGTCCACGCCGTAAATCGTAACCGAACGGTTCGTATCGCCAACCCAAATGTATCCTTGCCTGCTAATCATAGCCAGCGAGACGTCTATGTCAGGCGAGAGCTCATTAATTGCTAAGGTATCGTTGGTGTGAAGCTTAAATCCAGAGGTTTGACCACCCAGACCAGCTCCTGCGCCTCCTAAGCCTCCACTGCCCGCTGTTATGATTAGGCTGTTGGCGGATAAGCCTTGGTTTAGCTGGTCAGTGATGGTTGCTTGTAGACCTTGTGTGATTGAGAGCAAGGCAACGATGGCTGCAATGCCGATGACTACACCAAGAGTAGTTAAACCCGCTCTGAGCTTACGCAGTTTTATGGCGCTAAAGGAGTACCCTAAAATATCTATGGACTTCATTGATGGTTCACCTCATCAAATGTGATTTTTCCGTCAAACATTTGCACTGTTCGTTTAGCTTCGCTTGCCAAATGTTGGTCATGAGTAACCATGATGATGCTGACGTTATCTTCTTTGTTTAGCTTCTTGATTAAGGTGATAACTTCATTGGCTGTTTTGGAGTCCACGTTCCCTGTTGGCTCATCAAGTAGCAGAAATTTGGGGTTGTTTGCTAACGCCCGCGCGATTGCTACACGTTGCTGTTGTCCTCCGCTGAGTTCGGCGGGTTTGTGGTTTACTCTGTCTTTTAATCCCACTGTTTCTAGCAGTTCCATTGCACGTTGTTTCCGCTGTGCCTTGCCAAGGCTTGCTATAGACATGGATAACTCCACGTTGTCTTTGGCGGTGAGGCGAGGAATTAGGTTGAAGAATTGGAACACAAACCCGATTTTAAGCCGCAAATCTGCCAATTGATTATCGTTGAGTTTGCCAATGTCAACGCCATCAATTAGCAGTGTGCCTGCTGTAGGCTTATCTAATGCACCTATCAGGTTTAACATGGTTGATTTGCCGCTTCCTGAGGGACCAAGAATTGAGATGAAGTCGCCTGCTTCAACTTTGAGGTTTACGCCTCGCAGGGCTTCCACTGGGATTTTACCCAGCATGTACGTTTTTTTAACGTCTATTGCTTCTACGACTGGAAAAGACATGATTTTTTCCTCTTTTCTGTTTTGACATTAAGGTTTCTTATAAAGACTATTTACCTAACATGAACTAAAAAGGGGAAAGACGGGATGACCCTTACTTGTTTAGGTATCTCCACGATAGCACCACGCAAATCACCGTGACAATGACCGCGAATGCTCCAACAAACGCGAAGTCCAATGCTAGGGGACCAAAGCCGTCACTAAATATCATGAGTCTGCGTACTGCGTCGATGGTGTAGGAGATTGGGTTTACGCTTGCGATGCTTTGTAGCCAACTGGGCATTTTGTCGATGGGGAAATATGCGCTGCTTGCAAACATCAATGGCATCGTGATTAACTGAATGATTGCCTGTGGGGTTTCCATTCGGGTGGAACGCAACGTTAACGCCGTGAACATCGAAGACAAGCCTACGCTTACCATGAACACGATGGCAAAAATTCCCAATATGCTGTACCAGCCAAAGTTAGTGCCTACAACGAGTCCCATTGCAAACGCTATGACTGCGACGATTGCGGATTGAAATATTGCGCGTATGCTTGCTGATAGCACTTTTGAGAGGATTATTGATGACCGCGAAACAGGCGTGCTTAAGACTTTGTTTAAGAAGCCTAAACGTCTATCCCAAACCACCGACATGCCCGTAAACGCTGTTGTGAAGACTACGGTAAAGGCTACCATACCCATTGCCATGAATGAGAAGTAATCGGTTGTGCCAAAGGTTGAGGTCATTATTGAGTTTTGCATGCTGGCAAAGTATGTGCTAAGGACTTGCATTTGTCCAGGTGTTAATGCTGGATCCATTGCGGGCAGCGGTGGCAGTGAGGAGCCTGTGAACATGGCGCTTATGTTCATTGCTTTACCCAGCAGGGCAAGCCATAGAATTGGCTGAACAATGCCCATGATGAACACAAACGGTTGCTGATACCATTTTTTGAGTTCCCGATGGGTTAATGCCCAAAGTCCATGAAAGCGGCTTTTTGAAACCTGTGTCTCAGGGTCTTGAATCATGCATGAGACCTCCGTATCATCATACGCTGAGACATAACGCCTTCTTTTGATTCTTCTGCATCACGCATAGACCTACCCGTATACTGTAAGTAAACCTCGTTTAGTGTGGGTTTGGTTAGGGATAGCTTGGTGACTACGTGTCCATTGTTTCGTAGGGCTTCGATGATTAGGGGTGTGGTTAATTCGCCGTTGGACGCTTTAATTCTGTATTCGCCGTCTTCTTTTGTAACTTCTTTTACGTGCTCGACTTTACTGATTAAATCGCTGATGTCCTCATCTTTCTGAATGGATAACGTGATGATGTCGCCACCTAAGCTGTCTTTAAGCTCAGTTGGGGAGCCTATCACAACGATTTTGCCATGGTCAATAATGGCAACGCGGTCACACAAAGCATCCGCTTCCTCCAAATAGTGTGTTGTCAAGAATAGGGTCATGCCAAACTCTTTCTTTAGCATCTTCACATAATTCCAAGTTGCCGCTCTTGTCTGCACGTCCAAACCAAACGTGGGCTCATCAAGGAAAAGCACTTTGGGGCGGTTAATCAAGCCACAAGCCAACTCTAATCTGCGTCTCATGCCCCCCGAAAAAGTTTGCACGCGCTTCTTCTTAAAAGCAGTTAACTCCACCAGCTCCAACAGGTCCTCTGCCCGCTTCTTGGAAACCGAGCGGGGAATACCATATAGATCTGCGCATAGCAAAATGTTCTCATAAGCGGTTAGGTCTTCATCTGCAGTGTATTCTTGAGGGACCACGCCGATTGAAGCGCGAACGTCCATGCTTTGTTTTCTGATGTCGCCTCCGAGTATGGTTGCTTTGCCTTCACTGGGGCGGAGTACGGTGATTAGCATTTTGATGGTGGTGGTTTTGCCTGCCCCGTTTGGACCTAAAAATCCGAATATTTCGCCTTTTTTGACGTTGAAGTTGATGTGGTCTACGGCGGTTAGAGTGTTGAATGTTTTAGTTAAACCCTCAACGGTTATGACATTCTCTTTTACTTGGCTCATTGTTTTTCGCCTTGAAGTTTGTTGTTTATTTCATCGAGTTTTTTGCTGGCGTCATCGATGATTTTGAGGGCTTCCTCTAAATCTTTCTCGGAATAGTTTTCACACAAGGTTTTGCCCAGCCTAAGTGCTGAGGTGAGCAGTTGTTTCATTGTGGTTTGTACTTGGTTGCTTTTTTCTTTAGGGATCTTTCCTAATGAGTGGTTAAACCATGGGGTTCCCATGAAGCCAAAGTCGGATTGGAATTTTTCCCGTACCTTCTTTTGCTCTTCTAGCAGGTCTTTGCCGCTTTGGGTGAGCTGGTAGCGTTTCATTCCGTTTTCGGTAGGCAACTCCTGTATGTAGGTGTTGTCTTGTAGCCATGCCAGCAGGGGATAAATTGAGCCGGGGCTGGGTTTCCATTGTCCGCCCATGTTTTTGCCGATTTCTTCCATGAGTTCGCTGCCTGACATGGGTTTTTCTTTTAGGGCTTCTAGGACGTGGTAGCGTAGGAAGCCTTTGGGGACCATGGCGTTGTGGCGCATCCAGTTGTGTTTGTGGAACATGTGGCGTCTTTCGTGTCGCATTTGTTCCCGAAATTCTTTTCTGTCTTCTTTATCTTCGCCAAACATTTCATATCACTATTGATATCATTACTGATTATCGCTACTGATATCACAATTGATATATAAACTTGTTGCCAAAACAAACCCAAACCCCCCAAAAATTGCCAAAAAATAATGTACTGCACCAGAAAAACCAAAACTCCAACAAACAAAAGAACAAGCGTTAACTCTTGATATTGTACGTTAAAAAGTCCGTTTATAAAAGAGAAAATTTTTATTCTCAGACTGTACGCTTATTAGTAATACCGCGAGGTTGCAGCTATTTATGGATAAAAAACAAGAAGCGCACGCCAACCTAGAAAAACAGTTGGAATGCGAGAAAAAACGTTCTGAAGAATACCTCAACAAGCTGGCATATTTACAGGCGGATTTGGAGAACCTAAAAAAACGTTATGAACGCGAAGCCCAACAAGCAAAAGCGTACGCGAATGAACGTTTGGTTATGGCGCTTCTTGATGTGGTAGATGAGTTAGAGCTTGCTCTTTGTGTTTCAGCAGATTCCGCACAAAAATCGCTCGTTGATGGTGTGGAAATGACATTAAAGAAGTTAAGAAAAGTTCTTGAGCAAGAAGGCGTCACAACAGTAGAAGACACAAAGGGCAAAATTTTTGACCCCACATGTCACCACGCTGTAGCCACCGTGGAATGTGACGATGCAGAACCCAATACTGTAATGGAGCAAATCCGCAAAGGCTACAAACTCAAAGAACGCCTAATCCGACCCTGCATCGTCAAAGTATCAGTAAAACCATCAAAGTCACAAATGGAGGACAAAAAAATTGAGCAACCAAAATAGTAGTACAAAAACCCAAAAAGTTTTAGGAATAGACCTTGGAACAACCAACTCGGCAGCCGCTATCTACGAAGGTGGACACGCCACGGTCATACCAAGCGCAGAAGGACCAACAATGGCGGGAAAAATGTTCCCCTCAGTTGTCGCCTTCACCAAAGACGGACAGTTGCTGGTAGGTGAATCCGCAAAACGCCAAGCCACAACTAACGCAGAAGGAACAGTTTTTGAAATAAAACGCAAAATGGGCAGCGACTACAAAGCCCAAATTTACGGCAAAGAATACACCCCACAACAACTCTCAGCTTTTATCTTACAAAAAATCAAAAAAGACGCAGAAACCTACCTTGGCACAAACGTAAGCAAGGCAGTAATCACGGTTCCAGCACACTTTAACGATAACCAGCGCCAAGCCACCAAAGACGCAGGCGAAATCGCAGGCTTCGAGGTAATGCGCATCATCAACGAACCAACCGCAGCATGCCTAGCCTATGGCATCGACAAACTCCAGCACGAAATGAAAATTCTCGTCTTTAGCTTCGGCGGCGGCACCCACGACGTAACCTTAATGGACTTTGGCAAAGGAGTCTTCCAAGTCCTATCTACCAGCGGCGACACCCAGTTGGGCGGAACCGACGTGGACAAAGCAGTCATGAGCTACATTCTAGAAGAGTTCAAACGCCAAACAGGCGTAGATGTCAGCAACGACAAAATGGCAATGTCTCGTCTTAAGGACGCGGCGGAGAAAGCCAAAATCGAACTCTCCACACTTATGAGCACAGATATCGACCTGCCTTTCCTTACAGCTAACGCTCAGGGACCACAGCACCTACACATGACCCTGACAAGAACCAAGCTTGAATCTCTTGCACAGCCCATCGTGGAACGCACAAGACCAACACTGCTTAAGGCTCTTGAAGATGCAAAACTCACACCCCAGCAAGTAGATAAAATCATCCTAATCGGCGGCATGACCAGAATGCCCCTAGTGCAACGCTTTGTCGAGCAAATCTTGGGCAAAGCATCTGAACGCGGAATCGACCCAATGGAAAGCGTCGCCATCGGCGCAGCAATCCAAGGAGGAGTCGTGTCAGGCGAAGTCACCGACCTATTGCTACTGGATGTTACTCCGCTATCTTTGGGTGTTGAAACCATGGGCGGCGTAATGACCAAAGTCCTAGACAAAAACACCACCATCCCCACTAAACGCAGCCAAGTGTTCACAACAGCCGCGGACTTCCAAACCGCAGTCACAATCCACGTACTCCAAGGGGAACGTACAATGTCCGCAGACAACGTTTCATTGGGCATGTTCAATCTTGTGGATTTGCCCCCCGCACCCAGAGGCGTACCCCAAATCGAGGTTACCTTTGACATTGACGCCAACGGCATTCTAAACGTTACCGCTAAAGACCGTGGAACAGGTAAAGAAAACAAAATCCGCATCACCGCCTCAACCAAACTCAGCAAAGAAGAAAAAGAACGCCTAATCAAAGACGCCGAACAATTCCAAGAACAAGACCGCAAAAAGAAAGAAGAAGCCGAAACACGCAACACCGCCGACAGCCTAGTCTACACCGCTGAGAAAACCAAGAGCGACCTTGCAGGAAAAATCAGCACAGAAGAATCAGGCAAAATCGACGCTGCAGTAACCGAACTCAAAAACGCCTTAGCCAGCAACGACATGGCAGCAATCAAAGCCAAATCCGATGAATTGCAGAAGGTGCTGCAGGAAGTCGGAACCAAAGTGTATCAGCAAGCCGCACAGGACTACGCCAAACAGCAGCAACAACCAGGAGCCCAACCCGGCGCAGGCGCGGGACCAACACCGCCCCCAAGCGGCGACCAAGGACAAGAAGGACCTGACGTGGTCGACTCAGAAGACTATAAAGTAAAGTAGTTCCAAGGAACCTTTCCTTTTTTCTTTTTTGTGCCTTTTTTGTTTTTATTTTAGAGCAGAAATTGTAACTTCACAAAGTCTTAAATCTACAAAAATCAAATTTACTTGGCGATATTTTGCACCTGAGTCGTGGTTTAAAAATAACTATACTTGGACTTGCAGTAATGCTTATAGCTGGAGTCTTTCAGGAAGTTAGCCTTCTCACTAAAATTTGGTACAATGGCTACATGGTTTATGGAATGATGATTTCAATTTTTATTGGCGCTCTCATTATGACTGTTGGATGGCTTAAGCACACGAATGAGCGAGCTATAACAAAACCTGTTAAGACTTAACCTTTATCGCAATTTCTTTGGGGGCGTCGCCTCTGCCGTAACCGTGGAATCGTGGCATTTGTTGTCTTGCTTGTTTTAAGGACAACTAAGAGTATAATATTCCTATTGTTGATGGCAAAGCCATATATGGTATGTGCCTCTTAGAAAATGGGTGCACAGATTACATTATTCACTTTTCTGCCTTATGTTGCTTTTCTGATTCAGTAATGGTTCTGGGCAAGAAAAAATGGAATTGGAAAAATGAGTATAACCCGATTAAGTACAGCCAAAGAAACAGTTAAACCGCATCAGCGTTTAGTTGATACCTGCCCAGAGTGTGCAAGCAAAAATCTTGTTCACGATTACGACACAGGCGAAACCATCTGTGGAGACTGTGGTCTTGTCTTATATGAACAGATGTTAGATAAAGGACCTGAATGGCGTGCCTTTACTGTACAAGAGAAAGCCTCCCGAAGTCGTGTTGGTATGCCCACCTTATATTCAATTCACGACAAGGGTTTATCCACTGCAATTAGCCAAGTGGACAGAGATGCCTTCGGACGAAAACTTCCCCTCTCAACTAGGCTTCAAATGTGGCGTCTAAGGAAATGACAAATCCGCAGTCGTGTGCATTCGTCAGTTGATAGAAACCTTGCACAAGCAATGTCTGAAATTGAACGTTTATCAAGCAATATTGGTGTCTCTCAACCAATCAAAGAAAAAGCAGCTGTTACCTACCGTAAAGCCTTAGAAAAAGGCTTAGTCAGAGGCAGGTCAATCAACTCTATCTCTGCAGCTGCACTTTATGCGGCTTGCCGCGAAAGCGGAATACCCCGGTCACTTCATGAAATCTCTGAAGCTAGCCTGGTTGACAAGAAAGACGTTGCCCGCTGCTATAGGTTACTGCTTCAAGAGCTTAATGTTCATATGCCCGTTGCTGACTCATTGATTTATGTTTCCAAAATTGCAGAAAAAAATGAAATTTCAGGTAAAACAATAGGTGCAGCTATAGCGATTCTTCGGGAGTCTAGACGTAAGCGTGTTGCTGCGGGGAAAGACCCTATGGGGTTGGCTGCCGCAGCGCTCTACATCGCATGTCTACAAAACAATGAGAAGAAAACGCAAAAAGACATTGCTGAAGCAGCTGGAGTCACCGAAGTTACAGTTAGAAACAGGTACAAGGCACTGGCAAAGCAGTTAAACCTTCAATTACTTACTTGAAAAAGCTTTTTTGATAAAAAGCAATGTAAGAAGTTATAGTCTGAATTTTCTGCCTTTTGATACTTCAGTACCCAATTCTTTTGCGAGTTCTTCGAGGAGTTCTTTTTGTTTTTTGGTGAGTTTTTCTGGTACCGCTATGCCCACACGGATGATGAGGTCGCCTCTGCCGTAGCCTCGGAATCGTGGCATGCCTTTGCCGCGTAACCTGATGGTTTCGCCCACCTGAGTGCCCGCGTGAATGCGCACGGTTTGTTCGCCGTCGATGAGGGTTGGTACGGTGATTTCTGCGCCCAGTGCCGCCTGGGGGTAGCTTATCATTTCGACGTGGTAGAGGTCGTCTTGGTCTCTGATGAAGTCGGGGTTGGGGTTTACGCGTACGCCTACGTAGAGGTCGCCTGGTTCTCCATTGTTTGGTGGGGTTTCGCCTTCGCCTCGCAAACGCAGATGCATTCCATCTTCCATGCCCGGGGGGACTTTTACTGTGATTTTTCGGCGTTTCTTAACTATACCTGAGCCTCGGCAGTTGCTGCAGGGGGTTTCAATGATTTTTCCCCGTCCACGACACATCGGGCAACTCGTTACCTGCATAAACGTTCCCAATGGGGTCTGCCGCATACTCTGAACTCTGCCCTGTCCGCCACATCGGGGGCAAGTTTTAGGGTTAGTTCCTGGCTGAGCGCCGCTGCCGCCACAAACATCACAGTGCTCACTTCGGGGCACCTCAATTTCTTTCTCAATGCCCGTTGCTGCCTGTTCAAGAGAAATATCTAGTAAATATTCAAGGTCTTGACCGCGGTTGATGCGTTCAGTTTGGAATCCGCCTCCGAAAATAGTTCGGAATAAGTCACCAAAGCCCATGTCGCGAAAAACTGAGTCAAAATCTGCACCTCGGAAAATGTCTTCTGAGCTGTAGCGTTGGTCAAAGCCTGAGTGTCCAAGTTGGTCGTATTGTTGACGTTTTTGTGGGTCAGAGAGTACCGCGTAGGCTTCGCTGATTTCTTTGAATTTTTCCTCTGCGTCCGCTGATTTGTTGCGGTCAGGGTGGTATTGCATGGCTAGTTTTCTGTAGGCATCTTTGATTTCGCTGTCAGATGCTTTTTTTTCTACGCCGAGAACTTCGTAATAGTCTTTTTTTTCTGCCATAGGCACTTTACCGCTAAATGTGCATATCTTTCTTTGACTTTTAAAAGTTAGCTTCAGTCTAAGATTTATATTATTTCCCTAAAAATTCAAGATTACCCCTACACATGTCTTGCAGGAAACCTGTTTGGCAGTTGAGTTGTGTTGCTTTCAGAAAGAACAAAAAAATTTTGGCTGAGAAGAAAGAGTGTTTACTGGTTTTTTAAAGAAAGGTCGAGCCTTTTGGCTCTGTGTTTATTGGTAGTTTCGTTTGCCTGTTAACATTGCCCAGATGGCTACCAGCAATACTGTCAATATGGCGCCGACAATTCCTGATATTAGGAAGGGTGCTACTCCACTGATTGATGGCATAACTTCGATGAGCCATGGGATGAAATATGTGGCTACTGAATAGGCGATGATGCCTGCGACAAAACCGAGAACCCCGATGATGACGAATACTTTTAATCTGTCGTTCAATGTTTTCACCTTTGTCTAGCAATTACATCATGCGTCTTTTTAGTCTAACTAACATATTTATGTATAATTTACCATGCGTCACGTTCAGCATTTAATCATAAAGTTAAAGCAAAAAAGGCAATTTCACGTAGCATATACACCTACGTATATACGTGCATATTTCTGCCATATTAACAATGTATAAGATTGTTTCCTGCAGTTCAATGCAGTTAGGAGGAATATTAATTGTCAGAACGATTCGCAAAAAAATGGGAAGCTAAACGGGATGAACAACCCCTCGGGAACCACATAAAAGACGCCGTTAACCCGCCAGGACCACTAAAACCACGACTTGATTTTGCAGTAAGACGCATCGAGCTTCAAGTCCAAAAACTTGACCAAGCAACCGACCGATTCAGCCAAAGAGACAAAGCAATTTTCGCAAGAATCGTTGATGCATACACAAAACACGACACTGCAAGAGCAAACGTTTTTGCAAACGAGCTAGCCGAAGTCCGCAAAATGTCCAAATTAATCATGAATGCCAAACTTGCTCTTGAACAAATCACATTAAGATTACGTACCGTCTCAGAATTGGGTGATGTAGTATCCACATTAGGACCAGCAGTTGGTGTCCTTCGTTCAGTCCGCAGTGGACTAGTCAGCGTATTCCCCGAAGCAGAAAATGAACTTGGGGAAATCGGAAACATGCTAAGTGGAATCATGATTGAAGCAGGCCAAGGCAGCGGAATGACCCTTAACTTTGACGCAGTAAACGACGATGCATCCAAGATTCTAGTCGAAGCAGCAACAGTTGCAGAACAGAAAATCAAAGACAAATTCCCAGACCTACCCGCAGGAATGCCAGCCAGCCCAGCTTCTCAAGCCCAAAGAACCGAAGGATTCTAAAATAGGAGGAATAAAAAAAGAAAATGTCTACCCCCAATCTTTTTCTTTCTCTTGGTAAACCCGTGAAAAACGAATATGGTAAAATAATCGGAAAAATAGCTTCCTTTACACTTACCCCAAACGGAAAATTTGATGCAGTCTTCATCGAATTTGGTAACGGTAAATTCTCAAAAATGCCTATTGAACACCTAAAAGTTGTAGGCTCCGAAATCACTTTCCTTTCAAAAATTAAAACTCAAGCCCTTATGCTCTGTGACCAAATTCCCCTCATCTGGCGAAAAGACCAAGCTGCAAAAGAAGCAATGGAAAAACACAGAATTCCAGCTGAAGTTTATGAAGAACTTCACGTGTCTTTTGAAAACGCCCTAGAACAACTCAAAAAAGATGCGCAGGTTACAACAGACGAGGCAACAATCGAAATAGACAACTGCAACGAAGCACTAAAAGCTCTAAATTATGCACTCGCAAACCTCGAAATTGAGCACGGCATCGGACAAATTGACGATGATACATACAAAACCTCATCTGCAATGTTGTTGGACAACCAGAAACGCATAACCGCTGAAAAAGCAGACCTTGAAGCGATGAAAAGCAAAATCGCATCGACCCTTCTTGGCGACATTTCACCCCCACCAGAGACAAGTCCACCAAAAACCAACAAGGTTTACGCAGAAACCGTCAGCACAACAAACGCAAACCAGAGCACAAACACAAAGACTGACCTTCCAGAACCACCAGTTGTCGTTTACGTAAAAGACGTCGGAAAATCAGGACTATAACCTGAAAAAAATTCATGGATACGAGGGCAAGGAGGAACAAGACGATTAAAGGTCTAACTAATTCTAACCCTCCACCTATCCGTGAGATTGCTACAAAATCCATTTATACGCTTAAAGTTCAGCAGAATAAGCTAGAACAAGCAAGTTTCCGCCTTCGTGAGCGGGACCGCATTCTTTTCGAAAACTGTATGAGCGCACTCAAGAAGAACAATAAAGACCGAGCTGCAATGTGCGCTAACGAAATTGCAGAAGTACGCAAACTAATTCAGTTCTTAAGCAATGTACAACTCGCAATTGAACGTGTCATTTTACGCTTAGACACTATCAAAGAGTTAAGCGACATAGTTGTGGACTTAAAACCCGCGCTTAAACTACTCTCCAACGTGTCTTCAGATCTCTTCCAGGTTTTGCCTGATGTCAGTTCGGAATTAGATAATGTTAACTCAACTATTCAAGAAACACTTCACGCTACTAAGATGCAGCAGGATGCTGAAACTTTAGTTCCTGTTGGCAAGAAGACTGAAAGTGGCGAAGAAATCCTCAAGGAAGTTTCAGGGTTCATCGAGCAAAAACTTGCTCAAGAATTGCCTGAACCACCAATTAATGCTGCTCCAGTGAAAGAAAAGAAGAAGATGCCTGTCAAGGAACTGGTTGCCCTGTCAGCTACGTCATCTTCAGCTTCTGGACGCAAAGTCACTGAGGAATCTGGTTTTGATGTTTCCAAAACCATGTTTACTTACAAGAAATCTGAGATTAAAGAAATAACCATGAAGGTAAAACAGCAAACCCTTGAGGATGTGCTATTGGAGTATGTTCGTAAAACTAACGGTGAAATTGACCTTAGTCGTTGTTCAAATGAGTTGCAAGCTTCCAACGAGGACATTGAGCATGCCTTAGAGAATTTGGGAAGTCAAGGGAAAATTAAGATAGAAGTAAAATCGCCAGAGTAAAAACCAAACCAAGGAGAGGGAACCAAATGAGCGCTTCACATGAACTTGAAAAGGCAGCAACAGCATATGCGCTGGAAGCTGTCAAAATGGATAAACAAGGCCAAAAAGGCAGAGCAATAACCCTGTACCAAAAAGCCATCGAAAGCCTGCTGCAACTTGTGCAGCTTTACCCCGATTACGGATTAAACAAGGTTTACGTCCAACGAGCAATCGCCTATCAAGAACGCATCAAAGCCCTGCAAGGCGCAGTTTCCAGTAACGAAATGCGAGAAGTAACCAATGAAGATGCACAGGGCGGCGGTGCTACAATGGAAGGCGGCGGAAGCGGCGGCAAACCAGCTGAGGAACTCGTGGTTAATGAGCGTCCAAACGTCAGCTGGAATGAGGTTGTCGGCTTGGAAACTGCAAAGAAAGCTGTGAAAGAAGCCATTGTTTATCCTGTTCAGCGTCCTGACTTGTTCCCGTTGGGGTGGCCTCGTGGAATTTTGTTGTTTGGTCCTCCTGGTTGCGGTAAGACTTTGTTGGCGGCTGCGGTTGCAACTGAGATTGATGCGAACTTTTACAGTATTGATGCTGCTTCAGTTATGAGTAAGTGGCTTGGTGAAGCTGAGCAGAATGTGTCTAAACTGTTTAATGCTGCACGCAAAAACGCAACAGAAGGCAAAGCTGCCATTGTATTCGTGGATGAGTTGGACTCTCTTATGGGCACTCACAGTAACGAGGTCGGCGGCGAAATTCGTGTCAGAAACCAATTCCTCAAAGAAATGGACGGCATCACTGACAAGGGCAAAAACCTGCACGTTTACGTGATTGGTGCAACTAACAAGCCTTGGGATTTGGATTGGGCTTTTATCAGACGTTTCCAGAAACGTATCTTAGTTCCACTAGCAGACCAACAAACACGCCTAAACATGTTCAAGATTTACTCAAGTAATCTGCGCATCGCATCTGATGTGGACCTAAACGAGTTGGCAAGACTTGCAGACGGCTTTAGCAGCAGCGACATCCGAGACGTTTGCCAATCAGCACAACTGCGCCTAATTGGTGAATTCTTTGAGTCAGGCAAAGCGGCAGATAAAGAAGCTAAGCCGCGAGCGCTTAAAATGACTGATTTCCACAAAATCCTCGAAGAACGAAAACCAAGTGTCTCACTGGATATGCTAACCAGCTATACCAGATGGTTTGAGGCATTCAAGGCACTGTAGAATCATCGTAACGGAGGGCAAAAAGGAACCGGACATCGGGTTGGGTGGAAAGGTTTGGAGAGACTAATAATTTTCGTACGCTCTCCCTTCTCCCCCTCAAACTATCTCCAAACCCCACAACCCAAAAACACTTTTTCTCTAACTCCTGTTGTTCTCACCGTATATCAAGAGCCATTAAGGGGCTTCTGTTAGTTAAGTGGGTTTGTGGATTTTTGATTTTTTGTCTGCTTCTTAAGTAAGAGTAAAACTGCTAAAATCAGTGCAATTAAACCAATAACTATCGCGTAGATGTATTCAGCAGGTACCTCATGGTTGTTTGGTGTTGGTTCGGGTGTTTCCATTGGTGCACCAACGTAGGCATATTTCAAGCCTAATTCATAATTGTAGTAATAGCTGTAGCATATGTGTGGGTTTCCCGTTGAGTCTAAGGCTAGAATGCTGCCACCGCCGCTGTGGTCTACTGTTTGTGTCTCCCAAGATTCCGAATCCCAATATGCATATTTTAGGCTGAAAATATGAATTTGACCTGCACGATAAGGGTTACCAATACAATAGGTTATGTGTGGGTTATTTTTTGCATCTAAAACAAGCGAAATACCTCCAAAGTCCACGTTATCAGCGGAGTATACTGTTTGCGTGTTCCAGTCTGTGCCTGTCCAGCTGGCATACTTTAAGGCAACAATATAGCTATCTGAACCGTTAGAAAAATAATCAACATAACAGATGTGGGGTTTACCCTGAAAATCTAATGCCAGAGAACCACTTGAATAAGCGTTTGTATCGATGGCTTGTATGGTCCATTTTGAGTTTGTCCAACTGGCATACTTTAAACCGTCATTATCGTAGCTGATATGGGGGTTTCCTGATGGGTCCAAAACAAGAGAGGACGGCCAACTTCCGGGTGTTTCATCGACTGTTTGTATGTCCCAGGTTGCTCCGTTCCAATTGGCGTACATTAAGATGTTGGCGTCTGCAGTAGTATAGCTTATGTGTGGATTTTCTTGTGAATCTAAGACGATATTGCCTAACATAGCGGATCGAGCAACGAGCTGTATGTCCCATTTTGTTCCTGTCCAGTTAGCATATGCTATGCCGCCTGCACCGTTAGGTGCATAAGCTATTTGGGGATTATTATTTGCATCCAAAGCAAGAGAAATAGAGCCCGGATTAGCGCCTATTTTCACCGTTTGATTATTCCAATTCGTTCCTGTCCACCAAATATACTTCAAATCCCCCCTTAGTTCACTATAACTGATGTGAGGATTGCCATAAGAATCCAAAACAAGTGAAGCCCCCCACGTATTTTTGGCTAAATTTTCCATATTCCATTCTTGGTCTGTTGCATAGGTTGAATTGCAAACAAGGGTAAATGCTAAGATTATGAAGAGAACTATGCAGGTTAAGGCAGATTTACTCATGTAAGCGTCTATAACACTATGCATGCCTTTTTGCTTTTAAGAACTTTGGAAATCCCAGAAAACATGTATTGGTGTTGGCTTTGGCATTTCCTCTTAAAAGGCTAATTCTTTTTTCTTTTTTGCCGTAGCAAAACCGCCAAAACCAAAACTATGACAACTGCACCTATGAGTATGTAGACGACAGTGCACGTGGGGCTGGTTGGTGTGGGGTTTTCTGTTGGTGTGACTGTTGGTGTTTCTTGGGTTGTTCCAAAAGAAGCATACATCAAATCGCCAGTATGTGTAAAGCTTATGTGCGGGTTTTCTTCTGAATCCAAAACAAAAGAGCCCCCTTCAATAGATGTAATGCCTTTGCTATAATGGTATACAAACTGTTTTTCAAAACTTGAACCGTTTAAATATTTCAAACCTCCATCGCCTGAATGAATTATTTGTGGTTTTGTGTTGGCATCAAGCTTTAATGATATGAAACCCCCGTAGTAGTCTGAACTACTTAAGATTTGTATGTTCCATGTGGTGCCTGTTTTAACAGCTTTCTCTATACCATATGCTCCCGAAAAGATAATTTGTGGGTTTCCAGAGGGGTCTAAGGCAAGAGAAGAATAACCTGCAAGTCGGTATAGCGTTTTGGTGTCCCAGTTGGTGCCGTTCCAAGTGGCGTATCTTAGCTCTCCAGATGTACTGTGGTAGGCTATGTGGGGTGTTCCGGTTGAGTCTAAAACAAGATGCCCCATCCAACCGTTTTGGTCAACAGTTTGTATGTCCCAGGTAGTGCTGTTCCAGCTAGCATATTTCACGGATGATTTGAAGGGTCCTGCATTCATTGCTTGAGCATAGTATATGTGGGGTTTGTCTTTTGTGTCTATTGCGATGGAGGGGGTTCCGTCATAGCTATGGGTTGAGTTTATTGTTTGTATGTTCCATGTTGTGTTGGTTAGGGTGGCGTATTTTAGTTCTTGGTTTTGTCCTGTGTAGCATATGTGGGGGTTGCCTTTTGAGTCTAGGGCAAGGGATGGGTAGGTGTTTTTGTCTGTGGATGTGTCAACTGTTTGTATGTTCCATTGTGAGCCGGTCCAATATGCGTATTTTATTCCTTGGTTGTTGAAAACTATGATTGGATTGTCGTTAGGGCTTAAAGCAAGAGCGCTATTAATGCCAACGGAAACTTTTTGTGCATTAAACGACGAATTTATATAATACCATGATTGGACGATGCTGATGTTAAGTACTGAAAACACTAAAAATAATATGAGGACTGAACTGGCAACAACTGTGAGCGTTTTCATGTAAGCAGTATTTGATGGGTTTTGTTTTTAAGGGCTTTGTTTGTTGAGGTTTTAATTCAAGAATCTTGGGTTATTGGATTTGTATTTTCTTTCCCAACGATTCCAACACGTCCTTTTCCACAGTACGCTTGTTGGCGTTAATTTTTTCCAATATTTCATTGTATGCTTGTTCTTTGGTTTCTTGTAGGGTTTGGATGCTGCTTTTTCGGGCAGAAATCAAATCCAGCTGCTCCTGTGACGTGGACAAGTCAGATTTTATCTGTTCCATCACCGGAGAGTTCGAGATTTCCTGTCTTGATTTCGCCAATTCGATGCAGCGTACCTGAAGCTGCTTGAGCGTGTCGTTTTGCAGGATTTCTCCTATGGATTGCTCGGCTTTTCGGGCTTTATCACTTTTTAGTTTAAGCTTATCCTCTTCAATTAAGCCTGATAGCTTGCGAAGAATACTCTTAAGGACAGGGTACCCTTGGGGCTCGCTGGAAAATGCTTCAAACGGGTTTTCCATGTACAGGTTAAGCTTCTGAGACTCCTCAGGTGTAGTTCCTGCGCCGCCGCCAAACGACGCCAACGCTTGCATCTTCAAAAATGGCTTCTGCATGTGACGCAGCACATTTTTGAGTTCGGCGTTTTGGTTTTCTATTTCTTGGTTTACGCTGTTGAGTTTGTTGATTAACTCGTCAGTTTTTAAATCGTCTACTTTCTGCTCTAGCGCTAAACTTTCGCTCTCGACAGGTGCCAGCTCATCTTTCACGTTTTCTATGTCTTGCTTGGCTTGGTTAAGCTGCTCCTCCAACGTTTCAGATTCGCCCAGAAGGTTTACGGCGTCTTCGAGCGTTTTGGTTTTTATGTATTCCTTGTTTAAGAAGTTGGTTAGGGTGTTGTGGGTTAGTTTTGTGCGTTCAAGAATCTGTAGGAATTTTCGTCGGTCCATGATGAAGAATGGTGAAATTTTGGGGAACCAGTTTTTGGTGTCTTGTTCGGTGACTTGGATGATTTTTTGGGTTTCTTGCGCGTACATGTTTAGTTTGTCGTAGGTGATGGTTTGGGGTGTGTCAAGTTTTTTGATGCGGTCGATGAAGGTTTGGCTGATTTTGCTAAGGGCGCGGGCGCGGTTGTAGACTTTCATGTTGCGTTTTTCGATTTCCCGTTGGCTGTTGTCAAGTAGCATTTTGCTGGCTTCGGAGAGGTTTTGTATTGTTGCTTCTAGATCTTCTTTGAGTTGTTTGGCTTTGGCTTGAACTGGGTTTAGTGTGGTTGCTGATTCTGTTTGAAGCCAGTTTTTTGCTTGGTTAATGTTTGAGAAGGTGGTGGTTTCCGACAAGCTTTTCACCGATGATATTTTGGTGTGGCATGATTTATCAGTTTACCCAATTTTGGTACTTTTTTTTGAGTAGCTACTCTTAAATAGTTAACCCTGAACATTAAGCACCAAGTGAAACAATAATGAACACAAAAAAACTATCCCTAATCATAATTTTCACTGCATTAACCGTAGCCATCACCCTTGTCGGACCAAAATTCCCTGCACCATACGCACCATACCTGCAATATCAACTATGGGAAATTCCTCTTGTTGTGGCATTCTTCGCTATAGGGTACAAAGAAGGCGTTTTGATTGCCATAATTAACTCATTTGTATTGTTAGCAGTCAACCCAGGTCCACTGCCAGCAGGACCATTCTATAATCTCGCAGCAGTACTGTCAATGCTATTAGGTGTCTATATCCCGTACATGCTTTCTACTCGCGACATTAAAACTGGTGACTTGACTCAAAAATTGCGGCAAAACCTCAAAATGGTGATTATCACAGGTACAGCTTTGGGTATTCTATTGCGCGTTGCTCTGATGTCAGTTGTAAATTTTGTTACCCTTCCACAGAATTATCCTTTCGGTTTTACAATGCCTCAAGAGGCTGCTGTGTTGGCTTTGCCTTTTATTGGCGTGTTTAATGCTACCGTGGCTCTCTATACCATACCAATTGGGTTGGGGATTGCGTTGATTATTCTGTCGCGATTTAACATGGATGTGTTTTCATCGCGTAAGGGTAAGTTTTAGGCGCTTAGGCGTCTCTTTTTCTTTTTTTGTTTGTTTATTCAACCGAACCGCTCAAACATAACAGCATTGCGGGCGTGGCTTGTCAAACCAGCAAAAAAGGAAACGCACAAATACAAATTCTTACTTAAAATAGCTATAACAAAGCATCCAACTTATAGAAGAGTTCAAAGAGCACAACCAAAAACAAAAAATGAACCTACTTCTACGTGCTGCTTGCCCTTTTTGGGAAACCTCTCAGAGTTGGCAGACCCTCTTGATGTGATGCGGTAACACAACTGGTGGAGGTGAAAAGATGAGGTTTTGGCCACAGAAAAAATGGAAAAAAATCGTTCTTGCAGTCTTCTTAGTTCTGCTTGCAGCTTTCTTGGTAGTCGTTGGAGTTTTAGAGTATAGTGTGTACCGTGAAGTAGCCACCCCAACGGATGTGCTAAACGCGGACGGCACAAAAACCGCACTTCTAATTTATCATCCAGGCTTAACCAGCTACGCATATGACAACACCTACGCATACGCAGAAGGGTTGGCATCGGTGGGTTGGCGCGTGGAAATCGCCACTGCCAGTCCAGAAGCCCCCACAGACATTGGCAACTATAGTTTGCTGGGGCTGTTTTGGCCAATCTACGATTTTAGTCCTGGACCCACAATCACTACGCAACTGCAAAGAATCGGAGACCTAAACCAAACCAACACCGTGATAGTCGTGGTTGCAGGTGGCATGGACCCCTTTAATGCTCAGGCACAAATGATTCAGATAGTGCAGGACTATAACGGCACAGTGATTGCGTCCTTGCAGGCATACCGCGGCGAAGACAACAAGCCATATCTACAGCAAGAAGCAAGCCAACTAGAACCATAGGTGAACAATACGGACACAAAAATCCTTCTTCCCGCTGCCATCAGCTCATTGCGAGTGGCAGTTTTGCCTTTCTTCGTGTACCTTTTCACAGTCGGCAACATTTACGCCTGTTTGGGACTGCTGGCTTTTGCGGCGGCTACGGATTTTTTTGATGGTTACTTAGCGCGCAAATTGCGGGTGGCTTCGGGATTTGGAGCTTTTTTGGATGCGGCGACGGATTTTGTGTTGATGTTTGGGGTTTTCGTGTTTTTCACCGTTGAAGGGTTTTATCCTGTTTGGTTGCCTCTGCTTATTGTTGCCTCGTTTGTGATTTTTGTGGTTACCAGCCGTTTAACCCAAAAAGTTTACGACCTAGTCGGCAAATACATGGGCAGCGCACTCTACATCGGCGTTGTCTTAACTCTGCTACTGCCAACTCAAGCTGTTTACCTGTTTGTGCAGTACGCCTATCTTGGGTTTTGGCTGGTTTCGCTAGCAAGCCGCATAATTAGTCTATCAAAAAAAGCTTAGTTCCTTTTCAGGTATGACAGATGAATCGTTAACATTTCCTATTAGGCTCCTAATAGAAATTCAATGCAGGAACTATAGAGGGGTCTAAAGTCCTAAGAGGGTAGGTCCATATTGGCTGATTTCAAGTGCATTAGTATGTTGAATTTGACCATTATTGATAAATCCGCCTTTAGCCACTAAACAACAAACGGGAGATAGCATGAGCAAAACGTCTGCGTTGCCTGAACTTGTTAGGGTTTCGGTAGGCAGCGCCATCGTTCTTGGACTCGCGGAGGGCAAGTTGGATGCATCGCCCACAACCGCGTACCTCATGACCCATCACACGGGCAAGTGCGTGGGAAACTGTGGGTTCTGTCCCCAAGCCCGAGGCAGCCAAAGCAAAACTGAGTTGCTCTCCCGCGTGATATGGCCAACATTTCCAACCCAAAACGTTCTATCTGCGCTCGCTAAAGCAGTTGAAACTGGAAAAATTTACCGCGTCTGCATCCAAGCCCTCAACTACCCCGAAGTCTTCCTCGACCTCTACGCGCTAATAACAGCGATAAAATCTTGTGTGGCGGTTCCTGTTTCGGTTTCCTGCCAACCCCTCAACACCAAAAACATCCAACTCCTCAAACCGGCAGGTGCAGACAGAATCGGAATCGCCTTGGATGCGGCAACCCCTGAGCTTTTTGACATTATCAAGGGAGAGGCGTCTGGTGGTTGCTACCGCTGGGATGATGTGTTGGGGTTGCTTGAGGAGGCGTTGGCGGTTTTTGGTGTGGGTAATGTGAGTACGCATCTGATTGTGGGTTTGGGTGAAACTGAAAAAGAAGCAGTGCAGTTCATCCAGAAATGCGTGGATTTGGGGGTTTTGCCTGCACTGTTCGCGTTTACACCTGTCCGTGGAACTGCAATGGAGACGCATCCGCCGCCCAACCTTGGCTCTTACAGGCGAGTTCAGCTTGCACGTTACTTAATCGTAAACGGCAAAGGACACGCGGACAATTTTGTCTTTGACGAAAAATATCAAATCGCCAGTTTCGGATTAAACCCCGATGCTCTAAACAGTGTTGTTGAGCGGGGAGCGGCTTTTCAGACCAGCGGTTGCCCAAACTGCAATCGACCCTTCTATAACGAAAAACCTTCAGGACCCATTTACAATTATCCGTGGGTGCCAACTAAAAAAGAGATAGAGAAAATAAAGGCTGATTTAGCATCCTTGATATGACCCTGAATGGGAGCCTTTTTCTGGTTTAGGTATTTTCGGTTTTTGTCTTGTAACCTGCTCTGCTAAACGCCAGAACTCATCCATGCTGTAGCCTTTTAAGAGGTCCCGCATAAGCTTTTTGACCTGATAATAGGTCATTTGGGCTTCGCCTTTGTCAAGGCTTTCCTGTGGACCTTTAATTCTACGGAACAACTCATCCATCTGCCGCGGAGACGCACGAATACCTGCTTTTTCAAGCAACTGCTGAATCATGGTTTGCCCCGTGTTTCTGCCGACAAAAATTGAGGTTTCTTTACCAACAATTTCAGGTGGATACGGCTCATAAACCAGCGGATGTGCCAGCATTTCATCCACGTCCTCTTCCACTTCGTGTGCGAAAATGTTTTCGCCGATGATGGGTTTGTGGAATTGAATTGGCAATGCAAAGGCTTTCTCTGCGGTTTGTGCTACACGGCTGATTTTGCCCAGGTCAATGCCTGTGTCAATATTATAGAGCAGCTCCAGTGAAGTGACTACTTCTTCAAAAGGTGCGATGCCCGCGCGTTCGCCAAAGCCTGCGATGCATGTGTGCACATACGCGATGCCTTCTTCAACCGCTGCTAGTGTATTCGCGGTGGCTAGCCCAAAGTCATTGTGGCAGTGAATTGAAAGCGGAATCTTCTTTTTAACTGCGTCAGGTAATCCGTCCCGAATATGTGAAATTAGATAACGCATAGAAAGGGGTCTCATGAAGCCAACGCTGTCAGCAATGCCGATGCGTTGCACTTTTGCCTGAGCAACTTTTTCAAAAATCATTAAAATGTCTTCAAGGGGGGTTCGTGTGCCATCCATAAGCACAAAGTTCAAGTTTGCTCCATGGTCTTTAGCGTAGTCGATGCTGTCTAAGATTTTTTGTGTAGCTTGTTCTTTGGTTGTTTTTAGTCTACATTGAAGATTTAATCCGTTAATTGGGGTTTCAAGAGTGATTTCTTTTATGCCACATTCAAGACAAGCATCTATGCTGTTTTTGGTGGGTTCAGCTGAAGCGGTGAGTTTTGCGTGTTGGAAGCTTTCGTTGACGATGCGTTTGACGTTGCGTTTTTCTTCTTCGGATATGGCGGGGAACCCAACGTTAATTATGGATACGCCTGTTTCATCCATTAACTTGGCAAGTTTTACTTGTTCAACATAGGTTAGAAAAACTGTTGGTGACTTTATGCCTTCCCTGAATGTTTCATCCCAAATGAAGACTCTGTCTGGAAGCTTAGGCGGCAGGTTCTTACGTAGCCTGTTATAGTTGGCTATTAAGCCTTGAGCTTCAAGTTTTTTAAATATAGTCTTTCTCATTAATACACAGTCCAACGAGATAAGAGTTTAATCGTCATGTTTACTTTGCCATTTCTTATATAAAAACAACACTTATCAACGAATCACCGATATTTACTTATCGGCTGCATCCTTGACAGGTGATATTCTTCCAATTAAAGTGTTCACAGCAGATACTAAAGCGTCACAAGCTGTTTTTCTTGCCTGCACTGAAGCGTCAGTTTCAAGCCATTCAAGCTTCTTTTCCAGTTCCCGAATCGTCTGCATAACATCCTGCTTTTTCTTCTCATAATTGTCATGAAGCTTCTCTTGCTCTACATCAAAATTCTGCAAAGTAACCTCTAGTTCGCTTTTGCCTTTTGCTAAATCTTCAGTTAACTGACTGATTTTCTTTGCCGATTCCCGTTTTGCGCTCACTTGGAAAAAGCCAAATTTCTTTGTTTGCTCCTCATCCAACGCGACTTCCAACTCGTGGACTTTATTAGTTAATCTTTGCACGTCTGCATTGCGTTTGTCACTTAACTCACGGTTCTTATTAGCATATTCAGCGTCTAAATCGCCCAGCAAATGGTTTTGGTCATGCAGGGTTTTAGCGTCTCCTGTCAGGTCGGTTTCTTGTATTCGCTTATCAGCCAATTCACGTTCAATATCAAGGAAAATTTGGGCTCGTTGCTTGTTAAACTCTTCATCTGCGGTGATTTGCGGGCTGGATTCAAACTCTGAAATTGCCATCCGCAGATTTGTTAACCACTCATCAAAATAATTGCTAAATGGTGAAACTGCAAAGGTTTGGGCTCCTAACCTGTTGAGGTTAGCAACAGTTTTCTCCGCTACTTCTTTGGGCAAAACAACAGGCTCTTCTTTGCGTGTGTAAATTCGTTTGGTTGTTTTTGCTTGTTTTGTTTTAGGTTTTGCTTTTGTTTTTCGCGTGGTTTTCTGGGGTTTTTTGCCAGAACCCCTGCGCGAACCAGTTTGCGCTCGATAAGTCATAAACTACACCATACCCCCAGAGATATTTAAACAGTAGGTAATTAGCCCACATATGTGTGGTGCTCCATTCTTTTTAGATTTTCGCCTTCTCAAGGTATCTGTTAGGCACTATTTTTGATTTCTTGACGCACGATTTCTTCAAGTGTCTTGTTGTTTATTCCAATTTCTTCAGCTAATCTTTTAACCTGCTTAACGTAAGTGCGAAATAGGCTTTTCATGATTTCATCTTTTTCTTTTTCATTAAGTTCTGTTTCCTCTGCAAGTAGCAGCGCAAACCATCTGCCCAAATCTGTAAGCTGATACGTTTTTACCCATGTTATTCGGTCTTCCCGCTCGTTTTTCTCCATATATTCAGTTAGAACGCCAAGCGCAGTGAGGGTTTTGAGGTTTTCAATTATGGTTTTGTTGGAGTAGTTTAGTTTGGCTACGAGGTCTTTTTGGTAGAGGTTTTTTTGGATGCCTTGTTTTAGTGCGAATCGTAGTAGGTCAACGCCTGCTTTGCTGCCAAAGATTGCGCTTAGGATTTTGTCTTTTTTTTCTGTTGGAAGAAATACTACATAGGGATGTAACTTTTCAACCATTATCTTACCTTGTATATTCCAGTGTAAGGTTTTTCATATAAAACTATGCCATGCAAAATATATAGACCACCAAAAGATGCTTATCCTCCGAATTCTATCTAAAAGCAGGTTTTATAATAAACCTTAAAAACAAACAAACCCATTTTTCCTATACAATCCGATTTCCCAAAGGATGAAGAATGAAAACTAAACCCCTCATCATTATTGCCGCCCTGCTGTTTGGAGTGATTTTACTGTTTCACCCCATATTCTTTGAGGCAGCAACTGCACAGGTCTCCACACAATGGGGACACCTAGCTGACGGCTACAGCCTAAACGAATACCAATGGGGCAATCAAATTTGCAGCCTAATTAACACATACTTCACAAACGCAGGCTACAGCAGCCAAAACAATTACTGGGACGCTACAACAAGCACCAACTTCCAAAACGCTCTGCTAACCGCTCAAAACCCCCAAGGCGAGAAGGATTGGGCAAGCATGTTTTGGGTGGGAGACTTTACAGCTAACAATGCTGACCCGTGGAGTTATGGCTTTAACACTTATGGCGGTGCAGCTGATTCAGCCATTTATGATTTTGACATTTACAATTACGCCAACACCCCCAACGAAAGCATCCAATACATCAACGTAATCTGGACCTGCGTAAATGGTGGCCTGCAATGGAACGACACCAACGGCAACCAACTATTTATCCCAGGCATCTCCTACCCCCTCGAAACACCAACCACAACCCCCCCAGTTAACCTTAACACGTATTACGGCTCAATCTACCCCAACCAAATGATTGTTGGCGTACCCTACGCACTAACTGGCACCTTAGGCATGAGCACTTCAGGTTACAGCAACAGCGACAACGGAGCCTACTGCTACATTGGCTTTGAAAATGATTCCCCCGCGCTTTCATGGCCTGTTCCAGCTGATTGGAGCAGCACAAATTATCAGTTTGGTTACTTCCCAGTGTATTTCTATCAGTACGCTTTGGGGCAGGATGGAAGTGGCAAACACAACACAATTCATGACTCACTGGATTATGCTTCATTTATGACGTTTGGTTATGACAGCTTTTGGGTACCTTACAACTTTGACAGTTCACTGCTTAACACTGGTTATTGGCACCAAAATAATTTAGGTTCGGGCATGACTGGTTACTGGTACTGCCAAATGCGTGTGCTGGGTAATTCAAACCTGATTTTCCCGTATGTGGAGGGCTAGCATGACCAAAAAAGTTCCGATTTTAACAATTATTTTACTTGGGCTCTTGATGGTTTTTGCATTATGGGGCTGCACGGCACAGGCAGAAACCACGCAAGATAGCACAAAAACAAAAATCCCCCTGTTCCTTGGTGATGTGCTCCAAATCGACCTGACCCAATACACCTTGACAGATGAAGGATACGGCGAAACCTACCCCCCCGCAGTACGGAGGAACTGCAAAGCAGGAAAGCTACAGCTTCACCCTAAACAGCGTAGACAGTCAAATATCAGTGAGCGTGGTTCTGCTCAACGGATACATTACATATCTTCAAGTCCGCCCCGTATCAGGCGACATCTTTTTCAGCGGGCAGCCCCAAGACAGCGGCGTTGCCCAGGCACAGCAGATTTTAGTCGCCTACCAAACTTGGGCGCAAAACAACGGCTTAGATGTATCCAAAGTTTCTGATGCCTTAACCCTGCTGGATAAAGCTCAAGACGCACCTGCATCAAGCCAGAGCAACCAGAACTTTTACGGTGTTAGCGGCTTCACACCCATAAATGCAACATCGGGTAACATGCGCATGGTCGCTTCGGGAGTGGAAATCGGCTTTGGCTACACCTTTGATGACGTGGATGTGCGTAGTAGGGGATTGGGGTTGAGTTTTGGGTCCTCTTTTTTGTTTGCGGACACTTGGGGCCTCTATAGCGTGGCGGCGCAGAACTCAATCAGCCAAGAGCAAGCTGAGGCGCTGGCGTTGCAGGCAGCTCAAGATTACGCCATAACCCTGACCTCCCAAAACGGCACAAGCATCCCCGTGAATCCTGATTGGTCAAGCTCCCGCGTGGAAATCAGCTTAAACATGATTCCTGGACAAACCTTCAACAACTCTGTAAATGACGCGTTAAACTTTGTTAACTCCAGTGTGACCCGTGAGCCTTTAGGGTTGTATCCGTACTGGAACGCTTTTGTTTATTTCACTGCACAGGTCGGCTACATTGACGGCGTGCAGGTGGACATCTGGGGTGACACTTCTGAGGTAGCTCAAGTAAACACTTTCAGCCAGCTCTCTCATCCAGTTACTTCTATTCCAACTCTTCCGCCTGAACCAAACAATACCCTGACATTGGCTTTGATTATTGGGGCGGTGGTGGTTGTGTTAGTTGTTGTTGTGGTGGCTTTGTTGAAAAGAAAGTAAGTGTTTGTTTGTATCCTCATACTAAGGGCTACAACGAAAATACGCCATCGCGTAGCTAACATACCAACTAAATTCATCACCCAACAACTGGTACCAAATCACTCAAAATAAAACAAGCACGCCTTGGTTTCTATACCTTAAACATTAGCGGTTACCTGGTTATACAAAACCCTTTTTATTCAAAAATTTTTTAAGCCATTCAAATTAAGTAACTGGTGTGGGCACCTGTTGAGTTGTGCTCTGTTAGCGTGCGTATTCAATTGTATGCGCTACTGCTGTCAAAACCCCCAGGAGGCGGTAGGTATGAAAAAACTGTGCATCAACAATTGTTCTGGTTCTGTTACTTTCAGTTGTGCTTGAAATAGGCACATTTGAGTGTGGCACTGCAAATTTTATTCCCGAAGACCCGCCGCCATCAGGTTATGTAATTAACAGTGACGGCACATTTTCCGGAGAAAAACTTCGCCGTGACGGGGCCATTTACACTCTCACAGGTGACATCAATTGCCCAATTGTTATCCACCGTGACGGCATAGTGCTGGATGGTTCAGGCTACACTCTACGGGGAAGCGGTGACTCATCAGGTATCTGGGTTCAAGAAAGAAGCAACTTAGTAATAAAGAATTTTAATATTCAAAATTTTCAATTCGGAATAAAATTCACTATCCTGTACGGAACCTCAAATAATAACAACAATTGCAGTGTCCAATCCTGTACTGTAACTAACAATTCCTATGGCATCTGCTTTTTTAGGTCACAAGATTGCCAAATAACAAACAACCGCATAGCCGATAACACGTATGGGGTATGGGCATCGCACGGCTCCGATGTCTACCGAAATAACTGTTTTGAAGCAAACCAATACGCCTTTCATGATGAATATGGAGGCAACGATATGGATACTTCCAACACGGTTAACGGAAAACCCGCCTATTACTGGTATGACAAACATGACCTAACCGTGCCCTCAAATGCTGGGTTAGTGATACTTATCCACTGTAGCAATATCAAAGTAGAAAACTTGAACCTTAAAGGCAACGGAAACGGCGTTTTACTGGTTGACACCACTGACTCAATCATAACTAAAAACATGATATCTCAAAATACAATCGGAATTAACCTACAACAATCCCATAACAACCAGATAAACAACAACCACATAACAAACAACAAAGAACACGGCATCAACCAATACGACTCCCACGATAACCAAATAACAAACAACATCATAACCGGCAATAATTACGGCATAAGCTCCTCCTACACTCATGGCGAGGAAATTCTAAACAATCAAATCACAGACAATACAGCAGATGGCATAAATGCTGATTCCCAATCAGGAGTTGACTGCCTTGTAAAGGACAATACTGTTTCAGGAAATGGGGGAAACGGTATTTTCTTTAAGGATATTCATAACGCCCAAATTATCAGCAACACCATTACCCAAAACAAGGGCTGCGGGGTTGGATTTGGGTATGGTCCCGGCGGTTTAGTGCGAGGCAACATCATCTCAAAGAATGGTAACGGTCTCTGGATTAGCAATGCTTACCAGAACACCATAATATCTAACGATGTATCAGAAAATGAGGGTTTGAGTATACGCTTGGAAGGCAGTCAACATGACAACATCCTCTACCACAACAATTTCATCAACAACAATCACGGTCAACCCCAAGCATTCATCACAACCACGATAGTGTACCCCGAAAATTATCTCTATGACGAAACCCATCGCCCACGACACGTAGACGGAGCCGCCAACAATTGGGACAACGGCAATGAGGGCAACTACTGGAGCGACTACAACACCCTATACCCCGACGCAACAAAAAGCGGAAACACCGCCAACACACCCTATTACATAAACGTAAACAACCAAGACAACCACCCCCTTCTGTCGCCCCACAAAATCTCCAGCACCGAAGAATCCTCAATTTCGCCATCTCTAACTACCGCTACTCCACAAGAAACAACTCAACCACCCCGCAATTCACTAGACATCTCATCATCACTGATTTTGTTTAGCGGCTTGATGATAGCATCAATTATTGCTATCAGTTTGGTCTTTTTTAGGCGCTATCACCGTTAACTCTGCAGTTAACCCCTTTTTTTAATCAAGTTTTATAAAGAAAGGTCAATGACTATTTTTGTTGTTGAGGGACAAGGTATGAATAGGGTTTGCTCTGTGCTTCTTTGTTTTATCCTTGTAGCAGCTTGTTTTATTTTCTTTCCCAATTTGGGTTATGGCCAAGCATCAGTAGAGAACAGTTGGGAAACCATATCTCAGACGGAAGGTGGCGGCAGGGCAGTTATTGCGGGAATAATCGTAGCCGTTACGGTTATTGCTGTTGCGGGCTTAGTTGTGTTTCATTTTAAGCATGCATCAACCAAACCCACATAACCCACCTATTTGGAGCCTATTAGAAATTCCATGCAGAAACAATAGAGAGGAGGTCACTAATGGCGACTTCTCAAGCCAAAAAACATCAGTGAATAGCAGTTTTTTCTTCAGCCCTTGAGTTACGTTGGTTTTTTCAGGATAATCTTTTTAGGTTTAGCTTAGCTTGTTAAAGCAAAAATTAACATAGGTTTGATTAACATGCAGCCTCTGCCAAAAGATTACAAATTCACTGAAATCGAAGCCAAATGGCAAAAACAATGGGAAGAAATGGGCATCTACCAATACGACTGGAACGACACTGCCCGCCAGCCATTCAGCATTGACACGCCCCCACCGTACCCATCAGGCGAACTTCACATGGGCAACGTGCTCAACTGGACATACTTTGACATAGTCGCCCGCTTCAAACGAATGCAGGGATTTAATGTGCTGTTTCCGCAGGGCTGGGACTGCCACGGATTGGGCATAGAAATTCAAGTTGAAAAAGCCAACAACATCCGCAAACGCGACCTTCCACCTGCACAGTTCAGAGGCATGTGCATGGCGTTAGTTGAAAAATACATTGCGATGATGAAGGAAGGTATCCTAAAACTTGGCTGCAGCATTGACTGGTCAACTGAGTACAAAACAATGGATTCTGATTATTGGCGTCGGACCCAACTAAGCTTCATAATGCTTTATGGCAAAGGTTTCATGTATCAGGGAACCCACCCTGTAAACTGGTGCCCAAGAGACGAAACTGCCATAGCCGACGCAGAAGTAGACCACGTCAAAAAAGACGGCATCCTACATTACGTCAAGTTCCCCTTAGACGGCACAAACGGCGAATACCTCTTAATCGCCACGTCACGTCCTGAATTCATCCCCGCATGCGTCGCCGTCGAGGTCAATCCCAAAGATGAACGCTACAAACAATACATCGGCAGAAAAATCGCGGTGCCTCTCATGAACCGCAGCGTCACCATCATCGGCGAAGAAAACGTAGACCCCAAATTCGGCACAGGCGTTGTGCAAATCTGCACCTACGGCGACAAAGACGACGTGAAAACCGTCATAAAACACAAACTCCCAGTTATCCGCCTCATAAATGAAAGCGGCAAAATCACCGAAGCAGGATGCAAATACGCTGGACTCTACCTCAACAAGGCACGCGCCGCCATCGTCGAGGACCTCCAAGCCGCTGGGCTTCTTGAAAAAACCGAGAAAATCCAGCAGGAAGTCGGCGTCTGCGACCGATGCAAAACCCACGTCGAAATTCTTGAGCGCAAACAGTGGTTTATGAAAACATTGCCCCTGTCTGGGAAGGTTGAGGAAGTCGCCAACCAAATCCCCTGGTACCCCGATTACATGAAAAACCGCCTAATCGATTGGGCACGGGCGCTGGATTGGGACTGGGTAATCAGCCGTCAACGCCTCTTTGCCACGCCAATTCCTGTTTGGTACTGTACGGGTTGTGGCGAAATCATTGTTGCAACGCCTGAATGGGTTCCAATTGACCCTAAACTCGAAGGACCAAGAATTGATTCCTGCCCCAAATGTGGCGGTAAAGACTTTGCTGCTGAGCAGGACGTGATGGACACATGGATGGACAGCTCAATCACCTGTGCTGTGCACGCGGGCTGGCCTGACCGCGAAGATTGGCATCACCTATTCCCCGCAAGCATGCACCCCAGCGGAACCGACATCATCCGCACATGGGCATACTACCTCATGGTACGCCACCTCGCACTCTTTGATGAGCGCCCCTTCAACAGCGTCCTAATCAACGGCATGGTACTTGGTCCTGACGGACGAAAAATGAGCAAATCCCTCAAAAACTATGCCGCAGCGCCCGAAGCACTCAACAAGAATGGTGCCGACGCAATCCGACAGTGGGCTGCTGGTGGTGGAGCTACAGGTTCCGACATTCCCTACAGAGTCCAAGACGTGGAATACGGCAGACGTTTCCTAGTTAAACTGTGGAATGCTTCAGGATTCGCAAGCAAACTCTTAGCCGATTACCAACCCGTCAGCTTTGGTGATGTGCAGCTTGAACTCCTTGACCAATGGATAATTAGCAAAACCGAAAACCTCACACAAAAAGTCACTGAGAGCCTCGAAAAATGTCAATTCAATGTTGCCGTAGAGGACACCCGCAACTTCTTCTGGCATGTCCTATGCGACTACTATTTGGAAGCAGTAAAAGACCGCCTCTACAACCCCGACTTAGAAGGTTCACCCAAAAAACAAGCCGCGCAGTTCACACTCTATGAGGTGATTTATCGTATGTTGCAGTTGCTGGCTCCTGTAATCCCGCATTTAACCGAGGAAATTTATCAGTACCTCTACAAGGAAAACAAGGGCTACGCAAGCATACAAATCTCAGAATGGCCAAAATTCAACTCCGCACTGGTAAACGCTGAGGCAGAAGTTGCTGGCGATGCCATCATCGCGGTAATGGCTGAGGTACGCAAAGACAAAGCCGAAAACAAAAAATCCCTAAACGCGCCCGTCAAAAACATCACAGTTTACGCCGCTGATGCCAAAACAGCCACAATGATAGAGGCGGGCAAAGCTGACCTTGCAGCAACCCTGAAAGTTGAAAACCTCCAAATTCTTTCCGAAAAAAGCGTTGAAGGACGCGTTGTGGGTCAAACTGAAATCACAGTTAAAATCGAGTATTGAGGCGACAGAAACGAAAAAAGTTGGACTAATTGGAGCAGGCGCAATCGGCACGGTTCTCGCAGAAGCCATCGAGCGCAGGCTGGTGGTTTGTGATGAACTGGTGGTTTACGATGTTGATGTTTCACGGGCAAAGAAGCTTAAGAGTGCACTCAAATTTCCAGTAACCATCGTTGACAGCATAGATGAGTTAATCGCGGCTAAGCCCAAAGTCATCGTGGAAGCAGCCTCACAAGAAGCCACCAAACAGTACGTACCCAAAATCGCCCAAACCAATATCCCAATAATTGTGATGAGTACAGGCGCCCTTCTGGATTTAGATGTCGACATGAGCAGGGTGCATGTGCCTTCAGGTGCAATCGGTGGCTTAGATGCCATATCCAGTGCCGCCCTCGCAGGCATCGACAATGTTACTTTAACCAGTCGCAAACCTCCAAAAGCCTTCAACCTAACCAATACCGCCGAGCAGGTTGTTTATGAGGGCACAGCCGAGGAAGCCGCCAAAAAGTTTCCACGCGAAATGAACGTAGCCGCAACACTCGCAATCACGGTTAAACCCGCCAAAGTCCACGTTCAAGTCATCAGCGACCCAAACGTCACCCGCAACACGCATGAAATCCACGTCCGATGGCAATATGGCGAAATGCACCTGCAATTCCAAAACCAGCCCCACCCCGACAACCCCCACACCAGCGCACTGGCAGCATGGGCAGCAATAAAACTGCTTCAAACATTGTTAGAAAAATAATTTCCCCTTTTCTATGTGCTATTGGTTCCAGTAGTAGACTTGAGCATATTTCCCTGTAACGGGGTATTGCGGGTCATTGTAGATTATGTCTAGTTTTGTGCCGTACTGCTGTAACATATTTTGGAGTTGGGTCCAGATTTGCGTTGAGGTGCTGTTTGCAGGCCATAACCCCCAGATGCTATCATCTGGTCTGCGCATGCCCCATCCAAAATCCTCTGGCAAAACCAGCACGGCATCAGCCTGAACGCTTCCCGGGTTCACCCATGGGTTCTGCACTACATCATTCCAGAACCGCTCCAGCGCCTCAAAATGCTCATCCTGTAATGTTCCGCATGGGCCAGTCATGTTTTCAGCGTAATTGAAAATCACCAGATATTTGGCGCCGCACTCGTATGACATGCGCATTTGTTCAAAGACTTCTTGGCCATCAGCCAAGTATGGTGAGTGTGTGTACTTCCAAGTTATGATTGTGCCCCAGTCCTTGTTTTGCAGGTTAGCTGCTCCCCGAACAAGCGCGATGTCTTGTGCTGTGGTGTGGTTCCAGCCTAACTCGCCAAATACCACGTCATAGCCGCCTTGATAATCCCACCAGTAAAGCCCATAATCAGAAGTGAAAAATGTGCATGACTGGTTTTTTACTGCATCGATGCTTATTTGTAGGCTTTTTGCAAAAGCGTCTGCTAGTTTTGAGGTTGTTTGAAGCGGATTTGAATCTAAAACTTGCTGGTAAGGTTCAAACTGGGAAATGTCGCCTTGACCAGTTACGGCGGTGCCCTTTTCATCCTGCACAGTGCCGTCTGGTTGATAGCTGTATGGACCAAAAAATGTGTCCGCATCACCTGCGCTTATTCTACGATAAGCGATTGTTCCGTTTGGAAAATATGTGGTTATCTCAAATTTTTGATCAAGATTTTTTTGGTCATTGTTTTGGTAGTTTTTTTGGATGCTAATTTGTCCATCCGCAAAAAATCTTATACTGGTGCTGTTATAAAGAAATCTGTTTTCAGGGGAATCTGTTTCTTGATTGTTAACCGCTATGTAGCCATGCTCGCCTTTAACGATTTTTATGTTTGCTTCTTGTTTTTCGTTACTTGCAGTATACAGGGTTATTTGGTCTAAATCCAGCATTTTTCCGCCCGGTTCATCGCCGTAATACACTCCTAAAAACTGGTCACCCCAACGCGCTGGTGCAGCAGCAATGAAATCCACAATGTTGTCTCTTAAGTACGGATACGGGTCTGAACCAAAGTAAACAATAATGTTTAATCCTGCATCTACAGCATAATCACATGTAGCTTCTAACTCTGTAATGTAATGTTGTAACGGACCTGACTGCACAACAAACAGATTAGTGTACCCTTTTACTTTATCAATGAGTTGTTTAGCTTCATCGGCGCTGTCTCCGCAGTAGGTTACGCCGACATAGAACGGCTGTTTTTCCTGCAGGCTCATGCTGTCAACTATGAATACGGTGGCGATTACCATTACTATTATGAGTGCTGCGGCTGCTAGAAGCATTACTGTTTTTCTCACTGTTTTATCAACTTCAGTTTAACAACAAATTACGCAGAATAGCGTTAAAAAACTATGCATAAAAAAGGGTTTCATGCGAGACGGCAATCTGAAACAGCAACGAAGTCACTGTAACTCCTACAAGCTGGTGTGGGTGTGGATTGGCAGCAGATTTTAGTTTTTGTATTGGAAGGTACCCCGTTTGGATATGCGGAAGGTGCTGTGGTTGTTGCGTTTTTTGTTTGTTTGGGTGCGTTTTTCACCAACCTATTAGGCTCCAAATAGTTGATGAATGCAGATACCTTAGAGGGGAGAGGTAACGGGTAGTGTTGGCGTGCGTTTTTTGCAACCTGCGGCGGGACAGAAATTTCCTCATCTACATGGAGACTTTCTTCGGAAAAACTAATATGGTAGCGCTATATCTTTTTTTGCAAGGTCATGGGGAGCTGACAATTGAGTCGGCTGAGAGGACTGCTTTTGCGGTCGACCCAACGAACCTGAACCAGGTAATACTGGCGGAGGGAAAAACAAGTGAACAATACATTAAATAATACTAGATTTTCCTCAAATTCCCAAGTGCTAGCTGAAATAGCTATTTTTGTTGCACTATCCACAGCCCTAAGCTTAATCGTGGTTTACACCATGCCACAGGGCGGCTCCATCACGGCAGCTTCTATGGTGCCCCTAATCTGGCTTGCGTTACGCAGAGGTCCAAAAATCGGCGTTGCCGCAGGTATTCTTTACGGACTCATCCAATTTGTCCTTTTACCCTACATAGCTGATCCCCTGCAGATTTTGCTGGATTACCCCTTGGCTTTTGGAGTTTTGGGGGTGGCAGGGTTCTTTAAGAGATGGCCTGTGATTGGCGCGGCGGTTGGGATTTCACTGCGGTTTGTTTTGCATTTTATTGCGGGAGTGATTTCTTGGGCTCCAATTTATGCGCCAGATTTGAATCCGTATGTGTACTCTGCAGTGTATAATGGCAGTTACCTTTTGCCCGAACTGATAATAAGCGGGTTTGTGCTATATCTGCTGCAGAAAAGCAACGTGCTAAACGCTTACCTGTAAGGCGCAAACTATGAAACTCAGTGGCGATGAACTCCAAAAACTGCTCAACTGCATAAAGAAAAACGAGCAAGTGGTAATTCCGCCGATGATTGGCTATGACGCGGGAGTGCACCTGCTTGACGGTAAATACGTGGTTGTCGCCACTGACCCCTGCACGGGGGTACCAATGGACTGGTTTGGGTGGCTCCTAATCAACTACGCCGCGTCCGACGTGGCACTGTTTGGAGCTAAACCCGCTTTTTGTACAATAACCCTGCTGGGACCCCGACCCTCAAATCCCGAGTTTTTTCAGATGATAATGCAGCAGACCTGCAAAGCCGCAGATGAACTAGAAATTGCAGTTGTGCGCGGTCACACTGGCATGTATGACAGCCTAAAAGACTTGGTAGGTGTCTGCACTGTTTATGGCACTGTTGAGCCTGAAGGTTTAATAACTCCTGGATACGCCAAAGACGGCGACTTAATCTTATGCACTAAACCCGTCGGGCTCGAAACTCTCTCTATCTTCTCTATTACCCACCCCTCTGTGGCAACAGAACTTTTTGGCACAAAACAGCAAGAACTTACCCAGCAGGTGTCTATGCAAAGCTGCGTAAAAGAAGCCCTCTCCCTCTCCAAAATCAATGGGGTGCATGCGATGCATGACGCAACTGAAGGTGGCGTTTTAACCGCGCTAAACGAGCTGGCTGACGCGTCGCATGTTGGGTTTAGGGTTAATTGGAACGATTTTCCCATATCCAAAGAAGTCTTTGCGCTTCAGAAGCATTTTGGGTTAAGTGATGAGCAGGTTTTGGCGCTTTCCTCTACAGGAACCATTCTGGCAGCGGTTGCTCCTCAGGTTAAACAGCAAGTTATTGATGTGTTGAGTCTTTTGGGGTTGCCTGCGTATTTCTTGGGAACATTCACTTTTGATAAATGCAGACTTTTGACAAAAGCTGGGAAGGAGACGCTTTTTCCAGCATCCGCCGTTGACCCCTACACGCAGCTAATGGCAAGCCGTGACTAACTATTTTTAAGTTCAGAGAGCACGAATTTGATGATTTCATCGGCGATGTTAACTTTGGAAACCGCCTGTAATCCCTTCCATCCTGGCTGACTGTTCACGTCCACAATTCGGGGACCATCAGGGCTTTCTAAGATGTCTACGCCCGCGATTTTGCAGCCTACCGCCTGAGAAGCTTTTATGGCGATTTCTTTGAAGTCTTCGCTGATTTCTGCGGCTGCTGGTTTTGCTCCTTGGCTGTAATTGGTTTTCCAGCCCTGTGCGACACGACGCATCGACGCGACAACTTGGTCTTTTATGACAAAGGCGCGGATGTCGCTGGTTCCGTGCGGGACGAATTCTTGCATGTAGATGACGCCGTGGTGGAAAGTGATGGCTTTGAATATGGTGTCGGCGACGTCTTTGTCTATTATGCGTGTTGCTCCTTGCCCGCGGCTGCCAAAGATGGGTTTAACCACGATGTCACCGCCTAACTCCTCAAAAGCCGCCAATGCTTCATTGACGCTTTCTGTGGCGAGTGTGCGGGGAACAGGGATGCCCTCATCTTCCAGTAGCGCGAGTATGTCGTATTTGTCTACGCAGTGTTCAATGGCGGTTGGAGGGTTTACCATGTAGAAGCCTTGGCGTTCCAGCTTGTAGAGCATGTCCATGCGGAAAACGAGTTCTTCAAGGCTTCCACGTCCAATGGGTCGAATAATTAGTGCATCAAGATCTTCTATGATGCTTGTGCCGTTTACTTTGAAGTAGGGTTTGTAGGCTAATCGGGCAACAAGCCTTGGGAAAGTGAAGCACTCATAAGGGATTCCCCGTTTTGTGAGTGCCTCTCGTACTTGGGTACTGCTCCAAGCCTCCATGTTACGCGTCATTATGCCAAACTTCATTCAGGTCAAACTCTGCGTTCTTGCTGGAAAAGATGCTGAATGATTAGGCTCTTAAATCTTCCTTAGGAAAACCAAAAAACAAAGTGCTCGTACCTTGGAAAATTGAAAAAGTGATTAGTGCATGTGTTTTTCCATTTGCATTTCTGTTGTTGATGTTTCAGTTTTGGGCTGGTATCTACGTAGAGTTTGGCTGTTTATAGCCACTATCACCGTGCTCAACGACATCAAAATTGCCCCAACTGCAGGGTCTATCACAACCCCAAAATTAACCAGAATACCTGCTGCTAGTGGAATAGCAAAGATGTTATAACCTGCTGCCCACCAAAGATTCTGCAACATCTTAGCATAAGTTTTCTTAGATAAGTCCGCCACTGTGGGCACATCACGTGGGTCATTTTTGACCAAAATAATATCTGCGCTTTCAATTGCAACATCTGTTCCAGCACCTATGGCAATGCCCACATCAGCTGTAACCAAAGCTGGCGCGTCATTGATGCCGTCGCCAACCATAGCAACTCGGTAACCTTTTTCTTTTAATGATTTGATTTTGTCTGCTTTTTGGTCTGGCAAAACTTGGGCAAAATAATCATCAATTCCAAGTTCTCTTGAAACATCCCTCGCAACAGCTTCAGCATCGCCAGTAAGCATGTACACTTTCACGCCATTTGACTTCAAATTACTGATAGCTTCGCGTGATTCCTCTCGTATTTCGTCTGCTAAAGCAAAAGCGCCGGCAAGCTCACCATTAACCACCGTGAAAACCACTGTTTTGCCGCTTTCTTGTAAAGCAGCTACTTTTTTGTCGTTTGATTCCAGTTTTAACTCCTTAAGAAGACTTGGGCTTCCAACGTGCACTTTTTTGCCTTCAACGTTTCCTTCTGCGCCCTTACCAGGAATAGCTTTGAAGTCTTTTGCTTCAGGAATTTTAGTTTTCTTTTGGTTGGCATAGTTAATGATGGCTTTAGCGATTATGTGTTCTGACTTTTTCTCAATTGAGCCTGTTAAACGCAAAAGTTCATCCTCAGAAATGTAAGAGACCACGTCACTCACACCAAATTGACCCTTTGTCAAGGTCCCAGTCTTGTCAAAAACTACAGCTTTGACATCTTTGACCGTTTCAAAAGCTTTTCTGTCGCGTATGAGCATTCCACTTTTGGCAGTTATAGATGTTGAAAGAGCTACAACTAGAGGAATTGCAAGCCCAAGTGCATGAGGACAAGCAATAACCAAAACCGTGACCGTTCGCGTAAGCGCAAACTGGGCACTTCCCAAAACAGCCCACGCCACAAAAGTAATCACGCCCACTGTAACGGCAACGTAAAACAGAAGTGCAGCAGCCCTGTTGGCGAGGTCTTGGGTTCTTGACCTGCTTTTCTGCGCTTGACCAACAAGCTCAATTACCTGTGCCAGATATGTCTCTTTGCCTGTTTTTTCAATTTTGACTTTCAGGGCTCCGTCCCTGTTTATTGAGCCGCCGATGACTTTGTCTTGGTTTGTCTTGTGAACGGGTTTGGATTCTCCTGTGAGTAATGCTTCGTTAATGTAGGATTCCCCTTCTGTGACGACGCCATCGGAGGGAACTTTTTCTCCTGGTCGAATCAGAATTAGGTCTCCTGTTTTTAATTCAGAAACCGCTACCTCTCTTACGTCCCCATCCACAACAACATGCGCCATTGTGGGCATTATTTTTACGAGTTCTTCAAGTGCTCTTGAGGCACCAAGCACGCTTCTTGCTTCAATCCAGTGTCCTAAAAGCATCACGTCGATTAATGTGGCAAGTTCCCAAAAAAAGTCGGACCCAACCGGAACAAAGACGGTGACTGCTGAAAAGAAGAAAGCAACCGATATTGCAGTTGCAATTAGCGTCATCATTCCTGGTTGAAGCTTCTTTATCTCTTGCGTTAAACCCACAAGAAATGGCCAACCTCCATAAACGTAAATTGTTGCGGCTAAAATCAACAGAATGAATGGTTGGTATGGTACTGTTAGGGTGTAATGGAGCCATGTTTGAATGGTTTGGGAGAAAAGCAGAACAGGCACGGTTAAAATTAGGCAAACAAAAAATCTTTTTCTAAACATTCCAGTATGCATCATGTGCATTGATGAATCCGCATGCATTCCTTGCATGTTTTCCATTGGCATCTTGTGCTTCATTTCTGCATGCAATGCTCTGATTCTCCCTTGATATTATTGTGTCCCTTCAATAAACCCTCTTTGGCAAACAGATGCTAACTGGTGTGGTTTTGTTTGATTTTAGCCTTCAAAAAAGGGTGTTGCTTGATGGGAAAAGTTTTTTTATTGCCCACTGTAAAAAACTACATAACGTTGAAAAATAATGCAAACCCGCGTGAGGGTGCAATGTTGAGTGAATTAACACGCTACACGCAAGGCACCTTCTTGCCCTCATAATGATTGAACAACCGAAAGATTAGGCAAAGAGGACTTAATGTTGAAAGATGTTCAAAACGAGAAACCAGAAAACGAAATAGAACTAAACAAAGTAGGAGTTCAAGGACTAAGAAAATATGTTGTGGTAAAAAGCCCAACACAAAACTATCATACAATCGTCACTATCAACAGTTACATTAAACTGTCCTCCAACCTGCGAGGCGTACACATGAGCAGGTTTGCAGAATCAATAGAAGACATCCCCAAGGAAACCACCTCAATCGAAAACCTTGCCAAAAAAATCTCACAAAGCGCCCTTGAAAGACACCATTTTGACTGCTGTACAAAAGTTTTCTGCGAAGTACCCTTTGAAAGAACAAGACCAAATGGTGAAAAAGAAACTGGCATAGCTAAAATGTTTGCTAGATACTCAACTCTTTCAAAAATCAAACTTATCGGTGTTTCTGTTAATGGTGCACGTGCCTGTCCTTGTTCAAAAGAAATGTGCAATGGATTGACGCATAATCAGCGGGGCAATTTGCGTGTTGAACTTGATGTCACAAAAGACGGCGTTGAAATATCAGACATAATTAGGATTTGCAATGAAAGTTTTAGTTCGCAGGCTTTCTCAATTTTGAAGCGTCCTGAAGAAAAGTGGCTTGTTGAGCAAATGCATGAAAATGCACGATTTGTTGAAGATGTTGTAAGAAAATGCGTTAAGTCTCTTCGAGAAAAATACTCGGAAAGAAACTGTGTCGTCAAATGCTCAAGTTATGAGTCTATTCACGACCATAACGCCTATTCAGAATGGCGCGGTATGCTCTAAAGGTAAGGTACCAAAATGTTTAGGTTAAGAGTTGAATCCGAATTCGATGCAGCACACAAAATCGAAGGGTATCCTGGTAAATGCGCCAATTTACATGGACACACCTACCGTGTTGAAGCTTTTTTCCTCTCAGAAAAACTTGATTCAATCGGCGTCTCCGCTGACCTGCGCACTCTAAAAGAGGAACTGCTTAAAATAACCGAACAGTTTGACCACACATGCCTAAACGACTGTAAAGAATTAAAAAACCCAACAACCGAAAACCTCTCCCGCTACATCTACGAAAAAATCAAAACTGACCTCCCAAAAGAAACTACGGTGGAGAAGGTTAGAGTTTGGGAAACACCAAAAACCTGGTGCGAATACTTCGAAACAAAAAGCAAGGAATAGCGCTTATGGATAAAATTTTTGTCAAAAATCTGGTGTTGCCCTGCAAAGTCGGTGTAACCGAGGATGAGCGTTCAAATATTCAAAATGTTATTTTGGACATTGAAGTTTTCTGTGACTTAAGGCAAGCTGGCGCTACTGATGACTTTCTCAAAGGAATTGACTATGAAAAAATTGTGGAAATTGCAACTACCACGGTGACAAAGGGCGAATTTGTATTGCTTGAGCGTCTTGTTGAGAAAGTTGCCTCACAGGTTTTGGAGAATTTGGCTGTTTCTGGTATAAGTGTGGCAGTTAAGAAGGAAAAGTACTCTGTTGCGCCGATTATTGGAATTGAACTGCACAGGGGTCGCCATGACTGAGGCATACATTGCCTTAGGTTCTAACATTGGAGACCGCAAAGTAAACATCAAAAAAGCCCTCCAATTTCTGACTGAAAAATTAAAAATTCTCCAAGTCTCAGCACTTTACGAAAACAAACCCATGTACATCGAAAATCAGGGAATGTTCCTAAACGGCGTCGTCAAAGTTGAAACAGATTTAGCGCCCCAAAAGCTTTTGCGATTTTTTAAAGATATCGAGCAGAGGATGGGTCGGGTTTGTGTTGAACGAAATGGTCCCCGAATCATTGATTTAGACATCCTATTCTACGGGCAGCAGGTTATAGATGAAGATGGTTTAAAGGTTCCTCATCCTAAAATTGAGGAAAGAGATTTCGTTCTTGTTCCCTTAACAGAAATTGCCCCAAACCTGATGCATCCAATTCACAAAAAAACGATTTCAAAGCTGCTTTCCGAATTAAAGTATAACCCATCAGAAATCAGCGTAAACGTCAAAGCAGACGATTTAATGGGAGAACTACTCTGATGAAGGTTCAGGTTAAAACTTCGGCGAGACTGCATCTGGGTCTTATTGACTTAAACGGTGATTTGGGGCGACTTTTTGGTGGACTGGGTGTTGCCATTGACCATCCCAACGTAGTTTTAGAAGCCCGGAAAGCCCCAGAACTGACCGCGAGTGGTGAGAGGGTTGAATTAGTCAAAAATTTAGCCTCACGATTTTTGGATGCGTATGGCATACGTGGGTACGTTTCTTTAAACATCAAAGAAGCCATTCCTGAGCATGTTGGACTTGGCTCTGGAACCCAGTTGGCGCTGGCAGTCGCAACCGCTATAGCTCGACTATACAATGTGGCTGCCTCAGTGACTGATTTGGCTGTGGCAATGGGCAGAACCGCTCAGTCAGGTATAGGCACCGCAGTTTTTGCGCATGGCGGATTAGTTGTGGATGCTGGAAAAAACACTCAGGATTCAACCCAGAAAAGTATACCTCTGATTTGCCGACAAGCCTTCCCAAAAGACTGGCGGTTTGTTGTAGCAATCCCTAATGTGCAAAAAGGTCTGGCAAATGAGGCTGAAACTTCTGCTTTTCAAAAGTTGCCTCCAATGCCCGCAACTGAAGTCGGAAAGATTTGCAGGCTTATTTTACTAAAACTATTACCCTCAGTCATGGAAGAGAACATCAAAAACTTTGGGGAAGCCATGACGCAGATACAGTGCATCGTCGGCGATAGCTTTGCATCTGCTCAAGGTGGCAGATACTCAAGCAATCCTGTGTCTCAGTGTATTGAGTTCATGCTTGAGAATGGTGTTTATGGTGCAGGGCAGAGTTCTTGGGGACCAACAGTTTATGGCTTGGTTATGCGTGGTGAAGCCAAAAGTATGCGAGCAGAAATTCAGGGTTTTCTGGATAAAGGTGCTGGCGGTCAGGTTTTTGTTTCTAAAGTAATCAATCACGGGGCAACAGTAAAGGTTTCACATAGCCCTTAATGTGTTACTAAACCATGCGTTTGAGTTGTTGGTTATTTTTTTGCCAACGAAAACCTTTTAATTCCCAAAGTCCCAGCATCAACTCAGTGGGTAACATGCAAGAAGCTATCAAAGTTACAGTAAAAGCGCCTGCACACTTGCACACAGGCAATTTTGACATGACCGGAGATTTAGGCAGACTTTATGGAACAGTTGGTTTTGCCGTTGACAGAATGCTTGAGGTTGAAGTTGGTAAATGCAAAGGCGTAAAATCTGACGACAAAGACGCCATAATTTTCGCAAAACGTTTTGTTGAAGCTTACAATTTGGAAGGCGCCGAGGTCACCGTAAAAAAGAGCATCCCCAAATTCGTGGGAATGGGCTACCACACTACCCTGGCGCTCTCAATCGGGGCTGCTCTGGCAAAAATTTACGGATTAAACTTAACCACTGAACAAATCGCATTAACCATGCAAAGAGGCGCAATAACAAGCATTGGCGTACATGCCTTTAAGGTCGGCGGCTTTATTGTTGAAGGCGGTTTTCGCGTGGATCAACGGGAAAAAATGATTCCCCCCATGATTTTCCAGCAGCCTGTTCCTGATAACTGGCAATTTGTTATAGCCATAGCTAATGTGCCGCAGGAAAAAATCATCAAAATGCGAGAGGACGAGGACAATATCCTTAGAAACCTGCATTTGATGCCAAAAGAAACCTCTGATATGCTATCAAGAATAGTTCTTGTAAAAATCATGCCCGCAATTATTGAAAAAGACCTCAAATCCTTCGGTGAAGGTTTAACAGCGTTTAACTCGGAACTCGGTAAATTCTGGAACCAGTATCAATGCGGCAGAACCTACTGTCACCCAGTTGTTGAGGACGCAGTAAAAATCATGCTTAAAAGAAGCACCTGCGCCTGCCAAACCTCTTGGGGACCAACCATATACGGCATAGTTGACAGTGCAAGCACAGCAGAAACACTGCACCAAGAACTCCAAGATTACCTGGATAAAAACGGCGGCGGAGAAGTCTTCGTCACCAAAGCCTGCAACACTGGAGCCATAATCGGGGGCAAGTAACCTTGGTTCGCACCATAGGGATTGATTCCGGAACAAAAACGATGGACATTTACGGATTCGATGACCAAGATGGCAGCACCATAATTGATCTTGCTATTCCCAGAGATGAAATAACAAAAAGCGCTCAACTCGTCGTAGAAAAACTACGAGAAGTAGAAAGCCGTGTAGGCAAAATAGATGCCATCGTCGGACCTTCTGGATATGGCATGCAACTAAAACGGGCACAAGACGCAACCAATAAGGAAATTGCTCAGGCAACCTTTGTAACGGATGCTGACGTGAAACGACGACTACGAATTATTGGCTTACGTGAGCTTATGTTGTTGCTTCGTGATGCCAAGGATTTGAATACTTACTTTACGCAGGGTGTAATCCATCTGAAAACTGTGCCTCAGTACCGAAAAGCCAATAAAATCGATATGGGCACATCGGACAAGATTTTAAGTGTGGTTTTAGCCGCTAAAGACCAAGCGGAAAGACTAAACATTCCATACACTGATACGTCGTTTGTTCTGGTCGAGGTAGGTTTTGGGTACACATCCGCAATGGCGGTTAAGGATGGGCAAATCGTAGACGCAATGGCTGGCACCGCAGGATTCCCATCGTTTCTTGGAAGCGGCTTTTTTGATTCAGAAGTAGCCTACGTTTTAGCCAACGTACTTGACGACTTCTCAAAGCAAATGCTGTTTGCAGGTGGTGTGTCTTCATTTGCCAAAGTTGACCCAACCAAACCACTGGACGACTTCATCAACAACGCGCAGACAAACTCGCAGAGCAATGCTGGCTATAAGATGATGCTGGAGTCAGTGGTGAAAGATGTCTCCTCTCTGTTGCCCTCCGTTATGCCAAGGGAAATAATTCTCAGCGGCAGATTCATCAGAATACCACAGTTCCTATCAGACTTAACCAGGTGCTTCACGGAATTTTTTGAGCAAACAGGCGTAAAAGCTGGTGTCACAGTTCTTAAGAGCAACGCAAAAGTCACTAAGCAAGCTGCTGAGGGCGCTGCAGTGTTTGCCAACGGGTTAGCAGGCGGAAAATACGCGCCTCTGGTTGAAGCTATGCGATTGCGTGAAAGCGAAGGCACAGTTTTCAGCAACCTTTACTTTGGAGAGCAGGTTGCCAACGGGCTAAAAATGTTCGGAAAACTGTAAACTGCCCCTTCTTTTGTTATTTTCCTGAAAATGAGTCTTACTGGAGTTTTTTCCACATGTCAATTCGGCTGGTCAAGTCATCCATAACTGCTGAGTAAGCCGAGTTAGGTGCCACCCGATTAACTATCTGACGGTAGTTATTAATAGCTTCCAAAAGTTTCGCAACCTGATATTGCTGTTCGGGGTCATCAAGAAAGGCTTTGACTCTGGTCGCGTTGATTATTGCCTCCATTGTCAGAGACATGGCACGGTTAAACGCTTGAGGATACTTCATTGGCGCATCTACAAACTCAACCTTAAACATCACCCTTGTCTTCCCTGTGTTTTCTGCGGCATTAGGTTCCATGTGCTCAACTGAGACCTCAACTGTTGCATCAGCAAAACAAAGCTTGGGTGCATTAACGCAGTGGCTCTTCTCAAACCATTCTGTCGGCAGCTTCCCCTCAGGATTTGTTTCTTTAAAAGCTGAACGATAGAACGCTTCTATGTTGCTGATTAGGTTTATGACGGCGTAGCGGTTGGTTTTGATGTTGCGAAATGTTTGAGATGGACTAAATAAGTCAACACTGAAGTGTTGCTCGTCTTGGAGCGTGACACCCATAGGCGCGGCGTTTGGTTGCCCATCAACGCTGCAGGTTGATAGTACAACTTCTTCAATTATGCCTTTTGAGAAGCCCAAATCCTCCATCTGTACAGTCAAAGCACCGTTCAATCCAAAAAATTGTAAGCCTTTATTTGGTTGATTTTACTTTTTCTTTGTTTATAATAAAGCTTTGCTAACTCATCACATGAGATAGATAGCCTTTTGTTTATTCCTTGGACTTTGTAGGTATAGTATTTTCCTGTAGTCCTTTCGGTTTTCAGTTAACTGTACAGTAAAGTCGCCCTGATAACTGATTTTATAAACCTAGACTTAATACTGTAATTATGCGCAGGCCATCAGAAAAAGGGCTATCGCCAAAGCAACCTGAAGAATTGTTAAATGTGTTGAAAACCCGTTTTGAGAAAAACATGAACCGCCATAAAGGTTCTGAATGGGCTAAAATACAAACAAAGCTACAAGCTAATCCTGAAAAACTTTGGTCACTCAACGAAATGGAAAGGACTGGTGGTGAACCGGATGTTGTTGGTGACGATGAAAAGCTTAGTGAATATGTTTTTTATGATTGTTCGGCGGAAAGTCCTTTGGGTCGCAGAAAGGTTTGTTACGACCATGAAGGGCAACTGATTGCAGAAAAACGAGGGGCGCGTCCAGAAGGCAACGCTGTTGATATGGCAACTGCAATGGGTATTGAGCTTTTAACGAAAGAACAATACAGCGAGTTGCAGAAACTTGGGAGTTTTGATACAAAGACATCGAGCTGGCTGAAAACGCCCTCTGATATTAGAAAACTAGGCGGGGCCATCTTTGCTGACCGCCGCTACGACAATGTCTTTGTGTATCATAACAGTGCGCCCTCTTGGTATAGCAGTAGGGCGTTTCGTGGCTCACTATGGGTCTAACATTGAGCTTTTAATTTTAAAATTTAACCTATAGAATGCCCAAAAAACCAAGACTTCTTACTCCAGTTAAACAATTCTAAACAGCTAAAATTCATCAAAAAAATGCTGTCATTAGTATAACTAGTGTGCATATAGGCGGGTCCGACGGGAATTGAACCCGCGACCCTCGGATTAAAAGTCCGATGCTCTAGCCTGACTGAGCTACGGACCCGCCGAATATTTGTTGCGTTGATAGAAAACAGCAGGGGGGTTTTTTAGCGTTTCGATTCTGAATGGGCTAAAAGCTAGGGTTTTGGTGTTTTTTAGGCTTTGAGGATGTTGTTTATTAGGAATTTGATTTTGTCTTGGGAGTGCAATATGATTTCGAGAGTTTTGGCGCCTTTTTCGGTGAGTTTATAGACTCTTTTTCTTTCTTGGTCTATGCCTTTGATTAACCCGTTTCTTTCCAGCGAGTACATCATTGAGTATATTGTTCCTGAACTGACGAGAAAGCCGTATTTGTTGTGGATGAAGGTTATGGCGTCGTATCCGCTTATTGGTCCGGTTCGGAGTTCGGATAGTATTATGGTGTCCATGAAGTTTTTGATTATTTTTTCGTGTATGCGTTTGACTATTCTTGGTTCGGAGCGTTCGATACTGCTTATGCTTGATGACATTAACATAGTTTTTCCCTTGCGTTTGCATGTTATGTCTTGTTTAACTATTTAAGATTTGTTCTAATTTAGAATAACTTATATGAATAAACCCTAAAATGTTTAGATAATTTAAACTGTTTTTCTGGTTGAAAATCCCAAAAATGTGACACAAGGTCTTTGATGTTTAAAGCAAACTGTACAAGCGAACAAGAAATCCGTTTCACATAAACCTGTTAATGCAGACTGTCTGATGCCTAAAATTATTTATAGAAAAATGCTAAAACAGCCACTACAAAACTGGAATTTAGACGTATAAATTTCATTTTTCAGACCATAAAACGTCTTTTTAATAGTTACCGATATATGTCCATGTTAACAAAAGTTATTTCCAGTTTTGCAGTAAAAAGCTACGGTGCCTAAAATTGATTTCATGGAAATACTCATTTAAGAGATTAAAAGAAGAACACGAAATAGCGAACAAGAAAAAGAGTGCGCTAGACAACTTATATACGACCGGAAAAATTTCTCAAGCTACCCGAGACTCATTTAATAAAGATATAATTGCCGCAATTGAAGAAATCGAAAAGCAGCAAAAAGAACTTCTAGATAAAATGACTGCAAAAACCCAAGAACTCCAAGACCAAGTAAAAACCCTTGAAATTCTCCTAGCAAACTATGAGATTCAACATGCAGTAGGCGAAATAGAAGAAGAAACCTACAGCCGAGAAATCAGCCTTCTAAACACTGGTCTTGATACAGCCAAGAATGAATTGGTGACTATCCAGCAAGCAGTATCAACCCTAAACACGCCAGCAGTAGTGGCTCCTGAAGCTCCCGTAACCCCTGAGCCAACTGCTCCAACAATTGAAATTCCCGCTCCTGTTGCTCCGCAAATTGAGGCTGCTCCTGTAATTGAAGCGCCCGCAGAAGTTGCGCCAGCAATTGAGTGTGTACCAGTTGAGGCCGCTCCAGTTGATGAACCACAAGCAGAGGTTGCTGTTGAAGTTGCACCCACACCAGTTGTTGAAGAAACTGCCCCCGTAGAAGTAGCGCCTGCTGCACCAGTTGTGACTGAAACACTTGTTGAGGTTCCAATTGTTGAAGCATCTGCTCCAGTGGTTCTACAACCTGCAGTAGTTGAGGAAGCTCCTGCCGACGCAGCTCCCGCTGTGGAAGATGCCCCTGTAGAAGAAACCCCTGCTGTTGAGGCTACCCCCGTAGTCGAAGTGCCTGCTGAAGTTGCACCTGTTGAGGCAGAACCAGCAATTGAGGCTGCCGCTCCCGTTGAAGTTGCAACCGAAGTATCTCCAGTCGAAGAGGCAGCACCAGCAGTTGAAGCTGAAGTTGCTCCCGCAGAAGTTGTTGCAGACGAAACAGTAACCTATGTAACCGACACACCTGTCGAAGCAGAGGTGGCTCCAGTTGAAGAAGCTGCCCCTGTTGAAGCAGCAGTAGTTGAGGAAGCAGTTGTAGCGGTTGAAGAAGCTCCAGTGGTAGAGGAAGCTCCAATAATTGAAGCAGCAGAACCAGTAGTTGAAGATACACCTGCTGAATTAGTTGTTGAAGAATCTGCAGTGGAAGAAGCTCCAGTAGAGCCAGAAGTTATTGAGGAATCAGCATCTGAAGTTATCGCCGCTGAGCCAGAAATTGTTGAAGTATCCCCAGAAGAACCGGCAGTAACAATTGAGGAAGCCGCTCCAGAGTCAGAAGTAGCCGCTGAAGTTGCTCCTGAAAATACTGAGAAACTCATTGATTTCACTCCAGAAAATGTGCCTGTTGTGGAAACCTTGATTGAAAATTTTACAGCAGAGGAAGCGCCAACTCAAGCCCACCCTACCATAGCGCCCGGGGAGGCGCAACCAGAAGCGGTGGAAACAACAACCGAAACGATCGAGACAGTCGAGGTCGTCGAGGAACAAGCCGCAGATACAGAAGTAGACGCTACCGCCGCTACAGAAGATACTGAGAAAACTGAGTAATCTTCTTTTCTTTTTTTAATTTTCAAGTTTATTTTTATCTGTTTTTCTTTGTAAATAGCTTTTTTGCGGTCGTTAAATGAGGCTGTTATAATTTAGTCTGCTTTTTCCTTTTTTAATAACTGCATATGCTCCAATGCAGGCGGCTATTGCAGCGATGGCGCCAAAGGGGTACTCTGGCAGAGGTATTTGAGGTGTTACCATGAAGGTTGCTTGAGCTGTATCTCCATAATAAGTTGTTGCTTTTATGGTGTGTTCGCCAACTGATGCTTTTGGAATTGTAATTTCCGCGTCAAACATGCCCATCGGATACTCCTTAATTGTCAAAAGCAGTTTATCATCAAAAGTGATGGATATCTCTTTGATTTTTCCGTCTGGGAAGCAGTCGCCATGAACTTTAACCTTTGAATCAACCGCGCCACAGTTTGGCGTTAAAACAATTGAGGGCATTATTTTGAAGGTTGTGGAATCTTTGTTTCCTTTGTCGTCAATTGCTACAACTTCGTACTCGCCAGCACACAGCAACCCCTCTCCTGGTATGGTGAGTTCATCGTTGAATTTGCCTTTTTCATCAGTTTTTGTTTCAAACATGAATAGTTCAATTTTCACGTTGCTGTTTGGCGCAAATTTTTCTCCAGAAACCGTGATTATGTCCCCGACACATCCGCTGTCTTGACTGATGGTGAATACGGGGGGTTTTGCTGCGCTTGCTAAATTTGCTGCAGTTAAACTGAGAATGATTAGCAGGGTAGCGGTGAGTATGATTGTTTGGGTTTTTTGTTTTTTCATATTTTACCCTCTGGCATATTACGATTGCATACTTGTTATAAACTCTCATTCCCATTTTCGATATATTGATTGCCCTCAGAAAGAATAATATCAAGCGTTTCATTGGTTCTACCGTTGATTACCTTGAGTAAGCAAGTATTCATTTCAGGACCCATCCTTGGCATGGAAAAACAGCAAGACTACCGAAAACCAATCACCGAAATCTGCCAGAAACTGGGCTTAGACGTTATTGACCCCTGGAAGCGCGAGCGCGTCCTCTACAATGGCACGGAGGAATGCTGGTGGGATAAGGTGCCAACATTTGATTTTGTACAGCGGGATTTGGATGATGCGGACCGATGTGACATTATGGTGGTTTATTTTCCTATTTTATCTGCGGGAGCATGTATGGAAATGTTTTATGCTAAACGCAAAGGCAAAAACGTCATCGTTGTGTCTCCAATAAAATGCCTCAGCCCCTGGATAGTTTACCATTCAGACATAATAATTAAGGGGTTCAATGAGTTAGAAGGGGCATTAAAGAAGTTTATCTAACCCTTTTTTTCAAAAAACCTATATTTATCAAGACACCAAAGGCTAACGGTGCAAACTGTGGACGCACTAACAATCCACCTAATCGCTGTCGGATTAGCGATGGATGCGTTCGCGGTTTCAATAGCAAGCGGTCTGACCATAAAAGAAAACAGACGCAAATCCGCTCTTTTAACGGCGACAGCGTTTGGCAGTTTCCAAATGATCATGCCTGTCATCGGGTATGCGGCGGGACTAAGTTTTGAAAGCATCATAACCAGCGTTGACCATTGGGTAGCGTTTGGTCTTCTTGCTTTTATCGGCGCAAAAATGTTCTACGACGGCATCAAAAAAGAAGAAACAAAAGGCGGACCCACCAGCCTTAAACTGAAAACGCTGCTGGTTTTGGTAGTTGCCACAAGTATTGACGCTTTAATGGTTGGGCTCAGTTTTGCATTTTTGCAGGTATCCCTTTTTACGCCTATCGTCGCGATTGGGGTCGTAACTTTTGGGCTTTCTTTGATTGGGTTCTATTTTGGTTGTGGTTTGGGTCAACGGTTGGGGCACCGTATAAAAATTGTCGGCGGCATCGTGCTGATTCTTATTGGTTTGAGGATTTTGCTGGAGCACTTATTTGCCTGATGTTTTTTTGTTTTTGGTTGGTTGTGGTTTTGGAAAAGCTTATATGGTAACCTTGTCTATCTTACTTTGTAAGCTTATATAGGCTTACTGCGGTGAAATCCATGAGCTTAAGCGCGGCTTACCTCACATCTAAACAACGCGTCATTTGGGGACTAAAAAGCAAAGGACAACAAGAAGCCAGCATAGCCCGTGAACTAAACATCACACGCCAAACAGTACACAAAGCCGTAAACACTGCCAACCTGCGAATTACCGAAGCACTAACCGAAGCAGCCCAACTAAACAACATCGAAATACAAACCCTCAACACCTCCAAAGGCTTCTTATCTGGATACAGCCCCCACTTCAAAACCCCAGCATTTGTCACCTTCTCAGCAAAAAACGGCGTCCAAGTCTGGTACAAACACGAGGGCCACTGCCAAACCTGCAAACGGCTTAAAACATGCAGAGAAATGCTTGTTTCCGAAGCTAAAGCCAGAAACTTTCTCTTAACCGAAGATATAAACCAAATTTCACCATCCAGACTTGCTGAAGTTTTATTTTCAAAAATATTGGGAGAAAAAGAAAATGATACACCAGTTTAAAAAATTCTTTAAATGGTGCCCCTGCCCAGAACCTCCACGTTACACAATGTTGCGGCAATACTCCAAACCCATAATAATCTTTGTAACAGTAACCGTTCTTGCCGTTTCAATTTTGGCCTCTTCAATTCTTGCCTTAAGCTCCACCCTTGCCCCACCAATAGCCGACCAACTTCAAAAGTCTCTACCTTCCACTCAATCCACACCAACCCCCGCAAGCACAAGCACACCATTGCCCACCGCTATACCCGCTGAAAACAGCGAACCAACTGCAACACCCAGCAGTACCCAATCCACCTTTATCGTCTCAGGCTACATTTTGGATTCAAATGGAAACGGCTTGGCAGGTGCAGACATAATTTTCGGAGTTCCAGATATTGTTCCAAGTGTCCGCTCTGACAATTCAGGATATTATCAAATTACCGCTCCTTCGGGGGTTTATCATTTGGATGTTTGGCCTCCTTTTGATTCAAGTTACCTCAGTTATGATGAGCCAAACTTTGTTGTCAATGCAGACATGGCTAAGAACATGACTTTAGAGTTAGGTCATAAGGTGTCAGGTTATCTTACGGATTCTTCAGGAGACCTCATCTTTGGTGCTTTGGTCTCTTTAGATGATCATATTTCTGGTTGGTATTCAAAAAGTGATGGTCACTATTTTGTCACTGCTCCCGCTGGTACGTACACGCTGAAGGTTCAGCCGAAGACAGGTCCAACTTTTGAAATCTATACAGAATCAGGTGTCATTGTTAATGGCGACATCAGCAAAGATATTCTCATCCCAAGCCCATCAGGATTCAAAGTTTCAGGCTACGTTAAAGATGCAAGTGGAAATGGAATTGCAGGCGCAAAAATTATTTTCAGTGTTCCCGACCTTATCCCAAGTGTTCTAACAAACAACGCAGGATACTTTGAAGCTTATGCACCAGCAGGCACTTACGATTTCTGCATTTGGCCATCTTTTGATTCTAATTTCCTCAGTTACAGAGATAAATCTTTCACAGTTACAGGCGACATCAATAGAGACTTCACTTTAACCGAAGGTTGCAAAGTATCTGGCTACATAACTGATTCTTCAGGAAACCCAGTTTTTGGAGCCCTTGTCTCCTTAGATAGCCACATTTCTGGTTGGTACTCAAAAAGCGACGGCTACTATTTTACAACTGCTCCTGCCGGTACATACACGTTGAAGGTGCAACCCAAAACAGGTCCAACATTTACAGTCGTCACCATAAACAGTTTTGTTGTCGACGGCAACGTCGTCCAGAACATCGTCGTAGGCTAATATACAATTAGCCCCCCACTATTTTTTATAGTTAAATTCTTTCCGCAACTTCATTTCTCACAGTTTCTTGTTGTAACCCAAAGAGAAGTCATGCGTAGCATCCCTGATTTGTCGTAGCAACAACATCATGCGGCTGTTTTTGTCACAGTTGTGGGTGGTATTATTGGAGGAAGCCAACGACGAAGTTTTTATAATCGAATAATCGACCAATTTTCATCCAAGCCTTCTGTACCTAAACTTTCTGAAAATCCGAAAAACTTGCAATTGCGGGCTTGATAGACGAGCGTTGACTGGAAAATTAAGGTTCAAGATGTGGTGCTGTTATAGTTTATTTTGCTCAGGCGTGCCCCACCCCAAGTGTTGATAAAACCAAGCGTAGGAGTACCATCATAATACAGTTCTGCGAGGTCATTAAGGTTAGCATCTAATCTCCCATAAATCATCATGTCCCCAATGCTTCCCCCACTCATGTCCACCTTGGCGTTTGTTACATTACCAAAATCAAACGCCGATTTTTACCATGTTTATTTTTTTGGTCGATTGCTGTAGTGCTCTGAGATTTTTTGGCAGTATGGTTTCTTGAGGAAACCACCCGCGTATTTTGTTGATTACTGTTTTTGTTGTAGTCAACTCAAATCAACCTTTGTAAATAATAAACTATTTACATTTTAAGGATTTAAGGCTTACTAAAACTGCCAAACCACAACCTAACAAAAGTGACACCTAAAACTACTTTCGCAAAAAAGGGTTTTTAGGTTTTTTACTTTTTGAATTCTTCTCGCAGTTTCATTTCTCTTCTTTTCTTGTTATATCCCAGCGAGAACTCGTGTGTTGCGTCACGTATTCGCCGTAGCAGTAGCATCATACGGTTGTTTTTATCAAAACACTGTGGCGTTTGCTCATCGGGCAAATAAATCTCCTCCCGCTCCTTCGCCAACCCAATTAACGGCAACAACAAACCCAGCCTTTCCAAAGCAGATTTAGCAGCAGCAACCTGCCCAGCACCGCCATCCACCATAACCAAGTCAGGCAGGCGATCTCGCTCCTCCATCACCCGCTTGTATCTGCGGGTTACAACCTCGTGCATGGCAGCGAAATCGTCCTGTCCCACAAACGTTTTGATTTTGAATTTGCGGTAATTTTTCTTGTCAGGTTTGGCGTCTTTGAAGGTGACCATGCCTGAGACTACGTGTTCTTTGCCCAAGTTGGATATGTCAAAGCATTCGATGATACGTGGCAGCACAGGCAGATTGAGCGCGTTTTGTAAATCTACAAGGGCGCTGTCGGTTTCCAAGGTGGACTCTAAGTTTTTCTCTGCTAATCTGACCAGTTCCAGTTTGCTTGCGCGTCTAGGAATAATTAATGATACAGGTGCACAACGTTCCGTGGACAAAAACTCTTCCAGCGCAGTTTTTTCTTCGGGACTTTGCCAGCAGGGCTTGTTTAGGAGGATTTCGCGGGGAAGCTGATTTGTCGTGTAAAACGCCTTTAGGAACTCCTGTTCGATTTGGGGCTGCAAATCCACTGTGAACTCTTTTTTACCCAATAGCACGCCTTTGCGCACGCCCATCTGAACCACCAGCACCTTCTCGCCCACCCGCCGAAACACCAAAACATCTTGGTCAAAACGGCGTTCATTATCCACAATTTGATGCTGAGTCAAAAGGTAAATTGAGTTAATCTGATTACGCAACTCCACACAATCCTCATACTTCTGCTGCTCAGAGGAAGTCTGCATCTGGGCTTTCAACTGCTCAATTGTCTGTTCATAGTTCCCATTCAAAAAAGACCGTGCCTTCTCAACCTGCTCATTGTACTGTTCGGCAGTGACGTTTCCGCTGCATGGTGCAGTGCAGAGGTGAATATGGTAGTTGAGGCAGGCGCGTTTGGGCATGGTTTTGCATGTTCTAAGCTTGAAAACGCGAGTTACCAGCCGTTGCAAATCCTGACGTACAAACCCGTCCGTATAGGGACCAAAAGATTCGAGTTTGCGGCTGACTTTTCTGCTTGTCAGGATTCGGGGGATGGGTTCTTTGGTTAGGGCGATATAGGCGTAGGTTTTGGCGTCTTTAAGGTTAATATTGTATTTGGGCGTGTGCTGTTTGATGAGTTTGTTTTCTAAAAGTAGCGCTTCAACCTCATTGTTGACAAGAACCCAGTCGATTTGACGAATACACTCTACGAGACGGCGGGTTTTGATTGGTTGGTCTTTGCCTTTAAAGTAGCTGCTGACGCGTGAGCGCAAGTTTTTGGCTTTGCCGATGTAGAGAATTTCGTCTTGCTCGTTTTTGTATATGTAGACGCCTGGGCTGGTTGGGATGTCGCTGGCTTTGAATTCTGATGGGTTGGACAGTTTAATCATGGGCTCTTGTCGCTGTTTATTTGACTGGTATTAGAATGCATTAAGTATTTCCTCTAAGCAGCCATAAATTGTCCTGTTTACGTCGCGGGGTTGTTTGATAATTCTTAGATAACCACTGTTATCAAAAACGTTAAAATGAAATAAAATAAAAGAAGGCTCAATGGAATGATAGAAAATGGAGCAAGTTGACTGGTCAGCCCTGCACAAGATTCTCAACGATGCAACAAGAAGAAACATCTTGGAGCTACTAGTGGAGAAGGATGCCCTTAGCTACACTGAAATCATGGTTCTTCTACAAGTTACCAACACGGGCAGACTCAACTATCATCTCAAAGCTTTAGGCGCTCTCATATCCAAAGATGACCAGGGAAAATATCATCTCACAGAAAAAGGCGCGCTCGCTGCCAATTTACTAAAGACCTTTCCCGAACGCGCACCCGCAGAAAATAAGACACATCAATCAGGATTAAGAATGGTGGTAGCCATCGGTCTGTTGCTTGTGGGGATTCTTTTAATCAGTGCTGTTATTGGTATATTTTTAGCTCTCATATCCTCTAGCCCCCCTGCAGAGAGCGCGTCTGTTTCCTCTTCCTCAAATTCTGTAGGTTACCTGTCCTTTGCGATAGTGCCTCTTCCGCTTGGAATAGCTATGATAGCTTTGTCACTTTTGATCCTTACCCACAGGGTTTGGCGATAAAAAAATGTGCTTCTAAGTCCTTCTGGACTCTTGCAGGCTCATTCAGGTTGCTTTGCCATTACTCTTTTTTCTGGAATCTGGAGTATCTTTTCCAAAAACATGCCCGTGTAAGAACCCGAAACCATAGCGACTTCCTCAGGGGTTCCCTTTGCCAGCACTTTTCCGCCTGCCGCGCCGCCCTCAGGACCCAAATCCACAATGTAATCGCAGCTCTTAATCACGTCCAAGTTATGTTCAATGATAAATACTGTGTTGCCATTATCCACGAGGCGATTGAGCACTTTGATTAAGCGTTTGGTGTCGTCAAAATGCAGCCCAGTTGTCGGTTCATCCAACATGTAAACGACATGTCCGCTCTTGTGTTTGCTGAGTTCACGAGTAATTTTGATGCGTTGGCTCTCTCCGCCCGACAATTGCGTGCTGCTTTGTCCCAGCTTAATGTAGCCTAATCCGACATCCAGCAGTGTGTTTAGTTTGCGGGCTACGCTTGGAGTGTTTTTGAAGAATTCCGCAGCTTCCTCAACCGTCATGTCCAAGACCTCGGCAATGTTTTTGCCTTTATACAGCACGGCGAGGGTTTCTTTGTTGTAGCGTTTGCCCTTGCAGTCGCTGCACTGTACGTAAACGTCGGGCAAAAAGTTCATTTCGATACGCAAGACGCCGTCTCCTTGGCAGGTTTCACATCTTCCGCCCTTCACGTTAAAGCTGAAGCGTCCCGGCTTGTAACCGCGGGCTTTTGCTTCTTTGGTTGACGCAAAAATGTTTCGGATTTCATCAAAGAGCTTAGTGTAGGTAGCTGGATTGCTTCGTGGGGTTCTGCCAATGGGATCTTGGTCAATGACAATAACGTTGCGCACTATCTCTGGAACCTCAATGCCCTCATGCTTGCCCACCTTGTCAACACGTTCCCCAAACATCTGCCGCAACGCAGGAATAACGGTTTGGTTCATCAGGGTGCTTTTTCCCGAACCTGAAACCCCTGTGATACCACACAGGACACCCAGTGGCAACTGTGTATTGAGCTGTTTAAGGTTATTTTCTTGTGCGCCTTTTACGGTGAGGTAACCGACTGGTTTGCGGCGCTGAATGGGGATGTCGATTTTTAGTTCGCCTGAAAGATACTTGCCCGTTAGGCTACGCGTGTTCTGCATGATTTCCTCTGGCGCTCCTTCTGCAACGATGTGACCACCGTGAACGCCTGCGCCTGGTCCCATATCCACAATGTAGTCAGCGTTGCGAATGGTTTCCTCATCATGCTCCACCACAATCAGCGTGTTGCCCAAGTCACGGAGCCGATGCAGGGTGCTGATGAGTTTGGCGTTGTCGCGCTGGTGCAAGCCGATGCTGGGTTCGTCTAGGATGTATAGGACACCCATGAGGTTGCTGCCAATTTGCGTTGCCAAGCGGATGCGTTGTGCCTCACCACCAGAAAGCGTTTTGGCTGCGCGTGAAAGCGACAGGTAGCCCAAGCCAACGTTTTTTAGAAAGCCAAGGCGCTGGTTGATTTCTTTGAGCACCTGTTTGGCGATGATTAATTCTTTCTCGTTAAGCTGAGGTGGCAAGTTTAGGAAGAAGTCCACGGCTTCCTCTATGGATAAGTCGGTTACGTCGATTATGCTTTTATCCAGCACTTTAACTGCGAGCACGACCGGCTGGAGCTTTTTGCCATGACAGGCCGTGCAGGGTTTGCTGGTCATGAATTTTTCGATGTCTTCTTTGCGCCATTCACTCTCGGTTTGACGGTACAACCGCATGGTCTGCGGTATCACGCCTTCCCAACCGTCCCGCATCCACATGTTCGCACCGTTTGACCACTGCGCCGTCATGGGTTCACGGTCACCTTGCAAGAGAACTTTGAGTTGCTCTTTGGTGAGGTCTTTCATGGGCGTGAAAACGTCAAAGCCATGCTTTTTGCCGACTGCCGCAAGTTGTTGGGCACGCCAGCTCAAATCCATCTTACCATAAACCGCCAATGCACCATCCATAATGGAGAGATTCTTGTCGGGAATGACCAAATCCTCACTAACTTCGCTGATTTCACCTAAGCCGTGGCAGACTGGGCAAGCTCCAAATGGACTGTTGAAGCTAAACATTCTGGGTTCTAAGCTTTCAAAGACGATTTCGGGATGATTTGGGCACGCACCAAAAGTGCTGTACATTGTTTCATCTTGGAACCGTTCAAGTTCCTTCTTTTTCTCGCCGTCCTGCTTGGACGCGTCGATAACTATCATGGTACCCTTATCCATCTGCAACGCCGCTTCAACAGCCTCAGAGATGCGTGCGTGCTCATCTTCACTGATGGTTACAGTGTCTATGACTGCTTCTATCCAGTGCTTCTCATAACGAACCAGTTTGACCTCTTCTTTGATGGTATCGGACTCGTAGATTTTTTGGTCAACACGGATTTTGGTGTAGCCCTGCTTTTTAAGATCATCAAACACCTGCTCATGTGTGCCCTTAATGCCACGGATTACTGGCGCAAGAAAAATCAGGGTTTTGTCTTTTTCAGCCATTATCATGCTGGTGATATTTTCTGGGCTTTGCGGGTGAATGCTGCTGCCACATTTGGGACAATGATGCGTGCCGATGTGGGCAAAAAGTAGTCTGAGGTAATCGTAGATTTCGGTGACGGTGCCCACTGTTGAACGCGGATTTTTGCTGGTGCTTTTCTGCTCAATACTAATCGCTGGCGACAGTCCTTCGATGGAGTCCACGTCGGGTTTATCCATGAGCCCTAGAAACTGCCGCGCGTAAGCGGATAGGCTTTCCACGTAGCGGCGTTGTCCCTCCGCGTATATGGTGTCAAATGCGAGGGTGGATTTGCCTGAGCCTGAAAGCCCAGTTATAACTATGAACTTGTTTCTTGGAAGTTCCAAGTCAATGTTTTTGAGGTTGTGCTCGCGGGCACCTTTTATAGAAATGTTATCTCTCATAACACGATCAGACTACTATTTCCTTCTTCTTTTACTATGGGGACTTTTCAACTTTGTTGCATTAAACCCCTCAATTTTCTGGGTATACTGCTCATTTTCCTCTTTCCGAGACAGTGCCATCGTTAACTCTGCAATCGCATCTCGCAATTCAATCGCCTTCTCAAAATTCAATTTTTCAGCTGCCTCCCGCATCTGCGACTCCATCTCAATCAACTGGTGACGCACATCAGATTTGGCAAGGTGTTTGATGCCATGAATTTTGCCTTCTTGCTGACTGACGCTTTTCACGATGGTTTTGGGGGTGATGCCGTATTGTTGGTTGTATTTTTGCTGGAATGCTCGGCGGTAAGCAGTGATTTCCATGGCACGCTTTATCGAGTTGGTTTGGACGTCGGCGTAAAGGATTACTTTGCCGTTTTCATTGCGGGCTGCCCTGCCAATGGTTTGAATTAAGCTGCGTTCGTCACGTAGGAAGCCTTCTTTGTCAGCGTCCAAAATGAAAATCGTAGCGACTTCGGGAATGTCTAAGCCTTCACGCAGCAAGTTAATGCCTACCAGCACGTCAAAATCGCCCACGCGTAACTGCCGCACCAGCTCAATACGGTCAAGGCTGTCCACGTCACTGTGCATGTAACGCACGCGCAAGCCCTCTTTGACGAGGTAATCGGTGAGGTCTTCTGCCATGCGCTTTGTGAGGGTGGTTATTAGGACACGGTTGCCTTGCTCAATGGTTCTGCGTGCTTCCGCCATTAGATGCTCCATTTGCCCAGCTATTGGCTGCAACTCAATTATGGGGTCTAAAAGCCCTGTGGGTCTTGTGATGAGTTCGACGGGTGCGCCGCTTTTTTCCAGTTCGTACTCGGCAGGTGTGGCAGAAACAAACATAGCTTTGCCGATTTTCTTTTCGAACTCTTCGAATTTGAGGGGGCGGTTGTCTATTGCGCTGGGTAAGCGGAAGCCGTAGTCGACGAGGTTTTTTTTGCGGCTGTAGTCGCCGTTGTACATGGCGCGGGCTTGTGGAATTGTTTGGTGGCTCTCGTCAATGATTAAGAGGTAGTCTTTGGGGAAGTAATCCATCAGCGTGAAGGGTGGCTCGCCTGGTCTGCGTCCATCAAAGTGGCGGCTGTAATTCTCCATGCCACTACAGAAACCCATCTCCTTAATCATTTCTAAATCGTAGTTTGTGCGCTGTTTAAGCCGCTGAGCCTCCAACGGCGGTAGTTCTTGCAGTCGACGCTCTAATTCCTGTTCAATATGCTCAAGCGCCAAAGCCTGCTTCTCCTCAGGCACCACGTACTGCCGTGCAGGATAAAGCGTGAGTTTATCCACGGAAACCTTCACGTTGCCCGTCAAAAGTTGGACTTCTTTGATTTTTGCGATTTGGTTTCCTGCAAGTTCAACGCGGATGATGTCGTTTTCGTATGCGGGTACGATGTCGATGGTGTCGCCTCGGACGCGGAACCTGCCTGACTCCAGCACCATGTCATTGCGCTCGTACTGCATGTCCACAAGCTGATGGAGAAGTTCCTGCCTGGTCAGATGCGCACCGACTTCAAGCCTCAAAGACATGCTTCTGAAATCTTCGGGGTTGCCCAAGCTGTAGATACAGCTGATTGACGCGACGATGATGGTGTCGTTTCGGCTAACTATGCTGCTGACGGCGTGCATGCGCATCTGCTCGATTTGGTCGTTCACATCAGAGTCTTTTTCGATGTACATGTCCTGCGCTGGAAGATAGGATTCGGGCTGGTAATAATCATAAAAACTAATGAAGTATTCAACGCGGTTTTTGGGAAAAAGTTCCTTGAGTTCAGCATAGAGTTGAGCTGCTAAAATCTTGTTATGCGCAATAATCAGCGTGGGCTTCTGCAGCCTGTTTATCACGTTTGCCATGATGAAGGTTTTGCCACTGCCCGTAATGCCCAGAAGTGTCTGCTTGTCTTTGCTTTTGAAGTTCTCCACTAACTCTTCAACGGCTTTTTCCTGTCCTGGCGAAGTTTTGAATGGTGCAACAAGCTCAAACTGCACGATGCTCTCTCCCTAAACTGCTGAAGTATTTCTGTGAGAAATAGTTGCTCTTAAAAATTGTTTACAAAAAAGTGCTTAAGTAGCTTTCGGAAACAAAAACGGGTTTAATGTGGCAAAATCAAGGCTTTTATAATTTCTCTTTTGACTCATCTACGTAACATTCTTGGGTGAACCTTGGCGTGCAAATGCAATGGAAAATCAAGTCCACTTTTCCTGTGTTGGTTACGCTTTGACTGACCCCTGCGGGTATCGCAACAACGTCTCCGACACCGATTTTTTGAGATTGTAGGTTCCCGATTTTTGTGGTTCCTTCGCCTTGAGCGATGAGGTAGTATTCGTCTACGCCTATTAGGTGATGGGGCACGGTGGTGACGCCGGGTTCAACTCGGGCGCGGGCGATGCTGACTTTGGGGCTGCCCCAGTTCTCAAAAATGTAGCAGTGTTCAGGGGTCAAATATTCTTTGATGGTTGATGCTGGTACGATTTTAGGTTCCATGCTTTTCATCCTCGAAGAGTAGTAGCATCATTGCATAATTAATTAAAATACCTACACGCACGGGGCTACTTTGGTTCAATTGCTGGTTCCCTCTATGTCAAGGGAAACGCTATCCTTAAGAGGGCATGAGTTTTTGGTGTTCTAAACAATTAGTTGTAAGTGTTTGTTGTAAAATTCGTTAGCATACATGTTTAGTATTAGCGTTAGATTAACAAGTCTTAAATTCATTGCTTAAATCTAATTATTAAAAGTGAGTGTCATTGTCACAAAATCCTAAGTATTTGGGGACTTGGCAAGGGAAAGTAATTAAATCACTCGTTTTACATGGAAAAGAACCAGTTAGTTTTAATAAATTAATGGAAGAAACAGAATTCCCGCCAAAAGCCTTGTTAAGAGCCTTAGCTCCGCTTCGTCAAGCGAATGTAATTAGGTATGAAGGCAAAAATTATTTTTTAGTTGATGAGGTAATTAGGCAAGAATGGACAAAATACCTTGCAACTAATATTTCATCGGATTTAGGGCAAAAACTACAACAAGTAGTAATGGAAGCAAAACAAGGCATACCAGTATCTTCTGTAAATAAAGAGGTTGGTTTGATTCAATGGATAATTCAATGGCGTGAAATGCGGAATCTCAACTTCCCAATAGAGTCAAGACATTTCTTTCTTGAAGGCGAATATTTAGATGAGTTAGCAAGGGTGTTGATAGGAAAGGCGCAACATCAAATTTTAGTTACAAATCCCTTCATTGATAGCTGTCACCTTACGAAAAATCTTGAAAACGCCGTTTTAAGAAAAATCAGTGTTAAGGTTGTCGCTCGTCGTCCTAAGGAAAATAATGATGACATTACCAAAAGAGAGTGTCAAGCAAGTCTGAAGAAGGCGGGGATGCTAATTCATTATGACAATCAGATACATGCAAAGATTATAGTTATTGATGATACAGTTGCAATTGTTTCTTCAATGAATCTCTATAGCGCTTCGTCAGGTGGCTTCACGAAAGAAGCAGGTATTGTTTCAATTGATGAAAAGGTTGTACCATCAGTTTCAAAATACATTATAGACATTTTGAGCAAGCCTGAATCTACTGATAGCAGATATTAGTGATTTCTTTACTGAACATGGTAGTCTACGTGTGTGAGAGCAAACGGGAACGCCGTTGTATCCTAATATTGTAACATACGTTTAATTACCGAACAAACCCATATCTGATTAAGGGTTCCGATTTTAGGCTGGTTTTTATGGGGCAAAAAATTGTAACTCAAGTGAAATGCTCAGAGTGTGGCAGAATAACCACTGTGCCCTTTAAACCTAAAGAAGGCAAACCCATCTACTGCAAAGAATGCCTCTCAAAACACAAAACCCAAAAAAACCGGCCAAAACAAAATCTGAATGTTAAAAAGAAGTTTGTGTGGTCTCAGCGTCGAGCCACATGGAAATAGCCATTTTAATTGTTCATGGCTTTGAGTTGTGGACCAATATTTAGAGAGCCATTTTTGCCAAGCCTTAGTTGGCGTTCACCGCGGAAAGTGCAGACTTGCGCGTTTTTGATTTCGATGGCATCCCCGTTGCTTAAGTCGCTTATTTGGTTATCCCAAAGGCACAGTTTTATTGTTCCTGTATCGTCACCAACAACTGCGTTGACAACCATCACGGTGTTGCCGAATTGAGTATGCACTTGTGCCGGTTTGGGCATTTCGATAACTTCGGCTTTTACGTTGATGCGTTTCATGCCTGAGCGTAAGTCGTCAATGCTGGTGTATACGGCTTCAGTGTTTTGTTTAGCGAGTTTCTTTTTAATTTTGTCTGTGCTCATCCAGCTTTCAAACGGGTTATCTTTCCGTAGCAGAACTTGCTCGTCTACACGGAACTGAGCCAGAACACTTTGATTTCTCTTAATTAAAAAGATGGTTTCTCCTTTTATTTGTCCTCGGTATTCTATGTGAAGTTCTCCACAGGTTGCTCTACCACATTCTCTTGCTTGAATTAAGGCTTGGAAAATCTCAGCAGGGTACACATTGTATTTCACTGAGATAAGAGCTATATGCTCACCTAAAGCAGATTTTTTCTGTCTCAAATATCCCCCTCCATTTACTGTTAGAATCCGAGAAAAAGCAGTATATCCGGTTCCTTTTTCTCAATAATCCTTAAACAATACTCTTTATCATACAAACTTTACCTATATTAGTGTACCCGTAAAAAAATCGTGTTTCTGCCCGAAAAAGTGGATTTAAACGTTTTTTGGGCAGTTACCCGAAAACCAGCGTCTCCTCCCTTCCTGCAAAAATCAGAAGGCATGTATTTATAAGCATCGCCGCACTGTAGATGGGAACGTGCGAAAAGCGTCCTTTTTGCACAAGCAATAGTTTAGGAGTTGAAATAGCAAAATGTCATATGGTAACCGAGAAATGCACAAGGCAACCTGCGCAGACTGCGGTCAAGAATGTCAAGTTCCATTCAAGCCCGACGGTACAAGGCCAGTTTACTGCCGTGAGTGCTACGCAAAACGCAGACCCCCACGCAGATACTAAGCCCTTCCAGCTTAACATCTAACCAATAAACAATAATTTTTCTTTTTATTTTTTATTTATTTTCTGTCTTTGCTTTTTTCAGAATTTTTGTTGCCTTTGTTTTTTTAATAAGCATTAAATAATGCTTAATTGAGAAAAAAGCTTTTGAATTAATAGTTATTTGTTAAACACAGTTTGATATGGGTTTTAATTTGCCAAAAATGGTTAAATTTGCCGTTTCAGCATAGAGGTGTTTGAGGAAACCAAAATGGCAACCGTAACCCCAAGCGATGTACGAGACACAATCAACCTCTCAGAAACCGACATCCCCGACAGTAAACTGCAAAAAATGATAAAACGTGCAGAAACCACCCTACAACTCGAACTGGGCAGATCCGTGGATAGCACAGACTGCACCGAACCCGAAAAAGAATTCATCACCCTCCTCGCAGCAGTTTACGCGATTTGCTTTTTAACTGGTGGCTCAGCAGTGGGTTTAAGTTTTAGTGTGGGCGGCGAAAATATCTCCGTTGCAGGTGGGGCTCCTCCGCTTAATGTTTTGCAGCAGGAACTTGAACGAGTCCTCAAAGGCTTAAAACAGCCTATCCTTCGGAGTGCATAGCAATGCCCGTTCCCGAAGCCTACTTTGACTTCGTCATGGATTATGCGCCTTATTTGTATGTGAATCCGCAGTCGGGTCCTGATTTATCTTGGGGTAAAGCTGCCTTTTCAGCTGCCTTCGCCGTAGATTTCCTCTACGAAGCCTACTCCAACGCCCAGTTCGACACTCGAAGCGCCGAAATAGAAGAAAAAATCGCTGAACTCGCCGACTTCATCATTTCCCAGCAGGTCACAGACAACCAAAAACAAGCATACGGCGGCTTCTTGAGCAGCGAAACCAGCACAGCCTGCTACAGTGTGGATGCCTGCCGCGTGTTGCCCGCACTCTTGAAAGCCTACGAACTAACCACCAACGCCTCCTATCTTGCCAGTGCAAAACTGGCAGCCGGAACCTTTCTTTTCAACATGCAACACAATCCCAGCCAGTTGGGTGTCCATGACCAATTCTATGGCGGATTTGCACGAGCAGTCACCTTGGAGGATGCGTGGCTGAGCCAAATGGATGTTGAAGCACTTTATGGCCTAATTGGTCTAAAGATGCTTTGTGAATCTGATCCCACAAATCGTGAATTGTATCAGGGTATGATTGGGGATGCTGTAGACTTTTACCGTGATGGGCTTGAGGGTTTGCAACTTTATTTTGACCCAAAACCAGACGGCGACGGACAGTGGCACCGCACAGGCGTCGGTGAGGACCAGGTTTATGATGACTCAATCGCATACGCGCTACTGGGGTTCTACGACAATGAAGGTTACAGCCCAACGGTGCAGAAAACCTACCAAGCCTTAACCGCAATAAGTGCAAACCAGATCTACCCCGCATACAACCCCGCAATCTGCTGGGCGGGATATCTAAATGTGCAAGCCAAAACCCCCGCATGCGACTACTATGACTCTGTTTCCGCAGGGATCCTCGCAAAAATCCGAGAAGGGTACGATAAAATCAGCTACAGCCACAGCGCCAATATCATTCTTGCAAATGCGGAGGCTTTCATGTTCTGGGGTGCCAAACACGCAGACTTAGCTTACGTGGAGGTTAAGCAGGCGATGGCGACGGTTTGTTGGTTGGGCCAGTTTTTGCTGGATTTCCAAGCGCCAGTTACGCGGTTTACGCAGGTGCTGGCGAGCAAAGGCGAAACTCTCACGCTTTTCTCCATTACAAAGGCAGGAGATTCCCAAAGTTTTGGTGCAGGCGTGGATTTGAAAGCTGTTGTTGTACCCCAAAGAGCCGAAAACATCCTGCTTGAACCCGGCTATGTCGTTGATGATTATGTGATTTTGCACGTTTTTGCCCCAGTTCGCAGAATGGACAGGATTTGCCGAAACGGCGTAGATTATGAGGTTGTTAGCGTGCAGGATTTCGTTTTCCAAAATCAGCCTGCTTTCATAAAAGCTGCCCTTAGGAGACTGCATAACCAATGAGCACCTGTGAAGACCCAACCGCAACAATTGCCCGATTGCTAAAAAACAAGTTACGTGTCGTTAAGGACAGTGGCGTCTTAGCAGCGGTTAGTGTGTCTGGTGAATACCAAAACATTGATGCATTGAAGGGATTGGGTGGTCAAGTTACTGTCGGATTAATTGAAAGTTTAGACCAGAAAATTGAGTTAAGCGGCAAACTGCGCCGAAGAATGCAGACTGTAAAAGTTAATATTTGGGCAACCGACACGCCAAATATATCAGAAAAAGGAAAAGCAATGCGGACAAAAATTGTGGATGAAGTAAACCGAGTAATCCGACAAAACCGTGCAACACCCAACACAGTAACTTACGATTTTGCAACACCTGCTGTCGGAGAAACAGTCTGCAAAGCCTACGTGGGTGACAGTCAAGCTGCCCCTAATACGGAAAACTGGGTTGAACTGTCGGATGCCCAAAAAGAAAACCTCTGGTACAGTGATGACCTGCGTCATCAAGTTATCAGCAGTGGAAACGGTGAATTCGCCACGTTGCTTTTCCAAGTTAAACTGGGTTGTAGAGCAAGTGATGCTAAATCCGTGGTTTTTGAGTTTGAAGGTTGTGGGTTTGCACCTGAAATAAACGGTTATGAAATTGCAGTTTGGAATCAGGCAGTTGGCGCTTGGCAGAACTTTCAAACCAGCATAACACCCTCCGGCGACAAAACCAGAACATTAACGCTCACGTCCAGCATACCCAACTATGTTGATGAAGACGGCTACGTTTGGTTTTTTGCTTCCACCTTAGGTGCAAGCGACGGCGAGGAACCAGCACAACTCTTCTGCGATTATGTTTCTTGTACTCTCTCAACCAACGGGATAACCTACTGCGACGTTGCAAGCTACCGCAACAATGATCGCGTGGACCTCAAACCCCCAATTTACCGTACCGAATTCACCCTAAAATCATGGTTCATCGAAAACATCGGAGAATAAAAAAATGACCGAAATATACACTTCAAATGAGAGCAAATTCTTCTACGTTGACGAATCAACCTATGGAGAAACCCCCACAACCCCCACAATGCTAAGCGCCCCCGCCCAGAGCATAGAACCCACAGTAAACCCCAACAACATAAAACTCCGCGGCGGAGGCTCAGCAGATTTGCAAGCCATCAAACAGGGCACGTTGGCGCCAAGCCTCAAAATCAGCTATGTGCTACCCAGTGATGCCCCAATTAATTTTCTGCAATACGCAAAGATGGATCTGGGAAAATCTTTGAGCGTTCAGGCGCTGTATTTTAAGGGTGTTTTCTCTTCCGCAACCGACATAGTTTCGCTGCTTTATAGTGGTTGCAAGTTTAACCGCGCAACTGTTCAATGCAGCATTGAAGACGTAATTAAAGCAGAAGTGGAGCTTCTCAGCCAAAACCTATCTGTTGGCGAAGCAAAAATTGACGGCGCAACCTACAACGATTACTCAGGAGCCGTGCCTTTCTATGAAAGCTACGTCAAAAAAGACTCAATCGTGCTCGAACGCGTCACCGATTGGAAATTCAGCATAGAAAATAACCTCAAAGCCGTCCCCGTCATCCGCGCCTCAAACGGCAACATTCTAAAGTATTTGCCTAATCGCCAACGTAACCTCACAGGTGAAGTAGTTTTCGAGTTTGAATCCAAAGAAGAATTCGACGACATCATAAACGACGAAGAATTCGCCTTAGAATTTGGCTTAGGCGGCACATCCAAAGCTACATTCAGCGGTTGCAAATGGGAAAACGCCACAGCCCCAACACGCATCGAAGACCTCGTCAGCCTCAAAACCCAATTCGTAGCAAAAACAGTAACAATCACCTAAGGAGCAACCTGTTATGCGTAAACAAACAATGATTTTAGGACAAGAATTCGGCGCAGAATACGCCGGCAAGTACGTTTTTGGTGAAATCACCTGGGCAAAACGCAGCCGCATCATCCAAAAACACACCAAATATCACTCCCTAACTGGACAAGTGCAAAACAGCGACTTCATAGCTATCCAAGCCGAAACCATCTGGGCAGCCCTACGCGAGCAACCCGAAGGCAATCCTCTCTCTCTGGAGAAACTTTTGGGTGAAGAAAACGGTGTTCCCATAGCGCTTGGCGAATTGTTCTCGCAGGTTGTCAACGGCTTATGCGCGCTCAGCAGGGAGGAAACCAATTTTTTATCCGAGCAATCCGACGGCAAAAACCCCACCCAGCAATCACCGAATTCCGCCTCTGCAAAGAATTCGGGTGGACACCCAGTCAACTCGGCAGGCAGTCAGCCCAAAAAATTCACCAATTCACCATTATCCTAAACGAGGTAGACAGGCAAGTGGAAGAAGAAAAGCAGAAGGCGGAGCGGGAGGCAAAACGGCATGAGCGTTTCCATTGATGTTGATGTTGCAGGTGCAGAGCAGTTTGTTGCTGCGATGAAGCGGTTTGATGTTGAGATGCAAAGAAAAGTGCAAGAGCAACTGGAAGCCTGGGCTGAAGCAGTTAAGTCTGAAGCGGAACGGGAAGCACCTATACGCACAGGCTATTTGCGAAGCTCAATCACCGTTGAGAGCCACAATTGGCAAATGAAAGTTGGCGCCTACGCGGCGTATGCTGCTGCAGTCGAGTTTGGTACACGCAATCATTACCCTGACCCTTTTCTAAGACCTGCAATTGAAGAGCACAAACCCCGTCTGGAACAGGTTATACGCGAAGCCCTAAACTCAGCAAAGATGGAGGCGCAACTATGAGCTTTAGTGAAATCGCCATAACCATCAACGCCGTCAACCGTGCAAGCACCGAATTCGCTAACATCCGAACCGACGCTGAACAATTAGCTATAAAAATCAAAAATTTGGGTTCTGCAATCATCGGTATTGGCGCGTCAGGAACAGCAATTGCGTATGTTGCCAATCAGTTCGGTTTGCTGGATGATTCCCAAACAAGAGTTATCGCAAGTGCTTTGATGATGATTACCGTTATGGGAACGTTTTTGCGAACTAGCGCGGGTGTAGCTGCTGCTCAAAAAATTTACGCTGCCGCAACCGCATTTGCCACGATGGTTCAAAACAGCCTAAACATCAGCTTTGGCACGTTTTTGGCATTGACTGGTGTGGGAATTGCTGTGATTGTTGCCGCAGCCGCCGCAATGGCCAGTTTTGCTAACAGTATGAACAGTGCTACTTCAAGTGTGCAAAACTTCAACAGCACAGCAGCCGAGATGCCCGCCCGAAGCCGAAGCATAATGCGTGCAGGCGAAGACGAGTTGTACCGCCGAGGAGTTGAGTAAGGTGAGTTTAGATACGCCAACGGTTGCAGTTGCTTTTGGCAGTGTTGCCCCTTCTCAAGGCGATGTGATTTCACTTCGAGTGCATTTGGGTTGCACTCGGGAGGTCAGCAGTTTTGAGGTTATACTACAGAACTGGAATGGCAAATACGGCCCCAACGGCACCTACCCTATCAATGTCGGATTAGACGGCAGCATCAGCGTTGGCAGAGGCGCCACCTGTCCACTTTTGTTGACTTGCAGAGTGGAAAGCGTCAAGTACGAGTCAACTCCACTGGAAAATTACTTGCGAGTGTCGGGTAGGTGCTGGGGGGAACGGCTTTTCCGCAGTGTAGTGTCTAAAACATACGCGAACATGAAAGGTGAGGCCATCATCTGTGACCTGCTGGATTATTATGTCGGATTAAGCCATGTAAGAGGTAGCAGTGAACTCGTGGAAGACACCGACACAACCTACACAAAACTGGACTTTTCCGACACTCCCGTCTTTGACGTCCTACGCCAAATCGCCAAGAGTAGCGATAAATCCGGCGTGATAGGTTATGACTTTCGCGTGGCTCCTGACGGCAAATTCGAGTTTTTCCCTCAAAACAGCAAAACCAGCCCCATCAGCCTTAATGAAAAAATTGAGAGTAGCGAGTTTAGCCGAGAAATCAGTGCAGTGCGAAATAAAATCACCGTGTATGGCGCCGCTGATTGCAGTACACCAGCTGATAAGGATGCTTGGACTGAGAGCTTAACACCTTCGGATGGTGCATGGACTGCGGTTTCAGGCGTAGTAAGCTTGGATGCCTCAAACAAGGTTAGGGGTTCTGCAAGCATCAAAACTAACGCACAAAACCTCTACGGCGCAGGCTGTCTATTCACGCTCAACGCAGGAAAAATCGTAAACACAGAAATCTACCCAACCCTCAACCTATGGCTTAGCCGAGACGACACATTCAACGGCAACATAACCCCCACCCTATTTGATACCACCGACAAAGCCGCCCAACACGAAATCACCATGGGCTCAGAAAAGTGGTTCCAAACCCAAATCGCCGTGGGCAGCGCAAACGCGGATTTGTGGCAGGTAACCAGCGGGTTTGATTGGACACAGATTTGGCGGGTGCGTGTGGACTGCTGGTTTGCAACTACAGGCACGGGCAGTTTCTGGGTGGATGGCTTGTTTTTTGGCGGTTGCCGCTACAGCAGCCTACAACAGGACGCCGCGAGCCAAGCAAGTTTTGGCGTTCGGGAACTGGTTGAGGTTAACGAGGAACTCTACAGTAAAACCGAATGTGAATCCCACGCAAAAGCGTTGCTGGCAAACAGTAAAGACCCCGCGGATAGCTTAACTGTGCAGAGTAGTGTGCTTGATTTTGGTTCTTCTCCCATTTTGGCTGGTGACAAAGTATTTGTGGAGTTGCCAAAGGAGGATGTTTCAGGCTATTTTAGGGTGCTTAGTGCTGAGTACTTGGTGGATGGGAAAACTCAGATGTTGACGGTTTCGTTGGAGCTTGGCCGAGAAAAGCCTTTGCTGGCAGACTACGTTTACGCTTTGAAAACTAAAACTGAAAGCTTGAGCCGCTACAAAACCTCAAAGAGAGGGGGCTAATTTTGAACAAGCGCGTGGTCATTGAAGTTGAAGTGGAACTGCACAAGGAACTGCGTAAACTTGCGGTTTTGAACGATTTGAAAATTTATTTTTTGGCAAATGCTCTTCTCAAGGATTGCCTCTCTGATGAGGAACGGTTAAAGGCATTGATTCGGCAGCTTAAGCGTTAGCCCTTATTCAGAGGTGATTCCGAATGATTTTTTTCTCTGTTGATGCCGGTTTCCCTGTTTTTTCTTTCTTTTTGAGAAAATTATTTTTATAGATGCGTGCCGTTTTGCCTTGGCAAGGATAAGAGAGGGACCGTAGTTAATTGACAGTTATCGTTGACGACGCAGGCAGTGGAGACTTGCTTTTTGGCGTTGTAATCGGTGCATACCGTGAAGAAACATCTGAGTTCAAATATGACCTCATTGATGTGCGGTTCTATCAGGAACTTTTCTGCGAAAAAGAATACCTGCAAGAATCCAGCCGAGTGGTCGCCAAGCTTGTCGCAAACTTTAACCTTTCTCCAGACGAAGAAATTCATATTTGCCAAGGCTGCATCTTTGACGTAGCTGCTGAGGACCTTAGGAAAGTTTACGGTGAAGACCGCGTTAAGCGAATAAAAGTTATCGGTGAAGCCCAACGGCTAATTGAAATTTCTTATTTGGATGAAATCCGCAATTTAGGCTATGAGCCCTTAGCGGAACGTGAGGAGAAGCGGGGTAAAAGCTTTTTCCACATGATGCGCTGGCTAAAAGACAACCCTGAAATGCTAAAGTATGCAAAAACAGGTTGGCCTAAACTAAAAAACTACCAAATCTTCAAACCCTATCACAAAGAAGCCAACACCACTTTTACTGCGGTTTGTAGTGGTTGCGGCGAAGAATGTGAAGTACCTTTCCAGCCTAAAGCAGACAAACCCGTGTACTGCCAAAAATGCTGGGCAAACCATAAACCATCAAACCGCAAATCCAAACCAAAAACGAAAAAGAGAAAGAAAAAAACAACAAAACGGTGAGAATTAAATGAATGTATTTTTTGACTTTAACTTAAACTGGTACCTACTGCTCGGTGCATTCCTTGCAGCATGGGCAATTCTATCACTTGTAAGGCGCAAGTTTGGTGCAGTACATGAAGCTAAAGAGCAGGTTTTTCTTGCGTTTGGCGGCATGGCCTCTCTTGCACTTATGGAATTTTTTGCAGTATCCATGGGGCTGTGGCATTACACGCCAGGTGATTGGCCAGTGATTTTGTGGCCTACCTACTTTGCCGCGATACTGTTTGGTTATCAGTTGTTGCGGTCAATTGAAGGTTTGCTGATACGTAAACCCTTAATTTAACCAATTTCTTTATTTTTTTAGTGTTTTTTGGTTTTTGTTTGAGCGGCGATGTGATTTTTTGGTGCTTTCGATGTTTGCTTGTTTTTGTTGGTCGAGAAACGTTTATAATCTCCAACGAAGTGATTCTCCGATAACATCGGGATGAATCAAAATGAACAACAAAATAGTAGCCACGGTTGTAATCATAGTTATAGCCTGTGCCTCAATCGCCGGTTATGCCTTTTACAGCGGAGCATTATCCGGCAACTCAGGCGAAAAACCCACACTTTACATTTCAATAGCTTCAAGCCTAAACAACGTAGTCGCCAACATGACCGAAGCATTCGAACAAGAACACAATTGCCATCTAGTAATAAACTCTGCGGGCTCAAGCACTCTCTACACCCAAATCACAGAAGGATACCCCTGCGACGTTTTCATGTCCGCAGACACCAAATGGACAATAAAACTAACCGACGACGCACTAACCCTTGACAACACCTACTCAAACTTCACCTCAAACAGTCTATCCGTAATAATTGCTGAAGGAAACACACAAAACATCCAAACACTATCCGACTTAGCAAAATCAGGTGTACGCGTCGTATTAGGTGACCCCTCAATACCTGTCGGATCATACGCAAACAAGACCCTTTGGAAAATCGATCAAAGCTGGGGAAACCCCAACAGTCCAGACTATGTAAGCACTGGTGAATACGTAAACTATAACGCCACTGTACACCAAAACGTGGTTTCATACGAGACAAGTGTAGCTAATCTTGTCGGAAAAATCTCGCTTGACTTAGGCGCTTGTGATGCAGGAATCGCTTTTAGTTCAGATGCAACTTATGGAGCCATGACAGGTGCAAACGTTCAATTTCTGGCAATCCCTGACTTAGTCAACACCATCGGCACTTATGGAATAGCCTCAATCGGTACAACAACCCATCCAGAACTGGCACAGGAATTTGTTGATTTCTGGCTATCCACTGACGGGCAAGCATTACTAAACCAATTTGGGTTCGGAATATAAAATGATATATCTCTCCCCTTTTTTTAATTAATCAGGCTCTCTCGGTGTAAAATATTGACCAAAAACCTCACAACTTCACTATCCAACAAAATCACACTCGTATTCTTGGCACTTATAGTATTAACCTACATGATTTTTATCATAATGCCTATTTTTGGCATATTCGCAAGAGTTGACCCCCAACAAGTCAGCAACCAACTTCAAAACGGCGTAATCATTGACGCAATCAAACTAAGCCTATTCACCTCTGCCATAGCAACCGCGTTTGCATTTGTGCTGGCAGTTCCCACAGCCTACTTTATGGCAACAAGAAAATTCCCCGGAAAAGCCATACTTGACACCATCGTGGATTTACCCATTGTTTTGCCGCCAGCAGTCGCAGGTGTTGCGCTCCTCTACGCATTTGCGCCAAAAGGCATCTTTGGACCCCTAATAGACCTCTTAGGCTTACAGGTTCTAGGCAGCACCACCGCTGTCATATTAGCCCAAGCCTTCGTTGCCTCCCCTTTCCTGCTGCGAGCTGCCAAAACCGGGTTTGAAAAACTCGACAAAGACGTCATCAACAGCGCCAAAATCCTCTCAGGCTCAAGACTTCGAGTTTTCCTCACTATCTCGCTCCCTCTCACCTCAAGTGCAATTATCTCGGGAACAATGCTGACTTGGGCGCGTGCAATGGGTGAGTTTGGTGCAACTTTGATGTTTGCGGGGAACCTGCCGGGGTTAACACAGACGATGCCGCTGGCAATTTATGTGCTGATGAGTTCTGACCCGTTTGCAGGCGTAATGTTATCCGTTATTCTTATTGCCATTTCCTTTGCAGTTATTGTTCTCATTAAACTATTGGAGCAGAAAAAATTCGGGGTTAAACAATGATAACAATAGAAAACCTCACCAAATCCTACAAAAACAAGAAAATCATTGACAACCTGAATTTAGAAATCAAAAACAACGAAATCGTCTCGCTGCTCGGACCAAACGGGGTAGGAAAAACCACCCTGCTAAACATAATCGCGGGACTCATAAAACCCGACCAAGGAACCATCACCATAAACAACGTACTAGTTAACGGAGTAGCAGGCACAAAAACAGTCTGCACCAAACCCTGCGACCGAAAAATCGGCTACGTCTTCCAAACCTTCGGACTTTTCCCTAACATGAAAGCCAAAGACAACGTTGCCTACGGCCTAAAAACCCTACACCTGTCACAGCAAGAAATCAAACAAAAAACCCAAAATATGCTCGACCTCGTCGGACTCAAAGACCATGCAGAGTTTTATCCTTCTCAACTTAGCGGTGGACAAAAACAACGCGTCGCCCTTGCCCGTTCATTAGCCACCGAACCCCATGTCCTGCTGCTGGATGAGCCTGTCTCGGCAGTTGACCCCCAACTCCGCGAATCCTTCAGATTGGAACTCAAAAATTATCTGCAATCCCTCAAAATCACCGTGCTATACGTGACGCATAACCTCTCTGAAGCCTACGTGATGTCAAACCGCATAGCCGTCATGGGAAACGGTCACATCGAGCAAATCGGTGGTAAAATTGACGTTTTTGAAAAACCCTCTTCCCGATACGTCGCCAAATTCTTGGGTATTAACGTGTTTGAGGGCAAAGCTGCTAAAACAGTGGATGGGCTGCTGCAGGTTGATGCGGGTGGCATGCAGTTTTTGGCTCTTGGTGCTTCGGAGTTTGTGGGTAAACGTGTGGCAGTCACCGTTAAACCTGATGATGTAACTCTTTCAGTGCAGCCTGTTAATCAATCGGGTTTGAACTCTGTTCGGGCGGTTATTTCGGAGATGGTTCAGATGCGCTCTACTACGATGGTTACTTTGGATTTAGGGTTTATTTTGAAGACGCGGGTTTCTTCTCAGTTTATCAAGCACTTGGGTGTGACTGTTGGGGATGTTGTGTGGGTTTGTTTTAGGGTTGAGGATTTGAATGTTTTTTTGGATTAGTACGTGGCGACGTCGTGTTAATTGTTTAGTTGTGTGGGCTAGAAACTGGAAGACTGCTTCTTGTTTCTGATGGTTTGTTGACGTGTGTAGGGTATTTCTTAATTTTTATGAACATTTCTCAAAACCCTTTAAATGCGCAATCATGCATACTTGTTTTCCAGAGCAAAACAAACAAAGAGGAAAATGGCGTGTCAAGTTTGGAGTTAACCGTATTGGCGTGTACAGGTTTGGCTTAGTGCCCTTCCTGATTATTGTGTACGTCCGGTTCCGCGTGGCACATGCGCTCAAGTCCTTTGGCACCAAGCCCAATCTTGCAGCACAATACAGCTAATTGCCAACAAAGACAGCCACCCCCTGCTCCTTCTAACCCCCCAATATAACCCCGCTTGTTTTTTACCCAAAATTTTTGTCTCTGTATATACGTCCATGTTACAAAACCTTAAATGCAAAAAATGCCCAACACCAACGCCCCAAAGGAGGCGAAAAAATGTTGAGCAGAGACTGCGACGGCTGTGAAATGATTCACATCTGCAGCGAACGATACAAGCGTGTTGGTAAGGGTGAAAAAGTGTATTGCCCCGACGGCACAGCCCATCTAGTAGACCAAAACTAATCCCCCACCTCTTATTTTTGAAAAAATTTTAGGGCAACCCAAAAAAACCCCAAAACCCACCTACTGTGCATTGGTGAATTGTGTGGACAAAGCTGACTTTCTAATGTGGAGCCGCAAATACGACAAAGCCTACGGATGGCAAGCAGGACGCGAACGGGACCTTGGCGCAAAAATCCGAAAAAACAAACAACTCACACTATCCGACCTGTTGGTGGTTGCGGAGTGGAAGTATAAAGGGGACGCTGAAAAAGTCGCTCGAGCCAAAGAACTGGTCGCCCGCAATGACCCCGAAAGAGTGGAGCGCGTAACCAGCCAAGCCCTCAGCCTACCCCAAGCCGATGACATCTTCCGCATAAACTGCCTAACCACACTAGAAGGCGTCAGCCCAGCTATTGCAAGCGTAATACTCACATTTTTTAATCCCCAAGAATTTGGCGTTTTAGATGCAGCCACATGGAAACCGCTCCTTGGCAACGTACCCCCAGGCATACAAACCCCCCAAAGCTACACCCGACTGCTGGCAGCACTGCGCAAAACCGCAAAAAAACAAAACCTCCCCGTGCGCATAATCGATAAGGCACTGTACAGAAAAACACAAGAAAAAACAAACTAACCCAATTTTGAAAAAGCTTAAATCCCCTGCTCTCAGAGTTTGAAGTATGCAAACCATCGAGGACATCAAACACACCCTTTCACAGCACAAAGGCGAAATAAAAAAGCGCTTCAAAGTGAAAACCATCGGCGTGTTTGGCTCCTATGTGCGCGGTGAACAACGGCAAAAAAGTGATGTGGATGTGCTGGTGGAATTTGAGGAACCCGTGGGCTTGTTTGAGTTTATGGATTTGGAAATGTACCTCGCAGGTTTGCTGGGTGTAAAAGTTGACTTGGTGTCTAAAAAAGCGCTCAAGCCACATATTGGTGAGCGGATTCTTGAGGAAGTCGTCATGGTATGAAACGCCGCGACTTTCGGGATTATTTGCAGGACATTTTGGTTGCCATCGATGACGTGGAAACCTTTGTGGGCAATATGCGCTATGAGGAATTTGTTAAAGACCGCAAAACCCTCAACGCCGTCGTACGCAGCATAGAAATCATCGGAGAAGCCTCCAAAAACATCCCCGAACAAATAAAGACCCAGTATCCTGAGCTTCCATGGAAACAAATGGCGGGAATGCGAGACAAACTAATCCACGCCTACTTCGGAGTAGACACAGAAACCCTCTGGAAAGCAATCAAAACCAACATCCCAACACTAAAAGAACCAATACAACAAATACAAAAACAAACTAAAGATACTTAAAAATAGCAAGGAACAAGCAAAGAATTAAAAGCTAAATCGGTACTTTTAAACAAGGTGTACTCAAGTTTAAAATAAAAGAATTAGAAATTAAAAACTTTAAGAGTATCGCTCAATTAAAAATGGTGAGTTTACCTAATCTTGTCGTTATAGCTGGACCAAATGGCTGTGGAAAAACTGCGATTTTTGATGCAATAAGGGTATTTAAAGCAGCTATAGGTCCTTATGGAAATAGTGAGTTGTATAGCATAAAATCTAACGATTTTAAAAGTGATTTAAAAAATGTAGTCAAAATTAACGCAAACTTTGCTGAAATTGGGCTAGTAATTGAATTGTCTTCTGAAGAAAAAATTTATTTATCTCAGCTGTCCGAAAAATTTAAAATTGAATTATTAAAAAATAATGGGCTTTTAACCGCCACTATAAGAATTGGGAAGAGCGGAGAAATTAAAAATATCATTACCTCCGAGCTTTTAACTGAAATTTTTGGACATTATGATCCTAACGATAAAATTGGTTTATTCGAATACATCCCGTCTCATAGGGAACTACCTATTTCAAGAAATAGTATTGCTGATCTTTTAATTGCTAATGACGAAGAGTCATTAGAGCGAATTGCTAAATCCCAACAAAAATTTCATAAATTAAAGAATTATTTGGTTACTATGTTTGTTTTTGATAAGCTAAGTCTATCTGATGAAGCTAGTCAATTTTTGCCAAGAATAAAAGAATTTTTTAAAGATTTTTTTGAGCCAAAAGAGTTTGATGGAGTTACCGTAGATAAAGCTTTTCAATGGCACTTCCCTGTAAAAACACCGTGTGGTGTTCATGAAATTGATTTTTTGAGTTCTGGTGAAAAAGAAATTTTAATGTGCTATGCTAATATTCTCAAGAATAAACTCTTTGGTTCGATAATACTCTTTGATGAGCCTGATGTTCACTTAAATGCAGCGCTTGAGCGAAAAGTATTACATTATCTTAAAAAGATGGCTGAGGAAGGCAACCAAATATGGGCAACCACACATTCACTTGAAATTATTGGTTCAATTCCACTTGAAAACCTTTATAAATTAAATGTTGACGACGAAAGTGGAAACAACCAAATTGAACTTTGTTCACGTAAGAAAAGCCGGTTTGAAACTCTAAAACTGCTCGGCGCATCTACAGGAATTCAACTTATCTCAGACAAAATTATTTTTGTAGAAGGACCCACCGATAAAGAGTTTTTTGAGAATTTATTTGAAGATCATTTGGATAGGGTCAGCTTCGTTAAGACGGAAGGCGTTAAAGCTAACAATAATTTAAGTCAAGTAGTAACAGCGCTTTTAGATCAGGTAGCTCAGTACGATTCATTTTATATGATCAGAGATCGAGATTTGCTCTCAGATGAGAAAGTTAGTGATATCTACAAAAAATATGGTGAAAAAGTTCTAGTTCTAAGTCGAAGGACAATGGAAAACTATCTTTTAGATTCTCAAATAATATTCAAGGTTTTTACTGCCTTGGGTGTCAAATCTATATCTTCACCTGATGAATTAGATAAAATATTAAAAAATATTGCAGATTCATTAAAAATGGAGGTTATCGCTTCATTGGTTGGTTTAGAAATTAATCGTAGATTATTATCCAACTCTTTTAATTTTCCGGCAATTGGCAAATCCCTCCAACAGTTAGAAGATGCTGTTGTTACTTTTGGTGAGACTAAAAAGGGTAGACTTTCTGAACAATTGGATAGAAAATCCCTACAGGAACTGGTTGAAGAAAAAGAAATCGTTGTTAACTCCTTGTGGGAAAAAGACTGGTTGAAACTTTGTGATGGAAAACTCGTTCTAAAAGAGTTAATAAATAAAATTGTGACACCTGAAAAAAGAACGCTTAATATCGAAGCTTTAAGAAGTTTGATAATTAATCAGCTAAAAAATGATAAAGTTGTTCCTGATGAAATAGCTAACTTTGTTAAAAAAGCTGTAGCTTGTAAATGAGTAGTTGTCTGTACTTGTAAATTTAATAATTTGTAAATTTCTGAATTTCGTGAGTCTTTATATTCAAGACTCAGTCCTTTCTTGGTTGAGGAGGAAGAGAAGGACATTGAAAGAAATAACCAACCAAATCAAAAACCTACAAGCAGGCGACCTAGTCTGCATCGAGTGGTGTGACGCAAGCATCGGCAAAAGCCTAAGCAACGGCGCAGCGGGCATTGATGTTCCCGTCAAGTCGTGGGGCGTTTTTATCGGCATTATGGGGAAGCGGCGTGAGCATGTGATTTTGGCGCAGAACGCTTTCCGCTACACCGACGGACTCTACGACATCGATTACACGGCGATTCCGTTGCCTTGGGCAACCAGCGGCACCCTAATCCAAAACAGCCACGTCCAAGCCGATGAAGCACAGGTACTACTGCACAGTTTCACGCTCAACGAAAAAGCCAAAAGCGACAAATCCACCAGCAACCGAGGCAGATGCCACCAGCAAAGGGTGAGAATCCATTGACGGATTGGGTAAAAAAAGCATTAACACGGCGAATCAGCGACAAAACCGCCCTGCAAGAGCAACTCACACTGGAGCCTGATGAGCGACTGGTGCTTGGGACGAAATTTGCGATTGCGTTCACGTTTTGTCTCTCGGCAGTGGAGATTGCGAATTTGGCGGTTACAGGATGCTGGAATAGTGAGGTTTTTGCGGGCATTACGGGTATGGCGGGTACGGTTATGGGGATTTTGATTTCCCAAAAGGCTTAGGAGACGGACATATTTGGAGCCTAATAGCCAACCTATGCAGAAAACCTATAGGAGGGGTCGAGGGCAGCCTAAACGGTTTATTCAACGAAAAATATCCAATTTGGCTGAAAAATTTGATGGCGACACCCAAACTATTCGCAGCCAACTTATCTTGGAGCTCAGAAGCCTTTTAGAAATAGCAACAGAACAGGCGCGCTCTACAGGCGGTAACAAGGCAGTAGAACGTCAAAATTGGATAAAACTTGCAACATACATTAGCCAAGTAATCAATGGCATTAGCAAGACTTATGATGTCACGCAAATCAAGGATGAACTTGAAACGCTCAAAAAAGCCATTGCGGAAATGGATAAAAAATGACCCTATCGCAGCTGGAGCGCGACATAAACAGGGCAAAGATGGATTTTGAGGACAAAAAACAAAAACTCAACCTCCCCAAAGACCCCATCATTTTCTGCCAGCAAACTCTGGGCTTCACACCCACAGTCTACCAAACCGAACTCATCCACCAATTCCAAAGCAGCCAATTCACCGCCGCACGATGGGCACGCCAAACAGGCAAAAGCCACACCATCAGCGCCCTCCTACTCCACTATGCATTATCTAACCCCAACAGCAACATCGGCATCGTCGGCCCAAGCTGGCGACAAACCAAACTCATAATCAAACACATCAACAATTTCCTACAAAAACTCCCCAAAACCGCCTACAAAAAACCCCAAAGAACCAGCGTCACCCTCACCAACGGCAGCAGCATCGAAGCATACCCAAACAACCCCGAAACCATCCGAGGACCCAAACTCCACATCGTCTACGCCGACGAATTTAACTTCATCCCAAACGATGAAGAACTCTACGATGCAATGCTTTTCACGCTGGGAACCACCAACGGCAAATTCGTCTGCACCAGCACGCCCTGGCGAACCGACAGCATCTTCTATAAAATCTTCCACAACCAAGCATACGCAGATTACGCCAAATCCCACATAACATGGCAAGAAGCCCTCGAACCCAACGGACCCCTAAAACAGCAAATCCTCACACGCATAAAACGACAACTCGAAGGCGACCCCTGCCGATGGCAACGCGAAATGCAAGCCGACTGGGCAGAAAACCAAAACAGCTGGCTCACACAAGCCCAAATCACCCCATGCATCAACCACCAACTCGAATACGTCGGATTTGACACAAAAGCCAAAGGCAACTTTTACGCAGGAATAGACCTTGGCAAACACCAAGACCCAAGCGTAATGGCAATCGTGAAAGTTGAGCAACAAAAAATCAGCCTCATCCACATGCGCCGCTTCCCCCTGGAGACACCGTACGCCAGCGTTATTGGTTACGTGAAAACCATCAGTGACCGCTGGCAATATATCCATAAAATCCTCGTCGACAGCAGCGGCGTAGGAGACTACATCACCGAGGACATGACCAACACAGGCCTAAACAACATTGAGGGCGTCACATTTACGGTGCAGTCCAAGCAGGAAATGGCACAGCACCTAAAACAGGCAGTCACAGAAAAACGCCTCCTAATACCCTACGATAGCAGCCTAATTGCAGAGTTAAACCTTGAAACCTACGAGTTATCCAAAGACGGGCGACTCCTTCTTTCCCATCCGCAGGGACCGCATGATGACCGCTTTTGGGCACTCGCGCTGGCAGCCTACGCGACCAGGACGGTGCCTTCGCCAAAGTTTTGGGTGATACAAAAATGACAAGACGCAGACCCGAGCAGTTTTGCATCAACAGGCTAAAACGCACCTACAACCGCCAAACAGGCACCTTCAACATCAACATCAGCTACCAAACAGCACCAGCCACCTTAACGGAGCGTTCAAAAGAAGTTGCCGAAGCCTTCGGATTAGGAGTTGACCAAACCCGCCAATTCACCCTCTATGACAACGTTAACATCAAAATCAGCCCAACTGATGTAGTGCTAATCACGGGGGACAGCGGAAGCGGCAAATCCGCACTGCTTAAAGCCATAAAAGCCGATTTAGGCGAGGAAGCTATAGACGCAAAAGATGTTCCAATAAACGCAGAAATCCCAATAATCGAAACCATCGGAGAAAACACCACACAGGCAATTCAAATCCTAAGCCAAGTCGGCTTAAACGATGCCTTCCTATTCCTACGCCCATACCAGCAACTCAGCGATGGGCAAAAGCACCGCTACCAAACCGCTCTGCTTGCTGCTTCGGGTAAGCCGTTTTGGGTTCTTGACGAGTTCACCAGCAGCCTTGACCGCGATACTGCCAAGATTTTAGCGTTTAACATTCAAAAATTGGCCCGAAAAATGGGAAAAGCAGTAATTGCCGCAACAACACATCAGGATATTCTCAAAGATTTTGCGCCAAACGTGCACATTCACAAACGCTACGGCAAAGAAATCACCATCAAATACCACCCACGGGCTAAAACAAAAAAATGCAGCCTAACCCGACAAATGGAAATCACGCAAGGAACAACCGCAGACTACAAAACCCTCAGCCAATTCCATTACCGCGAAACCCGCCTACCCCCACCCAAAAAAATCTTCACCCTAAAACGCAAAGACGAACTCTGCGGAGTCATCGTCTACAGCAACCCGCCTCCGATATGTTTTGGACGCGCCAAAGTCTGGAAAGGCAACATGCAACAACTCAACAAGGAAATCACAACCATCAGCCGCGTTGTAATTCACCCTAAATACCGCAGCATTGGCTTAGGCGAAAAACTTGTTGCAGAAACGCTGTCTCTTGTGGGAACCAATGTTGAAACCGTTGCGGTCATGGCAAAATACAACCCCTTCTTTGAGAACGCGGGCATGAGGAAAATTACGGAAAGCCAACCCAGCAAACACGTAACAGCGGCGCTTGAGAAACTGGAAAAACTCGGCTTTGACACAGCATTGCTTTCGGCAACAAGCATTTCGGAGCGGAAAATGGAGCAGGTAGGTGCGGAAGCGGTTAAGACGGTTTTGTTGGAGCTTTCTCAGAAGGATGCGGGTGTGCGCAGAAGGTTAGTTAACATAAAAAATGTCTATCCACGGCATCCAGAATTCGCAGAAAAAATCACTCAACTCAAGCCTTCGGAGCTTGCCATATCTCTAAAAAAACTTGGGTTTATTGCGCAGTCTAAAATCTATCTTTTTTGGTCTGTCCAGTAAGTATATGCTAAAAATTTGTGGATAGGAAAAAGGTTAGTGGTTTTTACGTCTGTTTCTAAGGGCTATGATTCCAAGTAATGCAATTATTATTGTTGTGATTGATGCTGCAATTAGAAGGTTGGTGTCGATTGGTGTTTGTTTTGGGGTTGTTTCTGCGTTTAGGTTTATGGTTACTTGGTGTGTACTGTGGCTGTAGTTGAATGTTACTATCCAGCAGTCGCCTGAATGAGTTACGGTACAATCTATTTGTTGTCCATCCAACGTTACAGTAAAACCAGTGAAGTTAGGCACTAAAGTATCTGCTATGGTGACTCTGGTGTAGCCGTTTGTTCCTGTCTCACCGCTGACAGTAAAGCCTAATTCTGAGGTGCTGCTGTTGAAGTTGAGTCCTGTAACAGTGCTGTTGGATTCTACAAAGAAAACTTTCTGTTCTTGATAGGGCAGAAAACTCAGAGTCATGCTATCGCTTGAGGCACTATAGTTTGTGTCTCCCATATATTGTGTTTTTAGGGTGAATGTGCCTGAAGCTTCGATTATCCATTGAATACTGTATTGTCCTGTTGAATCTGTTTGGGCTGAACCTATATCGTACCATGAGTCGCTGCCTCCAACAGCGTATGATAGGACTACTGTTTTGTCATTTAGCGGGTTTCCGTTTTGGTCAGTTAATGCACCTTTTACTTTGATTGGTGAACCCACCTGATAAGCTGATGCATCTACTTCGATTGTTAATTGTGTGGCTGGTAGATTTGGTTGAGGTGTTGGCGTTGACGTTGGGGCTGGCTGGTTTGTTGGGGTAGGTGTAGTGGTTGCTGCATTTACAGTGATGTTTTTGTAGGTGTCTGCGGAAACAGCAAAGTTGTATTCATAGTGTGCTGGGAAACTGCTTCGGGTAGCCGAATTGGAGCCTGATCCTGGATGTACATCAATGGTATATGTTCCTGCGGGAACGGCAAGGAAATAGTAACCGTCACTTTTTGTAAACCAACCTGACAAGTAGTTGTCTAGCACAACAACTGCTCCAACTATTGGGGCTCCTTGAGTGTCGGTGACGTACCCGTAAACTTTGCAGCCCGTGTTAAGAGTGATGTTTTTTTGAACGTCTGACGTAACCGTGAAGGATCGTTGATCATAATTCATGTAGTTTGAATTGAATGGCGGCCAAACGCTGACATGGTATATGTTTGTAGGCGCAAACATCTCATAGTAACCTGAGCTATCCGAGTAGACGCTCGGGACAATATCGGGAACGTTAAAGATGATGTTTGCTCCTGAGATGCCGTTGCCGTTTGAGTCTAAAATGTAGCCTGAAACTTTGTATCTTGTTTCTGGGGTTGATGTTTGGGCGGAAATGATGCTTAAAGGTAAAAATGAAACTATTATGCTTGAAATTAAAAGAAACATTATCAATGTTTGCAGTTTTTTCATTTAAAACGCCAATAGCTAGAGCATTGAAGTTTGTTTATATATTTTTCCAATATTCCATTGACCGCTATTTACGAAAAAAGCAGTAGCGATGAGTCGCTGCGGTTTGTCGCCTAGACTCCGCCTGAACCACTCAAGTCCTACGCTCGTACCCGTGCCCCCTTGAGCGCGTAACGTCCAAGTTTAGGTTGCTCTCTCCCGAGCCTAGCCGAGTTCGCCTGCTAAACAACAAAACAACTGCCCTACGGAAGTTGCTTGTTGACCGCCAGCCCCAAAGGACGGATAGTCAATGGTTCGGAAATGAAAGCCCAAGCGGCCTTTTGCGCCTCACCCGCAGGTGTCAGCCCGTCATGTAGAGGATTTACGGCTACAATGGACCCCTAACCCACCGCCTAAGACTCATCGCCGCACATAGAAGGTACAAGGGTAAGTTTAAAACTTTCGCAGAACTACGGAAAATCACTGGGGCTTGTTTTGACATTTTTTGGGGAAGCGAAAGGCAAATAGGTACAGCGTTGCATAGTTTTTGTGGTGTTTATTGTGACTTGTTGGAAATGGTTTGGAACCGTTTTAAAAGAAGCTAGTGTGGAAGCTAACGACCAAAATAAGCAGAAAATTGATGATGTTATCCACAAATATATTGGGCAGTAGTCAAGTTATGGGCGTTGCTCGGCGGATTGGAAAAAAGCAAGAAAAGAAATCGTGGGCAATGATGAAATGAAACAGGAGCCTTATAGCTCAACTGAGAACCTTACGTTAAGTCTCTTTTTTGGTTGCCTCTTTTAAGCCGTATGCGGTTTTTTCAAGTTCTTTTAGGGCATTTTCTGGGTCTGCATTGTACTTTTGGATGATATTCACAAACGTACTGCCCACAATCGCTGCATCAGCACCCGCCTTGATCACTTGCTTTACATGTTCGGGTTTGGAGATGCCAAAGCCCACTGCCAAGGCAACCTTGCCCGTGGTCACGGTGGAAACGCGCTGGATTAGTTGCACGGTGGAGTCTGCGAGGCTTGTTTTTTCTCCTGTTACCCCATATCGCGAGACTAAATAGAGAAAGCCGCTTGAGGCATCAACAATTTTGGCTAAGCGGTGCTCATTTGTGGCTGGAGTGGCAAGAAAAATCGTATCAATACCGTATTTGTCAGCGGTTTGTTTGTATTCATAGGCTTCTTCAACAGGTAAATCAGGCACAATCACGCCGTTAACACTGTATTCTTTGGCTTTTGCAAAGAAAGTTTCCAGCCCCATTTTGAAGACGGGGTTATAGTACGTCATAATTACAACTGGCACGTCATGCTTGGTTTTGATTTGTTTGGCGATTTCCAGCACCTTGGGCGGTATTGTTCCGGCATTTAGTGCCCGCACGCTTGCCGCCTGAATGGTGGGTCCATCTGCTATCGGGTCAGAAAAAGGTAGTCCAAGTTCTAAAATGTCTACTCCACCCGCAATTAAGGCGTCAGCGATTTTAGGGGTCGCTTCTGGGGTGGGGTCGCCTGCCATTATGTAGCCGATTAAAACGCCGCTGTTTTGGGTTTTGGCTTTTTGGAAGACTGCTTTTATGGCGTTCATATTTGTTCACCTGTGTATTTTGCTATTGTTTCCACGTCCTTATCGCCTCTGCCCGAGAGATTTACCACGATAGATTGGTCAGGCTTCATCTGTGGAGCAAGCTTCATCGCATACGCGACGGCATGTGAGGATTCCAACGCTGGCAAAATACCCTCCAGCTTGCAAAGCGTCAAAAACGCATTCACGGTTTCCTTATCGGTTGCGTAGGTGTAGTTGGCGCGTTTGGAAATTTTTAGAAATGAATGCTCTGGTCCAACGCCAGGGTAATCTAAGCCTGCTGAAATGCTATGTGTGGGGCTGATTTGTCCATACTCGTCTTGGAGTACGTATGTGTACATGCCGTGAAGTATGCCTTCGCTGCCTGCGGCTAAAGTGGCTGAGTGTTTGCCTGATTCTACGCCTTCGCCTGCTGCTTCAACCCCATATAGCGCCACTTCTGGGTCGTCTTCAAAGGGATAAAAAGTGCCCAAAGCGTTGCTTCCACCCCCAACGCAAGCCACTAAGGCATCAGGTAAGCCTCCTGTTTTCTGTTTGAACTGCTGCTTAATTTCTTTACCAATAACGCTTTGGAAATCGCGTACCATCATGGGGTATGGATGGGGTCCCATGGTTGAGCCAATAAGGTAATAGGTGGACTGCAGGTTGGTTACCCAATCACGGAAAGCCTCATTGATGCTATCTTTGAGGGTTTTAGTGCCTGAATCAACAGGGTGAACCTGTGCGTTGAGGAGTTTCATGCGGAAAACGTTTAGGCGTTGGCGTTCGCAGTCTTCAGTGCCCATAAACACTTCTGCTTTTAATCCTAATGCAGCACAGGCTATTGCTGTGGCGACTCCGTGTTGTCCCGCACCTGTTTCGGCTATCACTCGGGTTTTGCCCATGCGTTTAGCCAGCAGTGACTGTCCAAGGGTGTTGTTGATTTTGTGTGCGCCACCGTGTGCGAGGTCTTCGCGTTTGAGGTAGATTTTGGCGCCTCCAAGTTTTTCGGTTAGGTTTTTAGCGTAGTATATGGGTGTGGGTCGTCCGACAAACTCTGCAAGGTAGTAGTCGAGTTCTTTTTGGAAGGTGGGGTCTTTTTTTGCTGTTTCGTAGGCTTCTTCAAGCTGGTTGATAGCTTCCATTAGGATTTCTGGAACAAAACGTCCACCATATTTGCCATATTTCCCATCTATGGGGTAATTACTTAGGTTCATGCTTCTACAAACTCCCTAATTTTCGATTCAATATCTTCTGTTAACATGATGCTGGAGCCAATCAGGAACGCATCCGCGCCGCAGCTACGGATGAACTGCAAGTCAGCAGGGGTTTTTATGCCGCTCTCGCTTACAACTGTTTTGTAATATTTGCCTTTTTTTAGGATTTGCTGAGTAGTGGTTAAGTCAATTTTTAAGGTGGAAAGGTCTCGATTGTTTATACCCACTAAGTCTGCCTCGGTTTTTACTGCGCGATTGAACTCTTCTTGGTTGTGAGCTTCCAGCAAAACCTCCAAACCCAACTCATGAGCCAACGCTATCATATTCTCCAGCGTTTTTTCTCCATAACCCCTTTCAAAGACTCCCATAATCAAAAGAGCCGCATTCGCGCCTATTTTTACTGCTGTTTCCAGCTGAACGGGACTAATGATTATGTCTTTCATGAGTATTGGCAAATTTGCGGCTTCTCTGGCTTGGAGGAGCGTGTTTAGGGAGCCATTGAAGTGTTTGGGTTCAGTTAAAACTGAAATGCCCACCGCACCAGCTTGTTGCATTGTTTTCGCAACTTCTTTGGGATTAATTTCTGTTCTGATAGTTCCAAGTGAGGGGGATGCTGATTTAATTTCGGTGATAACAGCGTTGCCGCTACATTGCTGGATTGCTTGTTTTAGGCTGAGGGGTTTTTGTTGTGCCGTCAGAGCGGTTTGGTAGTACCCGCTTGTAACTGTTTTTTTGGCATCCAACGCCAAAGTGTCCATGAAATCACTCATCAGACTTCAGCTCCTCAAGTTTGCCCAAATCGCCACCCGACGCCTTAACCAGCCCTTCCAGTTTGGCGTATGCCGCTCCACTCTGGATGGATTCTCGAGCGAGTTCAATGCCTTCTGTGAATGTCTCTGCTAATCCGCCAATAACTATTCCAGCGGCACTGTTGACTAAAACAAAGTCTGCCTTTGCATCTTTGAGGGTGCCCGTTAGGATTTGGTGGATTATTTTGGTGTTGTCCTCTGGATTTGATAGTTGTAGGTCAGTTACTTTGGCTTTTTTTACTCCAAAGGTGCTGGCTGAAACAATTTTTTCCACGACCTGTCCATCTTTTAGGTGCGCAATGCTGGTTGCTCCAACAGTTGAAATCTCCTCCAACCCGCTAAGTCCATGCACAACCATAGCTTCTTGCATTCCCAACTTGCCAAGTGCGGTTGCGATTTGGGAAACCATTTTTGGGTCATAAACACCCATTAGTTGCGCGTTGGCGCTTGCAGGATTAGTTAATGGTCCCAGCATGTTAAAGATTGTTCGGATGCCGATTTCCCGTCGGGGTTCAGCAGCGTACTTCATGGCTGGATGAAAAATTGGAGCAAACATAAAACCTACACCTACAGTTTCAATAGCATGTTCCACTACCTGCGGGGTCATGTTGAGGTTTAATCCAAGCTTTTCCAGCACATCTGCGCTTCCACTATTGCTGGATACTGCCCTGTTGCCATGTTTAGCCACTGGGATTCCCGCGCCTGCAATCACAAATGCTGTTATGGTGCTGACGTTGAAGGTTCTGATTTTGTCGCCGCCAGTTCCGCATGTGTCAACTAAGCGTCCCTGCACTTTGGGATGAATTTTTATGCAGTTTTCTTTCATAACAGATGCAAAAGTGGTGATTTCCTCTACTGATTCGCCTTTGATTCGTAGTGCAGTAATGAAAGCAGCGGTTTGTGCGTTTGTGGCTTTACCTGTCATAACCTCATTCATTATCTGGTGGGCTTCAATAGGACTTAGGTCTGAGCCGTTGACGAGTTTTTGAATGCCTTCCCGAATCATGGCAGTTTACCTTCTAAGAAGTTTTTGATTATCTGTTTCCCGCCTGGACAAAGGATGGATTCAGGATGAAACTGCACACCATAAATCGGGTACTCTCGATGCCGCACGCCCATGATTTCGCCATCATCAACTGCTTCTGCAGTGATTTGGATACAGTCTGGAATGGTGCATCGTTCACCCGCAAGTGAATGATACCTTGTCGCAGTAAATGGGTTGGTTACATTGGTGAATATGCCTTTTTGGTCATGCTTAATTTGGCAGGTTTTACCGTGCATGAGCTTTTTTGCGGAGATGATTTTGCCACCATAAGCGTGAATTATGCCCTGATGTCCAAGACAGACGCCTAATGTGGGAATTTTTTTGCTCATGCCCTGTAAGATTTGGGTGCAAACGCCAAAGTAGCGGGTGTCTTCGGGGTTTCCTGGTCCAGGAGAAATTACGATGCGGTCGGGTTGCAGTTTGGTTAACTGTTCAATGTTGATTTGGTCGTTTCGGTACACTATGGTTTCTGCGCCTAACTCGCCAATATATTGCACCAAGTTGTAGACAAAGGAGTCATAGTTGTCGATTATTAGGACTTTGAGTTTTCTTTTTTCAGCCGCAAGTGGCAAGGCTTTTAGCAGTGCCTGTGCTTTATGCTCGGTTTCTAACCATTCCATCTGCGGCACTGAATCCGCCACAATCCCTGCTCCAGCTTGAACATACGCGTGTTCACCCTTAGCAAAGAGTGTTCGGATTGAAATGGCAAAGTCTGCGTTGCCGTTGTAGGAGAAGTAGCCAACTGCACCAGCGTATGGTCCACGGCTACATGGTTCAAGTTCGTCGATGATTTGCATGGCTCGGACTTTGGGTGCTCCAGACACGGTTCCTGCAGGAAACACCGCTTGCAGGGCGTCAAAGCTTTCTAAATTATCCTGTAACTCGCCAACTACTTGAGAAACAATATGCTGCACATGGCTGTACTGGTGAACCTTCATGAACTCAGGCACAGTTATGCTTCCAAACTTGCTGATTCTACCTAAATCGTTTCGCGCTAAATCCACCAGCATCACATGCTCAGCACATTCTTTGGGGTCAGCAAGTAACTCCTCAGCTAATCGCTCTGTTTCTTTGGGTGTTTGGTCGATGGGTCGGGTGCCTGCGATTGGGAAGGTTTCCACGTTGCGGTTGTCTACGCGGATGAGCATTTCGGGGCTGGAACCTACGATTTGGCGCTCGCCGAATTTGAGGTGGTACATGTAGGGTGAAGGGTTGATGCCTCGGAGGGCTTGGTAAAACGCGGTTAGGTCACCTTTTAGTTGGAACTGGAACTGCTTGGAGAGAACCACTTGGAAAATGTCGCCGCGTGAGATGTATTCTTTGGCTTTTTCTACGGCTTGCTCAAAATGCTCTTTTGACTGGTTAACTTTGGGTTCGGTAAATGTGAGGGGTTCAATGTTGGAGGTTTTTTTGAGGAGTGTTTCAACTTCGCTGAGCCTGTTTTCGTCATAGTAATAGTAGAAGGTTTGGTTTTGGATGTGGTCAAACACTAATCCATCATCAAAAATTCCCATCTCTAAATCAGGAAAACCAAAATCAGCAGCCTTAGAATTTTTAGGTAAATTCTCAAAATACCTAATCATATCATAAGAAATGTAGCCAACCGCTCCACCAATAAAACGGAAGTCCCTGCTTGGGGTTTGGTGGGTTTTGAGGTGTTTTTGCAAGATTTTTAGGGGGTTTTGGGTTTTTTGTTGAGTGGTTTTTTTGGTTTTGTGGTTTGTGGTGGTGGCTTGCCCGTTTTTTGCTGTGATGGTTAGGTGAGGGTTAAAGCCGATAAATGAGTATTGGGCGATTTTTTGTGGTCCTTGGATGGATTCGAGAAGGTATGCTGTGTGGGTGTGTTTTTGGATTTGGGTGAAAATTTCAGTTGGCGGTTTTTTAAGGTTAATTTTTATGATTTTTGGAGTGTTAGCTGGAACTGGTTGGGTTGGTATTTTTTTGTTTGCGCCAAAGGTGATCCCTCATTGTGTTTTCCTCTAGTTTGCAAACATACGACAGTACACTATTTAAGGCTTATCTGTACAAAAGCGTACATTACTGCTTAGTGTATCAAATATCCACGCCAAATAATCCGCAGAACCCGCCAAAACAGGCAACGCCAACACCTCAGGCACCTCATAACTATGCAACAACTTAACCTGCTCAACTACTCTCTCAAAAAGTTCCTGACGTGACTTCATAATCACCAAACACTCCTCTGAACACTCAATTTTTTGATTCCACCAGTAACGACTACTAACCGCGGTGATGTTTGCACAGGCAATCAGGCGTTGCTCAAGAAGCGTGTTTGCGATTTTTTCTGCTTCTGTCTTGTTTTGGGTAGTTGTTAGAATGATAACTGCTTTGTCCATAGGTTTCGCCAAGTTTATTGTGGTTTTAGCATGTTTTTAAGGTTGCTTTTACAGTTTGATGCTAGTAAAACACTTAAACGGGAAAGCAATAATACTTCTTGGAAATTCTAAGGTGAGTGCCGTGAAAGAGGAACAATTCAAAATTTTAAAAACCATGACCCAAGCAACAAGCAAAATGGATTTGCATGTGCTATCAGAAACCGTGAACTTGACGCCAAACCAAACCATTGCTGAAGTGCAAGCATTAGCCGATGAAGGTTTTATGGCTAGAGTTGGTCATGGATACGGCGTAACCGAAAAAGGAAAAAATGCTCTAAAAGCACATCTTCCAGTTCCAGACGAAAACATTTTTGTTTTCTACAACAGCCTTAGTCAACCCACAGGATTTAGCGCCCAAACCATAATCGAATTCCACAATAATATCCAGCAAGTCAACGCTGAATCCCTCGAGTTTCATTTGAACCGCCAAGATTTTGAAAATTGGCTACGAGACGTGGTAAAAGATGCTGAGTTGGCTGAGGAGCTTGAAAAAATCAGGTTTGCAGGCTTAAAGGGCGAGCAATTAAGGGTCAAACTGCTAAAGGCTCTTTCCATAAAATACTCCATAGAACCATAGCAGCTTTTTTTGTTTGTTGCTTTGGTAGTCTATCACTTATTTTAAGAATCCAGTTTTTGGTTGGAAAATCAGCCATACCGACCTCCCCTCTATAGTTTCTGCATTGTATTTCTAATAGGCTCCAAATAGAGCCTTGACCTCTCCCTATCGTTTCTGCAAGGGTTGGCTATTAGGCTCCAATAGACTGCTGAGCGGGTATAATAGGGGGTAAAACGGGCTGTTTGTTTTCAAAGCTTAAATGGCACTATCGCTATTTTCACCTTCAAGAGGAACAAGATTTGACCAGGACCATCTCCGAAGGCGACAACGTGCTAGTTTACCTTGACGCCCGAAGAACCTACATGATAAAAGTGAAATCCGGCGAAACCTTCCACACCCACAAAGGCTACATAAAACTGTCTGAGCTCATCGGCAAACCCTACGGGGAACCACTAAAAAGCAGCCTAGGCATCACATTCACCACGCTGGATCCTCAACTCACAGATTACATCATGAAATCCAGCCGCAACACCCAAATCATCTACCCCAAAGACGCTGCACTTATCGTCATGTTTAGCGGGATTGGACCAGGTAGCCGCGTTGTAGAGTCAGGCACAGGAACTGGTTCTCTAACTACGGCGTTGGCTCATTATGTTGGGGAAACTGGGCAAGTTACTACGTATGAGTTGCGTCCAGAGTTTCAGAAAAACGCGATTAAAAACCTTCAGCGCTCCAAACTTGCTGACCGTGTAGAGTTCAAGCAAGGCGACATTGTGGCTACAGGTATTGAGGAGCGGGATGTGGACGCGGTGGTTTTGGATTTGGCGGTTCCATGGCTGGTTGTTCCTCACGCTTATGAAGCGCTCAAGCCGTCTGGTACGCTTGTGAGTTTTAGTCCAACCATTGACCAAGTTGTGAAAACCACGGAGGCTATGCGTGAGAACAATTTTGTGTTTATAGAAACTGTGGAATGCTTGATGCGTACTATGCAGGTTGAACGTGGCAAAACCCGCCCCAACACCATGATGACTGGGCACACTGGTTACATTACGCACGCCCGAAAAATCCTTAAAATGCCCGTAGCTGAATCCCAACAGGAGGGTATTCGCGATATTGAGCCTGAGCTTTTGCCAGAGACACCGCTGGAAGAGTTTATTGGGGAAAATGTGGGAGTCAGCGAAGAAGAATCCGCTGCTACGTCCGTTTAAATTTTATTTTCTTTCTCTTTTTGCATCAGCACGCCAGTTGGTGCGCTAAGCGTCCAGAATGCCTGTTTTAGTTGTTCGCCACGGGTCCTGCCATAGTATAATCCCATAACTTTTCCAAACGCTGGAATCAATGCTTGGTCAACGGCTTTGTAGATAGCGGGGTTTTTGATGCGGTTTTCTAAGAAGGTTGGTTTCCAGATTTTAATGTTGTATTCCCAGCATTTGATAAAGAAGTCCCAGCGGGCTTTACTAAGGGAGTCCATGCCTGCACCTTTCTTATTCATTAGAACACAGTTTTCTAGTGGAACAAAGAAGAGGGGCACGTAGAAGGCGTTGTAACCTTTGAGTTTATCCATGAGTTCAAGTGTCTGGAGCATATCTTCTTCTTTTTCATCAGGCAAACCAATAATTAGAGTTGCCAAGGGGTACCAATCGTTATCGTTTAGAATACCACACGCCTCTGTGACCACTTCCTGCCACTGTGAAGGCTTATACGGCAACATTTTACCCGCCATGTACTTCTCCATGAGGCGTGGACTACCCGTTTCGATACCTGTTTCCGCAGTAATAATATTCTTTTTATTTAGGCTAAACCAGCTTTTATCTATCCACGCTTCAGCAATTTCTTTAACCATCACGGGGTCCTTGACAACAGGTGCCAGTGACATGTGAGAAACTTGAATGCTGTTCACGCCAGGATAATTGGCGACGCTTCTTGCAAGCTCAACCACGGCTTCCCTGTTTGGTACAAACGTTTTGTCGTGAGTGCCATACAAAAACAGGTCTTCAGTGATTAATGTAACATGGTCGCTTCCCTCATTAACGGTTAGAGCGACTTCATCCATGATTTTCTCCAAGGGTACATCAATTTTGCTTTGCATTGTTGGAGTGCAGAATTGGCAGTTTCTGCCGCAGCCTTTGCTGATTTCTACTTCACCATGAATACCTGCATGCTTAACTTTGGGCATGGTTTCGTTATAATTCCAAGTAGCTAAGGATTCGTCAGCTTTGACTATATGGGACAGTTTTTCGCCGTTGACAGCTTTTTTGAATGCTTCAACTATGGGTTGGGGTTTGCCGCCTAAAATAACCGTGTTTACGCCGTAGATTTCAGATACTCCTTTGCGTTCAAGTTGCCATGCGCCAAATCCGCCTACGATAATTGTGGGTTTGTACTTTTTGATGGCTGGATGCATAACGAGTTTGTAGAATTCGATGGCGTTCATGGGTTCGCCACCGCCGATAATGTTTGAGTAGGTTTTGCTTACGTACCCCATGCCGGTTGGGTCCATGGAGGATATGCCGAGGACTTTGGTTTCTGGTCCTACAAAAGCTTCAAGGTCTTCGGGGTGAACCACAGCAACCTCGTTTTCGGTAAAGCCTGCTTCTAGAAGCATTGCTTCAACTTTTCGTAGCCCGTAGGGTGCATATACGGCTCTGCCGTTTGTTCTGCGTTCTACTGGTGGGTAAAGGGTTTTTCGTACAAAGCCTAGGGGGATGGGTCCTTTGCCGAATCCTCCTGAAAAGGCAATGAATGGATTATTGAAAAAGTCGCTCATTTCTGTAGCTGACGCGGTGAGCACAATTTTTACGCCTAAGGGTGAAGCCACATTCTCTCTTCCTGTAATAAAGATAGAATGTGCAGGCTAAGCCTTTTAAAAATTGCTGTCTAAGTTGACAATCGTTTAAATGAAAAACCCGCAATCAAGATTCCGTTCTAACAAGTTTGATAATTAACAGCATTTTAAAACAGATGTTTTGCACCTGCCACTGAACAATTAGGACTCCAAACAGTACTCAAATAAAAAATCAACAGAAGCCAACCTTACTAATCATGTTCCTTTATTTTGATGCTGGGGTTTTAGTTTTAGGCTGGATTTGTCAAGGGCTGCCAACTCAAAAACCTCTGTTCGTTTGATGGCTTTTTTTGGGCAAATCTCCGCACAGTGATAACAAAAAATACAGCGGTCCAGCAGAATTGTGGGGCGCTTTTTGCCTTCGATTTCACCCATAATGATGGCTTGCGCGGGGCACTCTCTACTGCAAATTCCACAGCCACTGCATGTATCATAATCTAAGCTGGGTTCACCTCTGAAACCCTCGGCGACTTTGGCTTTTTCGTAGGGGTATTTGATTGTTGCGGGTTTTTTTAGAATGTTTTTTGCTGCTTTTTTTAGCATGCTCATGCGTTGTCGTCTCTTAGATTGTTTTGCTTGTATTTACTGTTGCTGGTTTTTCAATTTGTTATCAAGAAAGTTTGATTATATGCTGATGTTTCGCAGATACTTATTCCAAAGATAAGCCGCTGCGTAACCCGCAACTGCCCCTGTAACTGGACCCATAAACAAAACCATTCCTGTTAACATTGGGCTTGCTTCAATAAACAGTCCGATGTAACCAACATTTTTAATCCACGGAATAATCTGAGGAACAAGTGCAAAAGAGGAGTAACTTACCACGGCAATCAACATTGTGCTTATCGCCATTGCCAAAATTAACCGATTACGATTCACGCCCTCTTGAGAGCCACGAATTTGGAAAGCAAACAGGGACACATCTACAAACAAGCCAAATAAAAACGTGAACAAAAACGTGAATAATCCTAGTGCTGGGCTTAAAATTGCGGTGAGTAAGCCGCCTACTGCGCCTACGTAGCTGGCGCCGCCTTTGTTGATGAAAAGTCCGCTAAGTGCTAAGAGTACGGCTTCGACTACGATTAGGAGGTAGCTTATGGGTGGGGGGAGGAACACGTTTATTGTGAAGATTATGGAGCCGAAGAGTGCAATTATGAATAGTTTGTTTAGTTTTTGCGTTTCCCTTGTCCTCTCTGTAGGGGTATTGTTTGTTTTGCCATTTAAAAAAGGTTAACATGGGCAAACAGGAATGTTAAATGTGTGAAAATTGCTCTTTTATGTTGTGTATTTTGCCTGTGGCTTTTTAAACGAAAATTTATAAATAAAGAATGCATATTACCGTGTAAACGCTTTAATATTTGATTTATAAGTGTAAAATTGGTGATAAGGTTAATTGAGCACTCACGCAGAAGACCTAAAACTCAGATTAATGACTATTGAACTTCTTCGAACAGCAAAATACAAACGAAACATAACCTACCGTGAACTAGCAACCAAAACAGGCTTGCCGGTCACAGTACTGAGCCGCTACGCTAAAGGTCACGTGTTACCCAACACCAGCAGAGCCAAAACCCTCTGGAAAGTGCTCACTAAACTTGTCGGCTTAGAAGCTGAACTGCGAAGCCGCATAAAATTCGACGACCTCGGCTACTTTGACAACACCGAAATCGTCGGCGACTACAACATATTGCAGCAAGCCGCAAACCATGCACTCGCCAACTTCGCAGGTAAACGAGTAACAAAAATCCTCACCGCCGCAACTGACGGCATACCCCTGGCAACAATGGTTGCAAACGCGTTAGGCGTAAACCTTGTAGTTGCAAAACGTAACAAGGAAGTCGGTGTTAAATCGTTCCTTGAAGAAACATACATTTTAGGCAAGGATTCAGGCGTAACCGTTACCTTGTTTATTCCAAAAGATGCCATCAAAAAACGTGACAGCGTGCTTGTCGTCGATGACATGATTAAAAACGGCGACACTCAAGAAGCCCTTGTTCTGCTGGTTAAAAAATCCAAGGCAGAACTCTCCGGTATCTTCTCGCTGATTTCCGTGGGTGAAGAATGGAAAAAACGACTAAAATATGGCGAACAATCCCCTGTCGAAGTTGTTACTGCCCTCAAATCACCCTTTGACAATTCCTAAAGAAGCAAATGATCCTCTTTTCATTTTTGTTTTTACCAGCGTTTTTTCCGTTCGCCGCTCAGTTCCCGAGTTAATACGCCGATGAAGTCTTGGTGCTTTATGAGTATGTCATGTCACATGTGACCTTTCTTTGTCATAACGTAACCCACTTCTTTATTTCCAGAGATTAAGCCATTCTCAGCAAGAAACGCTATCACCTGCTCTGTTTGGTACTGGTTACCTGCCCTTCGGTAAATATCATACCAGAGCGCTTTGCCTTTTTGGTCTTCTGCTGTTTTGATGATATCAAGGTACTCTTTTAGTCGCTGTGCTGCACGAGAAGGCGGCGGCGCTGCTTTTTTGGGCATCTCTAAATCACAGTTCGATTTTTCTTGGACTCTTTATACTCTTTAATCCTGATGTTTTTTTCCAGCTGAAACAGCATTTTGTATCTTTTATTTAGCTTAAAATATCGATAGAGAACTAAGCAGCCGCTGGTTATGGGTATCAAATTAACAAAAATAATCCACACAACAACAAATGCATAATCAGTTAATACTAGGCTTCGGGTCGCTATGAAGTACAGGTTTAAACCAAAACAAAACGCCAGCAGATAGAAGCCCAGCACGTAATAGGCAGAAATGCTTTCATTGAGGTCTGAAGCGATGGTTCGTGCATCCTTTGACAACTCATCATACACATCGTTTAACGCTTTTAGGTCCCCGTCATCTTGCCCTTCACTTATCATATTTCTCACAAGCAGTATCTTGGGCGTTCAAATATTTCTGGTTAATTCTATACATTAAATCATGCTAATGTCTACCTTCCATAATCGAAAGTCTTTAAACACCCAGACCCAACTACATAGCAAACAAATCCTGAGGCAACACAAATGCGCATGATAAAATGGGAAAACGGCACAGTAACCACCCCTGACCAAACCAAACTGCCCCTCCAAGAAGTCACCTTGCACCTCAAAACCGTAGAGGAAATGGCAGAAGCCATCAAAGTGCTACGCGTCCGAGGCGCTCCACTTTTAGGTGCAGCCGCAGCATTTGGCATCGCGTTAGGTGCCCAAAACTCAAAAGCCCAAACCACCCAGCAACTACTTGCAGATTTAGAAACAGCAGGTAAACTTATCAAGGCACAGAGGCCAACTGCTGTGAACCTGTTTTGGGGTGTTGACCGCGTGTTAGGTGTTGCAAGAAGCTTTTCAGGTTCAATTGAAGAATTAAAAAAAGCCGTTATTGTTGAAGCCCAAAAAATCGCTGACGAAGACGCAACACAAAACTATGCAATGGGCAAAAACGGTGCAGCCCTCATCAAAGACGGCGACACAATCCTTACCCACTGTAACGCAGGCGAACTTGCCACCGTCGAGTACGGCACCGCTTTGGGCGTTATCCGTGCCGCATGGGCGGAAGGCAAAAAAATCAAAGTCATCGCCGACGAAACCCGCCCCCTGCTTCAAGGTGCAAGACTCACCGCTTACGAACTTAAACGCGACGGCATACCCGTCACCTTAATCACTGACAACATGGCCGCACACGTTATGAGCAAAGGTATGGTTGATTTGGTTGTTGTGGGCGCTGACCGCATTGTACAAGATGCTGTCTTCAACAAAATCGGCACTTACGGTGTTGCGGTTCTTGCGCATGAACATGGCATTCCCTTCTATGTTGCAGCTCCAAAATCCACTTTTGACTTAACCCGCAAAGCCGAAGATGTTGAAATTGAACAGCGTAAACCTGATGAGGTTACGCATGTGGGTTGCCAACAGACTGCGCCTGAGGGTGTCGCGGTGTATAATCCCGCGTTTGATGCGACTCCGCTTAAGTATGTTGCGGGTATCATAACTGAAGAGGGCATTTATACACAAAAAGACTTTGAAAACTTTAAGCAATAATTTTTTTGGTTAGCATCTGCTTGATGGTTTTAAGGGTTTCGAGATGTCTTTCTTCATCTTTTATGATTCTTAAGAAAAGATTCTTTGCCGAGCAAATATCAATGCTGTAAATCTTGTTAATTTCGGTTGTTATTTGTTCAATGGCTTCTATCTGAATAAGCATGTAGTATTCCTCGCCTAAAGCATGCTCGTAGCCGTGTAATTTTTCCACCGCTTCATAGAGGTTGCTGCCTTTTAGAGTTTTTATGACGGAGAATTCTTTGCGTAAACTCTGCAGTTCCTGCCAAGGGGTTCCCACTATCTCAAAACAGTTAACTTGTTTGTTTTCTGATCCTCTGATGCTTAAGCTTATGCCTTTAAGGATTTCTGCATGTTTGTCGCTGTCCAGCGCAATTGCACCAAGCAATGCCTTTATCAGTGGCAACTCAACTTTTTCGGCAACGTCTTTGTATAGCAGGTATGTTTCTTTCTCTAAAACACTTAGACAGGTTAAGTAATTTACAAAAGCTTCGGAGTTCTTATCTTTCAAACAGTTGCCTTCCTTGATTTTTGAATGTATTATTAATTATAAGGCTTATGAAATATTACTATATAAGTTGTAAGAAAAGATAATTTTGAATTTACAGAGGAACCTTAAAGAGCATAGAACAAACAAAAAATAAGGGGAGTTACCCAATGAGCGAAACCAAAAAACCTGCACCAGTCGAATTCAAAACCAGCGGTGCCCTAACCAAAAAAGGCATAAAAATAACCGAACAAAACAGCATCGACGCACTATCAAATCGTGGATATGGAACCCTCGAAGGTGAAGAATTCACGCTTGCATTTTATGAGGCACTGTACCTGCTCGATAAGGGTATGCTAGAAGTGAAAAACCCGCAAGGCAGCATTTTAAATTTTCAAGATATCCTGCAGGTTTATGGACAAACAAATGAGAATGCTTGGGTTAACTACTTGGTTTATCGGGATTTGCGTGGACGCGGATATGTTGTTCGTGAAGGCTTTGGTTTAGGTACAAGTTTTCGGGTTTACGAGCGGGGCACTTATGGAAAGGATTCGGCGTCGCATCTGGTTTTGGGGTTGCAGGAAGGCAAACCCTTGCCGATTGAGTTAATTGCGGATGTGATGACGCAGTGTCAAAGCCAAAAAAAGGAGTTAATTGTAGCGGTTATGAACCGACGCGGAGAAATCGTGTATTACTCGGTTTCCCAATTAAACTTCAAGTGACCAGTATATGGCACAGCCAAAAAATTATGTTTGGGACGCACAAGATTACCAAAAAAACAGTAGTAACCAGTATAGATGGGCACAAGAACTCATACCCAAACTGCACCTCAACGGAAACGAAACCCTGCTCGACATCGGCTGTGGAGACGGCAAAATCACCGCAGAAATCGCCAAGCACCTGCCCAACGGCAAAGTAGTAGGCATAGACAGCTCTCAAGAGATGATAATTCTCGCCCAAACAAGCTTCCCAAACATTACCTTTCAACATGCAGATGCAAGAAACCTCCCCTTCCAAGATGAATTTGACAGGGTTTTCTCCAATGCGGCGCTACATTGGATACTGGACCAAAAACGTGTTCTCGCAAGCGTTTTTCACAGTCTCAAATCAGGCGGTAGCCTTCTTTTTCAGATGGGCGGCAAAGGCAATGCAAAAGATATCTTGGCATTATTTGATGAGATGTTGCTGGAAGATGCATGGCTGGGCTTTTTTGAAGGCTTCACGTTTCCCTACGCCTTTCTTGACGCTACAGAATATCGCGAGTTGCTGGTTGATGCGGGGTTGGTGCCTGTTCGGGTGGAGCTTATCCCCAAAACAATGAAACTCGTGGGCGCAGAGGGGCTGGCGGGTTGGATACGTACCACATGGTTGCCCTACACGGAGAGGGTTCCAGCGGGACTGCGTGACTCATTTGTTATGGAGCTTGTCAAGTGTTACCTAAAAACTCACCCTGAAACTGCAGACGGCGAAGTAACCCTTGACATGGTTCGGTTGGAAGTTGAAGCAAAAAAACCCTAACTTACCGCTTTATTGGCAAGCATAACTTGAATAAGTCTCTTTAACCAAAGCCTATAAGGGGTAAGTTTTGCAGGACAAGAAGATTAGCGTTAAAGTAGCAACCGCAGTTGGGTTAGGCGCAATCATAGGCGCAGGCATTTTTGTCCTCAGTGGAACCGCCATAGCCCTCGCGGGTTCAGCATCGCTTATCGCGTTTGTCATTGTCGGCGTGATTGCCTTAATTGTCGCGTTGGAGTTGGGCGAGCTCGGCTCAATTATGCCTCAAGCAGAAGGAGGCTCCTACTCATATGCTTACGAAGCATTTGGCAGTGAACTGGGCTTTGTAACAGGCATAATGCTCTACTTCGCGTATGCCTCTTCAATCGCGCCCATCGCGTTAGGGTTCGGCTCATATTTAACCAGTTTACTCGGCGTGAGCAGCAATGTTTACCCAACTGTTTTCGCGATAGCTCTGATTCTGGTTCTTGCCGTCGTGAACATTTTAGGCGTCAGTAAAGCCGCCAAAGCCGACTTCGCCCTTGTCATTGTAAAAATCGGCATACTACTCCTTTTCATTGTGTTTGCTCTGCTTTTCGCTTTCGGCAACGGTGACACAATATCCAACAATTTCACCTCAGGCTTCCAATCAGCAAATGTGGGTTCTATATTCGCGGCTAGCGTCGTGATTTTCTTTGCCTACTCAGGCTTCCAAGCAATTTCCACCATTACAAAGGATGTTAAAGGCGGCGGCGCAGGAGCAGCAAAAGCTATCGTTTCATCGGTTGTTATCAGTATGGTGCTCTATATTTTGGTGGTTGTTGCGCTTCTGTTTCTGATGCCCGCCAGCCAATACGGTATATCCTCTGACCCGCTCTCCTTTGCCTTACGCACTGCAGGAGCACCAGGCTGGCTCTTCACCGTTGTCTCCATTGGTGCTTTGATTGCCACAACCTCTGCGGCGTTGGCTATGATTATGGGTTCCTCACGTGTGCTCTATCAAATCGGCACCGACAAACTACTGCCTAAAATCGTGCGCAAATACAATGAGAAACGGGACGTGGCGGTTAATGGCGTGATTATCTCAGCAGCAATTGGGATTGTGATGCTTTTTTCAGGTGACATCTACGTGATGGCATCAATTAGCAACTTTGGCATCCTCTTCTGTTACCTTATCGCCAGTTTTGCGCTGGTTCACTTCCGACGCAAAAAAGCCCCCGCAGGCTTCAAAGTGCCACTCTACCCAGTATTGCCCATAATTGCCATCGGCGGCTTAATCGCCCTACTTATCGGCATGCCCCAAGAGGCGTTGGTGATTGGGATTGCAATGATTCTGGTGCTGATTACGGTTTATTACGTGCTGGTTGAGGCGGAATCACGTAAAGTGGAAAAAATCGAAATATTCAACTAATTTCGCCTTACAGGCTTGAATAGGCAAAGCTTATCTGGTATATCCACAAATTTTTTGGTGAGGATTATCTTGGCTAACACAAAACACGGCTACGACCACTACGAACTGCTCAGTGCGCTTCAGAAGTGCATCCGCAGAGGTATGGAGTACGAGGTAACACATTTTGCAGTGGAGCTCGAAGAGTTTAATCAGACTATGCTGTGGAATCGCCTAAAAATCATCGCATCAGAAGATATCGGACCAGCTAACCCCAATATGCCCCTGCTCGTGGATGTCATGCATAAGCAGTATTTGGCGGAGAAGTCTAAGCTTGGCGACAACAACTCATCTTTATTTTTGGTTAATGCGGTAGTGTGTTTGTGCCGTAGCCAGAAAAGCCGCATAACCGATGACCTCCAAAACGTGGTTTATGCGGAACGTGACCAAGGCAAACTGCCGCTGATTCCTGATTTCGCGTTGGATATGCATACTGCAAGGGGTAAAGCAATGGGAAAAACCGTGGATGACTTCTTCTCAGAAGGCAACAAGCTCGAAAATGAAGCGTACTTTAATCCCTATACAGAACGAGCCAAGGAACTTTTGAAATCAAAAACAAAACAAACCCAGAATGAATAGGGGATTAGAGTCCCCAGCTTTGGGCGACGTTTTGATGAGGAGGTACTTTTTTGGTTTTACCTTTTTTTCTGGTCTGATTGTTGAAACGGTTGATTTTTACTGTTGAGCCTTCGTTTGAGACCCAGTGGGTACGGTTTAGGTCCCGATGATACACGAACTTTTTCACTTTGTATTCCAGTTCAGGCAAAGACACGTCGTCTGAGTCAATCATTAATTTGTTGCCGTTTTGGGAAGCTGTAACGTTTAGGTGTTTTTGCAGGTAACTTGTCAGGTTTTCTACTTCGTTTTGCAAATCGCCTAGGTCAATGTATAGTTTTTGTGAGGATTTATGGTTAAAAAGCAACAGGTATCTCCTCAATGGTAAGTGGGATTTGATAACTAAAAAAGGTTAGGGCTTTCTGCATTTGGGCAAAATTGTTTGCTTGGAGTTGTTTGATTGGCATAACTTTAAATGGTTAATTTTAGTGCATTTTATTTGAGGTTGATGTTTTTGAAATATACCCTGCTTTACACTGACAGTCAAGGTGAATCTCATTTCAAAAATGTTGAAGTCGCTTTTGAATCCGTGAATTTTGCGCCCCCAGCACCACCCGTAGAGCTCTCCAACTACACAGAAGCCAGCCGACTTGTCTTTTTCAGAACCGCCAAGGGCTGGTTTGGCGATTGGCACCCTGCACCCAAAAAGCAGTTTTTCTGCTGCCTCTCTGGATCGTTTGAAATTATCGCGAGTGATGGTGAAGTTCGGGTTTTCCATACAGGTGACGTGTTTCTGCTTGAGGACACTTCGGGGAAAGGGCATAAAAGCCGAACCATCGGCGACGAAGACTTCACCGCAGCAATCATACAACTATGACACAAGGTATCGTGCCCAAAATTGGTGGGCTTAGAGGTGTTGGTTGATAAGTTTGACCATGTCAATTACTGTTAGGTCTTTTTTGCAGTAGGGGCACGTTTTTAGTATGCTGTTTTTGGCTCCGATTTTTAGGGGTTTTCCGCAGTGGCAACAGTAATACGTTAATGTTTTGCTATTTTGTGTCAGCTTTACAATGAGTATGTCGGTTTCAGTTTTTGCTTCCTTGCCTGCTTTCACGGTGCCTTTGAGGGCAAGATTTTCTTGGTCTGAACTGTCTTTGAAGTGGCGGCAGTTTTCTCTTTGCACAAAATATTCTGAACCTGAAAGATTCACAGGTGTTAGTTTGCCTTTGTATTCGCAGGCATCATCATCAAAGAAAACGCAATCATCACAAGTGGCTTTCTGATTATACTCCTCTTTAACCTGCACATAGCATTCATTACAAAAAGACTCTTTTTTTCCATTGATTGTGGCTTCGAAGGGTAATCCTTTAAAATTTTTGCCACATCGGGTACAATCGGATTTCATACCCAGCCAAATAGCTGCTTTCAAATTTATGTCTTTGCACAAATCAAGCTTTCAAAACTGGCAAAAAGTTACGAGTTTGCATACCTTTAAAGCGGGGTCAGCGTGCATATTTAGCGATAACTAATGAAAATACTCATCACGGGTGCTTTTGGAAACATCGGCAAAGCAGTAATTGAAGAATCATGTAAACGCGGTCATGAAGTAGCCGTGTTTGAAGTAGAAAACAAAAAAACCCGCAAAGACGCCAAGAAGTATCACAAAAAAATTGAAACTGTGGTTTTTGGGGACATCAGAAATTTTGAGGATGTTAAAGCAGCGGTTTTGGATTGTGATGCGGTGATTCATCTTGCAGCGATAATTCCTCCTGCCTCAAAAAAACACCGTGAACTCACCATGGACGTTAATTATGGCGGCACAGTAAACCTGATTGAGGCAATCAAAGAGACAAAACGGGCAATCCCCTTTATTTTTACTTCATCAGCAAGCGTGATGGGTGCTACTCAACTGCAGGATAAACTGGTTGACCGCAATGACCCCTTGGTTGTCACGGGAAATTATGAGGAATCAAAAATTAAATGCGAACAGTTCCTCAAAGAAAAAGCGGACAGCTATCTCATTTTTAGGCTTGCAGGTGTGCTCCCTAATTTTTCCATCTTTGCCATGGCACGTGCGCTTCCTTTGCTGGAGGAGATTTTTGATATGCACCCAGATATGCGGCTTGAGATGATAATGGATGCAGATGTCGCAACCGCCTTAGTTGCTGGAGCTGAAAAGCTGAAAGCGGGCACTACACAGAAAAATCAAGCGTATATTCTGGGTGGCGGAGAAAAAAATGGTTGGCAGCTAAGAGGGGGCGAATTTTTGTCGCGTTTGTTTGGGGCGCTGTCGCTTTCTGTGCCTGACCCAAAATACTTCACTGATGACATTAACACGTATCATTTGGACTGGTATGACACCAAAGTGGCGCAGGAAGAATTTGATTTTCAGAATCACACCAGCGAGGATTACTTTAACCATGTTAAGAAGCAATTTGGACTTTTCAAAGTATTCATTGTGCTGTTCCGCAAAAGTATAATGTCAAAAATCGAGAAAACCTCACCTTATTACGATAAAGCAAATCAGCAACCGACAAAAAAATAACCCCTTAAGGGATTTCCGTCAAATTATCACGCAGAGCCAACCAACGCTTAAACTCCAAGCCCGTGCATTTGCCCCTGCCAAGCCAATTGTCGCCATACTTGCTCGTGAGTTTTTCGCTGTAGGAATCAAAAGTTTCGCACTCACTCACATCTATGCTGACGTTTTTCTTCTTCGGCACCTTTAAGGCTCCATCAAAACAAACCAGAGAAAGCGCTCAATTTAACCTTTATTTTGCATTATGGTGGGGCTTCCCGGATTTGAACCGGGGTCTATAGCGCCCGAGGCTACAAGCCTAGACCAAGCTAGCCGAAAGCCCCACACGATGATGGCAACAAAATAATGTGGTTGTTCTTTTAAACCTTAACTGTACCTGCATCCGATGTCTGCGGAAAAACAGTTGCGTCAGTTGGCGGGGGTGGCGGCTGAGTTTTTGGATGATAAAATTTGGTAGCTATACACAGGGCAACCGCAACGATTGAGAGCACAAAGGACAATTGGAACATGCCTGTAGCATCTGCGATGATTGTTGCGTTGGCTGTGTAAACAGTTGGCAGTGTAATCGTGCCCGAGCCCAGAAGGGGAATGTTCATTCCAAACATGTACTGCAAACTAAACACAACCACAATCAACCCCGCTAAAAATGCTACAAGCACGTAGAATGGTTTTTTGTAGGCAAAATCCAGCAGGGTTTTGGCGTAGGGTTTCTCTGTGTTAAATGAGTAGACCAGCAGGCAAATCGCGCTTGTCAGTAACGTTGTGATTGTGATGATGTTTAGGGCTGTGATTAGGGGTACCATGAAAGAGGTGCCAAACAAGTCAAGGTTCATGTTGATTGGGGAAACATTTGCCTTTACTAAGCTGTCACCCACGGTTAGTTGCCACCATGGAGCAAACCATGAAACCGCAACCGTTACAAGCGTAACTGCGCCACCTGCAACACCAACCCAGTTAATTTGTCCTGCCACTACGCTAAACCTCCCAATGGTATAGAGCCCGCATCTTGGTGGTTCATTTGAATTTGGATTCCTCCTGCCTTAATGTTGAGGTTTTGGAATGCAACGTGAATGCTTTGGTAACCACCTGAGACATAATTAGCAAAATACTCGTCCAAACCTGCGTTTAGCTGTCCAGAAACCTGCAGAACCACGCTTTTCCCTATCTCAATAGTTGCAGGCGAGGATAGAGCTATGTTGCCTAATGGTTTGTTGTCGTCAAAAGCGATGATGTTGGCAGTTAATGAGGTGACTGTGAGCTCTGTGTTTAGGGGGTTTGTTATGTTAAACTGAAAGCTGACTGTGTTATCTTCTGAATTAAAGGTTCCAGTTAGCACCTGAGGGTAAAGCTCACTTTGACTGCTCAAACCGCTACTAAATGCACTTTTAATGTCTTGAGGAATTACTGTATCCATCAAGTTGTCGCTGTAAACCAAAACAAGCGCTGCAATCGGAACAACAACAATTAAAACCGAGACTACAGCGAGCGCCAGCTTGAGCTTTTTCATTACCCCTCTACCGCTTTATTCTTTGCATGATTGCTTATAAGGAGTGCTCAATACTTCTTTGACCTTGTTAGTTATCACGGGACCCAACCCATTAACGGATTTATGCCAATCCTCCACATTAATCAGCGCATTCATCGGTGTCTGATACGCCCCCAAAACTGCTGTTGCCTTCTCATGCCCAATATTTGGCAAACTCGCAACAAAAAACACCTGCGCATCCGAGAGCGTCTCACATTTTTTGACTGCATGTACGGTGGGGCTGCGTTTTTCCACGATTTGTTCTTGACGCGCGGCAGTGTAGAGAAAATCCACTGTTTCTTTATGGGAGGGCGTGTTGATTATGGGGATGCCGTTTTTTGCAAGATTAAACATGGCGCCCCAAACTGCGGCAGGCGCAACTTTGCTGTATTTGAACACGATGGGCAAATAACCTTCCAGTACCACCATGGCTTTAGGGTAAGCCTCTTTTAAGCCAAAGATTTGTTCAAAGAGGTAGCGGCGTGTGAGTGTGTAGACGAAGTCTTTGACGGTTTTGCGTTCCACCGCGCACTGGTCACTGAGGATGTAGTCGCCGCGCTCCAGAAACTCTGACTTTACATCCACGCCCCTTTCCAGTAAGCCTTTTACGATTTTATCTGCGCTGCTTGCTTCTCGGCTATCAACAATGATTGAGGTTTCTTCGCCGTCTTTTTTCTCTTTCACGTATGGCAGTAAGGTTTCTTTTCCCGACAATGCTCTCACCTGTAAACATACGATAGCGGGGCTGCAGCTTTATTTTACTTACGCCAACCAAAACCTCAATCAAGAACACATAATATCAATCAGCAGGTTATTCAATAATCTAAATATGCTTGCATGCGGTTTATGCCAGAAGGTGCAGCAGAACGGTAACCAAAAAAGTTTACACGCCAGATTTTCCCTCAGAAATCATCCATGAAGGCAAAGCGGACATGCTGGTTCCTAAACTTGACGAGTACACAACCGAACCATCCGAGTTTGCACCCTCCAAAGCGCCAGTGTTTTACAATCCTGTGATGGAGTTTAACCGTGACCTGTCAGTGCTGGTATTCCAAACCTTCCAGCGTATGCTAAACCGTGAAGTCAGCATTTGCGAGCCACTCACCAGCCAGGGCATCCGTGCAATCCGCTACGCCAAAGAAATAGACGGCGTAAAATCCGTGCTTGCAGGCGACATTAACAGGCATGCTTACGCATTAGCTAAGCACAACATCACCCTAAACGGCGTTGAGGATAAAGTAACAATCCGCAGAAAAGACGCAAACTGCACCCTTGACGCCAACGCCTCACCAAAAAAACGCTTTGACATCGTCGACCTTGACCCGTTTGGGACACCTGTGCCCTTCATTGCCGCAGCAATTCGCGCTCTACGCAACAAAGGACTTTTAGCATCCACAGCAACAGACCTTGCACCTCTCTGTGGAGTCCATGCCAAAGCTTGCCTACGCAAATACGGCGCCAAACCTTTACGCACCGAATACTGCCACGAGCTTGCAATTAGGTTTTTGGCAGGCTGCACCGCATCGCTGGCGGCTAAGCATGACATCGGCATCAAACCGCTGTTCTGCCACAGCAGCGACCACTACATCCGCCTCTACAGCCAAATCAGCTATGGAGCAAAAAAAGCTGATGAATCCATAAAAAACCTCGGCTACATCCTACACTGCTTCAACTGCATGCATCGAGAAGTAGCCCAGAAACTCTTTGGATGTCTAACCTGTCCTGAATGTGGTGCAAGAATGGATTATGCAGGACCACTCTGGACGGGAAACCTTTGGGACAGCTCATTTTGCGAGGCGCTGATTTTGGAGAGCAAGAAGGTTTCGCTTGGAACCAGCCTGCGAATAAGCAAGCTCTTAGCCCAAACCGTTCAGGAAGCCAATGCACCCATCACATACTACGTTGTTGACCGATTAAGCGGAAAATTTGACTTACCCTCCGTATCCAACCAAGCATACCTGACCGCACTGCACAACGCAGGTTACTCAGCAGTCCTGTCACATTTCAACACACGCGGCATAAGAACCACTGCGCCAGCAAAAGAAATGAAAAAAGTGCTCAGGGAACTTACAAATAACTGCAAAAAATAGGGTAGAAAGAGAACCATTTTAGGGTTCCAGATTTGTGGAATTAAAAAAAAATAAAAAGAGTTGCCAAACAGAGTTTACTGCTTGGGTTTCTTTAGTTCTGCGTTTTCTTTTTGTAGCTCAGCAATTTTTGCAGCCATAGCTTTAAGCGCCTTGTCCATTTCTTTGACAAGGTCTGTCATTGAAAGGTTAACGTTGCCAACACGCATGTTAAGCATACTTAATTGCTGTGCAATTTCAGGAGGAAACTGCGGAGTTTGTTCAGTCATAGAGTTCACCTCCGTTTTTAGCGTCTTGCACCTGTTTTGGTTTGAACATGATTAAGCCGCTGCTACTATGACGCCTTTGATTATGGCTATATAGTGTGTGCCGCCATCCCATGAGATTGTGGTGCTGACACCGTCGTGATAGTTGCTGTCTGAACCGAAAACGCTTAATGGGGATGCAATCTTGATTTTTGATGCTGCACCAAGAATCAAGTCACGTTGCTGTGCGCCGATAGAGAAGTCTGTATTGTCGCTGCCAATGTTACCGAGGAACGTTGCGCCGTTGTAGAAGTCAATAACTGGATTGCTCTTGTCAATTGTAATATTACCATAAGCTGTTGTGTTTCCTGATGCTGCAATCTGCAACACAGAAACTGCATTATTAGTGATATGGATCAATGGTCTGGTGGTTATTACTCCAGATTCTTTTGAAGCCCTGAGTTCAATAACTGGATTATTGCCCGTGTCGTTTGCGTCTTCAATTAATGTCTACCATAGTCCAAACATATTCTCACCAATAGGCTTCATTAGCAACATAGGCAGAAACCTTGAAGGTGTGCTTGTTCCTTGCAAAAATGTTATCAGAGCGTTAGCTACATTACTGGGTTCCCATTTATAGCCAAAACTTGTTGTGGATGATGCAGGTGCAGACGATACGATGTAGTTGGTTGCAAAGTTGCCATATTCGTTGATGCCATAGTTTGTTCCTGTTATTCCTAATCCATGATTAAGCATTAATAAATCGTTGATCACTACGTCGCCAGAGGCTGTTGATAGAACTAGATTGCCTGTTCTTGCAGTTAAGTAAAAGTTGCTGTTGTCGCTGCCTAAATCCCCAAGCCAAGTTGCGCCGTTATTGAAGTTAAGTACTGGGCTGGATCTGTTGATTGTGACATTACCATAAGCAGTCAAGTTACCTAAATAATCCAATTTTAACAGTGGGTCACGCCATGTATCGGTGCTTGGTGTATAACTTATGAATTTTATTTCGCCAGTATCTTTTTGAATTAAATAAAACAGGCGTCTTGTGCCGTCCGATGGGTTATTATCAAAAACAATTGATGTTTGAGCTTGTGCTTCAGTGCCTGTTGACGCAAGTGATAAATCTGCTGACCCCCCGCTGTTGGCAACGTTTAAGTTTTTGAAGTAGCCGTTAAGCCATCTTGTGTTTGGATGCCCTAAATATTGGGCGCTGTTACCTGCAGTCACGTAGCCTGTTGACGCGGAAAGTGTTAGGCTGCCGTAGGGATTACTCAGGAACAGGTTAGTGTCATCTGAACTGCCTAGCATCCCAATTATTGTGTTGTCTGCCCTTTTTAGATTAAGCACAGGATGTGTTTTTTTCACCTCGGTGTTGGTCCGGAATGAAAGTAAAGTGTTTGCCCAATCAAAAAACATGTAGTATTGGAATGTTGTTCCATCGTATGCATAAAACAAAGCATCCATGTTATTATCACGGGACGACCAAGCCCACCTAATAGCGGTAGGTGCAGGATAACCGGTTTTTCCAAATGCTATATCACCTGTGTTAACGTTTGGTGCAGAACTAATGCTTAATCTTGTAATAGTTGCTACACCTGAACTATCCAATCGCTTGGTTCCGCCCGTGTACAGGTCGTGCGCGGAAAAGTCGCCTGTTTCAACGATGCCATAATTAGTTTCACCAATGCCTAGAGCATAACACTTGAATGTGTCATCAGTCTTGAGGGCATCAGCGGCTGAACGATAAAGATTTGTATCACCGCCTATGACGAGTCCGCCCGATGAACCTTGAATTGGAAGCGAAACTTGACCGGCAGTATCTATACTAAATTTAGATGTAGTCGAACCACCATACCATACTAATGACCCTGTAGCAGCGTTATTATAATTTAAAGATATTTTGCCCTCATCATCAGAAGCAATACGAGCATTAACAGAACCGTTAAATAAGTATATGCTTCCGCTTACTTTGAGATGATTGTTAATAACAAGCTTGCTGTCTGTTACTACGTCGCCAGAAACTGTTGATAGAACTAGATTGCCTGTTCTTGCAGTTAAGTAAAAGTTGCTATTGTCGCTACCTAAATCACCAAGCCAAGTTACTCCATTATAAAAGTTAAAGACAGGCCCACTTTTTACTATGTTGATGTTACCAGATGATTGTATAACTCCATTTGCTGAGGTTAATATTAGAGACCCATCATAGGAAACAAGGTGTGTGTCAGATCCATCGTGACCAAATGATGCTTTGCCACTGCCATTAACTTGTAGGTTAAGTGTTGGGTTGCTACTTGTTGGATTAACATTCAGATATGCATTACCAACAACAAAATTAGCGTCTGTTTTTAAAACACTTGTTGCATATCGATATAAATTGGCGTCGTAAGTGTAGTTGTTTGGGTTAAATTTGTTTATTACTCCTGGGGCGTCTTCAGTAGGTTCAACACCAAAATACATACTTGTTGCATAAACATCTGCGCATTTTAAATTCCCTAGGTTTGTACGATTGGAGCGATGAATATGCAAAGTATCAAAGGTTTTATTGTAATAATCTTTATGACCTAAATCAGTCCAAACATCAGGTGATTTAGCTGTACATTTAAAAAGATGATTATATATTTCAACATCTTCTTCTTTAGTGTGAATGTACATCTGGTTTATTTCAAGGGCTTCTGGTGCTGTGTCGCTTCCATTAATATCATGCAGAAGGTGATTTTCAGAATGCATAAGCCATACTCTTGGCGGATCAATTGATGTACTTTTTAATCCGCTTCCCAGCGCTATTGCACCTTGATTTGAAGCAAGATATCCACCAACGGCCAAGTCTTTCTTTATCACCATACCTTGGCTCCAAGTCAAAATTGGATCGTCTGTTACATCAACATCGGTTATTGTGATTAAAGCCAGATCGCCATAGTTTCCATCTTCACCTTGCGTATCTTTAAATCGGATATAATTGCTTCCAACAGGAATTGTATAATTCTTGCTTTGCCAAATGCTATTTGTCCATTTCCATATGTAGTTTACAAGGGTTACCCTGTCCATATTTGGTGCATCACAAGGAAGTTTGATGCTGTGGCCAATTTGTAGTGTTAATGCATTAGTGCCATCTGTATCAAAAAATGTATCCAAATCAATATAGTTCAGGCCATCTGGCGCTTTTATTGTAAGCTTTGGTTTGCATGTTAGGTGGTCAAAGATTCCATCTACCACAGGTTTTCATCGCCTAAGAATTGTTTCTCTGTTTTACTGATTCGTTGATTTTCTGAAATTTTTGCTGATTTCATAATATCACGTTCATTTGATTATGCTGTTGTTTTTGCTTTAAAGGAAGACGAACAGTTACAGTAACAGGGAGATAATGCAAAGTAATCTGAATACCTTGGAAAGGGTCTTTTTTTCTTTAAAGATTCAGCCTTTCCAGGGGTGTTTTGGAAAACTAAAAAGAAGCTAACAGGCACTGTTGTGGTTGGTTAGGGAAAGTTTAAAGAGCGCGCCAGTTTTCTTAAAACGTCAGTGAATACTCATGAATGATAAAATTGCGGTCATCGGCGCAGGCATGATGGGAAGCGCCATAATCAAAAGCCTCCTCAACGGCAATTACGGCGGCGAAATCACGGCAGTTGATATTGCCCCTGAAAAACTGGCAGAGATTGCGAAGTTGGGTGCAAAAGTTAGCAGTGACAACTGTAAAGCAGCCGAAAACGCTGACATAATTTTTATCATTGTTAAACCTGGTGACGTAGCCAAGGTTTTAGAGGAAGCCGGCAAGGGGCTCAAAGGCAAACTCTTAATTTCCGTAGCTGCAACCGTGCCCTTGGCTTTCCTGAAAAACCACGCCTCAGAATCCCGCATCGTTCGCGTTATGCCTAATCTTGGTGCAATGGTGCAAGCCTCCTACACCGCGTACTGTTGCACAGAAAACGTCACAGTTGAGGACAAGGAAAAAATCCAAACTTTGCTTGGCATGATGGGTGTTGCTCAGGAAATTGACGAGAAATATATGGATGCAATCACCGCGTTGAGCGGTAGTGCGCCGGGGTACTTGTCAGTTATTGTTGAAGCCTTAACCTATGCAGGCTTGAAAGTCGGCTTGCCACGAAACATCACTCAAACGGCAGCGGCGCAGTGCATTATGGCGACAGGTAAACTGGTGCTGGATTTACATGAGGAACCCTCAAAAATCAAAGACATGACCACAACGCCCGGCGGAACAACAATCGAAGCCATATACCAAATTGAGCAAAGCCAAATACGCCCAGCTATGATACGCGCAGTTGAGGAAGCCACAAAGAAAAGCCAGCAAATCCGCGAAAAACTCCACCTCACCTAGCGGTTCTTATGTTTGAAGCAGTGATTTTTGATTGGGACGGAACACTGGCAGACACAAAAAAGGCTATCTTGTACTCTTTTCATAGAGCTCTACAGGAAATCAATTGCGACGTCCCTGATGAGGTTATTTCCAGCCGTATTGGTATTGGTGCTTCGGAAACTTTTAAGGCAATTTTGAAAGAGGCAGGTTGCCCCTTTGATTTTGGCGTGGTTGAGGGGCTGGTTGCACGTAAAAGCCAGCTTGAAGTTGAATATGCTGGTCATGTGAAGCTTTTCGATGGAGCAAGGGCGCTTTTGGAGGGTTTGGATGGGAAAGTGAAGGTTGGCTTGGCATCCATGAATAACCGGAATGTCATTGAGCATCAGATAACGACGTTAAAGGTTGAAAAATACTTCCAAACAGTACTCACCGCAGAGTCAATCACACGCAGCAAACCTGACCCAGAAATTTTCCTCAAATCCGCCGCCGCACTTGATGTGAACCCAGAGGATTGTGTGGTTTTGGAGGATTCTGTTTTTGGGGTTAAAGCTGCCAAATCCGCTGGGATGGCTTGTGTGGCTGTAACAACTGGGCAGTATGGGGCAGATGCGCTTTTGGGTGAGAGCGCGGATTTGGTGGTTTCCTCGCTTTGTAGCATCAAAGTTGCAGAGTTTATTCTTGGCAGATAAACTGTTGTTGTAGCTGCGCAGTCACATAGCTTTAAGACTTTTCCACATTATACCTTAATTACCTCAAAATGTTGAGGGAAGAAATCCGCTTGAAAAATACGGCAAAAAAAACTACGGCACCACTTTTCCAGATACTGTTGCTGGATAACAACGCAAACAGCGACGTAACAGTGCATGAAACAGAAAAAGTCAACTACTCCACCGTAAAGCAGCATCTTAACAATGGCGGCTCAGTTTTCATCACAAGCAAACACAGCCAAAAAATCGCTACGCCCAAAAAACGTGCCCACCAAAAATACAACTACGCCAGACGCAAAATCGGAAATCTTCTTTTAGCAAATTTGAGAAGCAGCAAACCTGTGTGACGTGCACTCAGATCCAAGATTCCCTTTACCCCCTCTCTCTTCCGAATTTTTTGGGTGCACGCCACTCCCAATAACCAAAAAATTAAGATAAACCACTTCAGCAACATGTTTTTGACTGCAGAATTTGCCAATAGTTACCTCCCCTCTCAGGTTTCTGCAATGAATTCCTAATAGGAACCAAATAGGAATGAAACAGGCTAAGTCAGGAACCAGTTTTCAGTTTCTTTTGCCATAAAGCAATAACCGCCAACACCACAATAACAGCTGATACCGAGACACCCGCAATTAATCCAGAGGTATCGAGGGATAACCACTCGTTGGGGGCTTCTGTGGGGATTGCTGTTATTTTAGGCAAAATTGTTGTTGCATAACACGTTCCGTTCGAGTTACCATAACATATGTGGGGATTTCCATTTGAATCCAAAACTATAGAAATATACCCATTACGCATACCTGATGTAGAGTCGTATTTGTCAATACTTTGAGTACTCCAACCTAAGGAACCCAACTTTGTAAATTTCACATCAAAACTCGTATCCTCATAGGCTATACATGGAACTCCAGATTTATCTAAAGCAAGAGACGCAGCCCAACCAGCAGGATCAACCATCTGAACCACCCATTCAGAACTTGACAAAATAGCATACTTTAAACCCCGCTGGTCACCACTTACAGTATAACATAAATGCAAATTATCCTGCGCATCAACCTTTAACGAAATAGACCAAGCCCTCTCAGAAACCACATCCTCAACTACCCAAGCAGAACCATTCCAAAAAGCATGCCGCAAAGTCCCATTAACCCCTCCACTATAACAAATATGTGGATAACCCATTGAATCCAAAGCAATACAAGAAGAATCTGCAATATCAGTTGAGTCGATAACCTCAATACTCCACTCAGAACCATTCCAAACCGCATACTTCAAAAGAAGATTTTCCCTATCCTGATAGCTAACATGCGGATTACCAGCCTTATCCAAAACAAGCGAAGGATAAATTCCATCCAAATCCACAGTTTGTATAACCCAAGTTGAACCATTCAAGATAGCATATTTTAAACCTGATGAGGAACTACAACACACATGAGGAATCCCCTGTACATCTAAAACAAGAAAAGAATCTCCATAAAAACTGCGGGAAGAATCTATAAATTGGGTAGTCCAGTTTGAGCCATTCCATGTAGCATAAATATCCCCATTCCCAATGCAGGGAAAATCATTTGCATCCAAAGCAAGAGAAAGCCATGCAGTTTGCCCTTGCTGCACAGTTTGTATAGTCCATGTTGGATTTGCCGAGTCAGCTTCAGCATTACCTAAAGAAAAGGGCAGCAGAAACAAGAAAAACACAAAAACAACAACCACAGACTGCTTTTTCATACAAACACTATTTGCCGATTTTACTTTAAAAGCTTTGACAATTTAGGCTTGCCTTGACGGACTTTGATTCTGCTTGCTAAGGAAAAAATCCAGAACCCTATATGCATTGAATTTCTAATAGACACCAATAGAAATGTTGTATGCTTTTGGTTTAGGTTTCTAGTGCTTTGTTTGATGCATTAGCGTAGAGTGTGCCGAATTTGTTGTAGAGGTCTTTTTGGGTGTAAACTGCCGAGTGCATCCTAAAGAACTTGCCCATCCTGTCTGTTTCCACGCCGATGCCCAGCACAATCACGTTTTTTCTAAGTAAATCTTCTACGCAGTTCTTGAGAACCTCAGGCATCTCAGGATACCCATAAGGCCACCCATCCGAAATCACAATCAAAACCCGCTGCTCCTCACAGCGTTTAGCAAGCATTTTGCCTGCGATTTGGATGGCGTCGGGAATGAAGGTTAAACCTTCAAATTTTAAGCCGCCGATTCTGGCGCGAACTTTTTTGCTGTAGGATTCGGTGCTGTCTTTGAGGATGTAGAGTTTGTCGCTGAAACCAAAAAACGACCACGAAGTCGCATCCATCATGAGTTCCTTAGCAGCTTCTGCAACCGCAATCGCCAACGCCCGCCCCTGCTCGCCCTTTACCTGCATGCTATTGCTAACGTCAAAGAGTAGGCTCCACGCGAAACTGGGCTGCAAATACTCATCCAGCACGAACACGTCAGTGGCGGGTTTCTGCGCGGCTATGGATTGAATGACCGCGGCTAAATCCAGCTGCCCCATTTCCTGTCGTGGGTCTTCGTCGAGGTAATTGTAAACTGAACGCAGAATCTCCAAAAGACGCCGATTCGCTCCCTGAACTAGGCTTCGCGCTCGCAGGTACTGTGTGTAATCTTCCTCTGGAATAACTACATCTTTGAATTTGGTTAATGCGAGGTAGGGTTGGATTTTGGTGAGGATTTTTTCTTCTTTGAGTTTTTGGTAGTAGTCGGAGTTGAAGGCTTGCAAGGCTTCGGCTTCTTGTTCGGGACGCCAAACCTCCTCAATGCTGTCGACTTGGGGCATGGTTCCGCCGAGGCTGGTTAATGCTTGAGGAAAGATGCTGTCAAAGTCACTTGAGGCTTCGACTTCACTGTATATGCTACAGTTTCCAAGACTTTCCGTGTGCCGAAGCGACGGTGCCTCCAAGAAGGGTCCAAATGGCTCAAGTGCATCCTTGATTTTCTTTAATGTCTGGTCAAAGAGCGCATTTAAGTCAACAGTTTGTTCCTCAGTGATTGATATTTTAAAGGTGTCTTTTAGCGCTGCCAAATCCGCCGCAATTTCATCTAAAGCTTTTTCCTCATCTGTTCCTAGAGAGTTCTTGACGAAGCCTGTGTTGGTTTTGGTTAGGATTGCAGCCATTAGGCGTGTTGAAGGGTTGAATATGCGGTTTGAAGCCTTGATTTTTTGGTATGCGAGCGTGTTTGTGTAGGCGATGTCGGGAAGGCACTCGGGATGTTTGGTTTGGACATATGCGTTGACGTAGGTGTCGTTGATTAGGGATTTGGCGTAGGCTTCGGTGATGGGGTCAGATGGGGTTGGCACAACCTTTTCTTTAGGAAACGGCTCCAGCGTGTGAGCGGTTAAGTGCACGACAGAGGCACGGAAAAGACGTCCCACGTGGGCTTTGGGCTTATTTTTTGCCCCAAAACGATGACCCAAAAAAGCGGCATCTCCGCCGTCGAAAACTTTGGCCGTGGGGAGTTTGATTGTGAATCCGACATTGTCAGTTTGAAGTGTCGGCTGAGTTAGGTTGGGGTCTTGGAGGATTTTGACTTTTGTGTCGTCTTTCTGCAGGGAAATGCCCCAAGCATATTCAATAAACCCCAAACGTTTGCCCCCTTAGGCTTTGTTGAAGACCGCCTCAAGAATTCTACGTACATCCGATTGGACTTCGACGTTGTCGCTGGTTAATCCGATAATGGTTTCTTCCGCTGCACTCATCGGGGTCATGCCGTCAAAAACCAGTGTTGCCCAGTTGATGAGGTCACCAAGTGAGGGGCCATAAGGCAAATCACCCGACTTATACTGCCTGCGCAGTTCGGCGCCTGCTTGGATGATTTTGTAGGCGACGTCTTGGGTGACTTTGGTTCGTTTTCTGAGCATTTCGACTTCGTGGGGTGAGATGGTTTCGCCGACGCTGAGGAAGTCAAAGTTAATCCAAACCGCCATACGACGGCGCATGGCAGCGTTAAGCGGTTTAGTGCCGCTAAATTCAGCGGTTGCGGGGTTCATGCTGATAATCATGTAACCGTATTTGTGGCGCTCTATAACTTCGCTGTCTTTTTCGTTAAGTACGAGGTGCCCTCGGGTGTCAAGCACGGGGTTAAGTCGGGTTGCGACGTCTTGTTTCATCATGTTGGCTTCGTCAAGATACATGATGCCTCCCTTGCGCAGCCACTGCGTGAGTAATCCGTCAACCCAGTTTTCCTTGCCCAAACCGATAAAACGCCCAATCAAATCAAAGCTGCTGGTGCTTAAGCCGCAGTTGACTTCCCAAATCGGCAAGCCCGTGAGTTCGGCGACGAGGTAGACGATGTGGGTTTTTCCTGTGCCTGAGGGTCCGATGAGGCTGCATTGTTTGAAGTAGTATAGTGCGCGGATGATGCGTTCTACGTAGTTTAGGCCGTGGTCGAGGTATTCGGGGGTGCCTTTGGGTATCATGCTGTCTAGGTGTGAGAAGTTGTAGTTGGGGTGTAGGTCGAAGCGTTGGATGTTGTATTTGTTGTAGAGTGGGCTGGTGGACATGGGGCGTTCTTTGTCAAGTGAGCAGGTGACTTTGAAGTTGTCTTGCTTTAGTGAGCTGACTTCTTTGATTCGGCTGGCTGCGGCTTTTTCTTTTAAGCCTTGGTGTCCGTAGCTCAATTGGGTTGCACCTCTACTTGTTTACTTTGGGGGTGCCACTGGAACGATAAATTGGGAATTGGCAATCGGGAAATGTCATCTAACAGTAAAGGTTCATACCCCATGCTAATCAACATCTTTTTTAACGGTGGGGTATGGCTAAAACTTCTGTGCATAGTGCCTGCGACATACAAGACCTAAAGAGCAAAGAAACCGAATTGAAGGTTGATCAAAATTGACTCAAGAAGTAATAGGACAAGAAGCTACAGCACAAATATCAGCAGCTGACGCAAACAAGAAAAAACAGATTCCAATCCAAGAAATCGTGGACTCACTCAAAAGCACAGCAGACGACATCGGACAAATTAGCGAACTTACTTCTGAAGAGAAAATTTTGGTTGAACAATTCTTCATCTCCCTGCTTAAATTAATGAAACCTCTAGCAACCTCCATAGCAGTAAACCAGTTAGCGCTCCCGGACGAATTGGGCAACGTGACTGTAGCACATGTTGACCCAACCGGGCACCTGGTACTGCAATTTGACGATGGGCACCTTGAACTCAAAGACCTGAGCGAGGAGCGGCACCGTGATTTGATGACGGCGGTTATGGTGGATGTTTTGCCCAAATTCAAAAGTCTCACCAGTTCGCAAAAACGTATGCTTGAGACGCGTATTAAGCTGATTTCAAGTGTGACTAAAGAGATTCAGAAGAGCTCCGATGCTCTCTCAGCGGCGTTGTCTGCTGGGCAATAGTTTTTCTTTTTTAGCAATGAATAGCGTTGAACAGCGCAATACAAGTCGGGCACTAGCATGGCCCATAAAGATAATTCGCCCGTAAATGCAGCAACCCAACAGACGCCTATAAACAATTTTCACAAACAAAAAACCATACAGAACCGCCCGATTCCAACATGCTTTTGACTGTGTTTTTAGCCAAACTGACCCTCCCCTCTTAGGCATCACCCGCCAAGTGTGCAGGCTGCAAAAAAAGCACCACCACACCGCCAGTCCCCTCTCCCCTCTAAGGTACCTGCATACATCAAATATTTGGAGCCTAATAGATTGGTGAAAAACGCACCCAAACAAACAAAAAACGCAAAAAAACAAACATTACAGTTGTAGGCATTTTGTGTTTAGGGTAGTAGTTGGTGTTTTCTTAGTAGTTCTCTTATGGCGTCTTTTACTGCGTCTGATACGCTGACGTAGCCTGCTTGTTTTGAGTCAACTAAGGTTTCTAGTTTGTCGTAGAGTTCTTTGGGTATGCTTACGTTTCGGTATTGTTTGGTTGGCATGGTGGTACGTCAAGTATTTTAGTGGAGGGCAGATAAGAGTCTAATCAAGCATATATACAGGACATGTACCATTAAGTAATGGTGAGAAACAATTGAAGAATCCTGAACTTTCAATCAAACACAAACAACCCATCTGGAACTGCACCTGCGGAGCAGTAATTCCTAAAAAAGGTGCACAATTGTCAGGTGACCCCAGTTATCCTAAAGGGTATCATGTGCACTGTCCGCAATGCAGCAAGGTAGTTGCCCAATACATAGACCCAAAAGAAACCCAACAGGCGACAAGAATATGGATAAAATTGCCATAATCGCAATCGAGTTAGTTCCAGAAGCCAAAAACACAGCAAACGGTCAAATTGAGGAGGAAATCGGCGCAAGTCTTCAGTGTGATTGGTTGCTGAAAACCCAAAGAGTAACAGTTCTCGAAAAAAGCACAAGCGTTTAACTTAACGAGAAGGTCAGCATGAATCAGCAAAAAACCAAACAATTCAACGTAACCAACATGACCCCCAGCCAGCAACGCGAACTATTCAAACAATGCATCAACCAAAAAGGCTTTAAGGGCTTTATAAAACACCAAAACAACCAACAAACACACTACACCTTCCAATACAAAAACTAACCAAGCCGCCACTGTATACATTAAGAAATCGCAAACGAAAAAGCATGCTCAACCAACAAAACGCCACAACAAACTAAACCGCCACCAAACAAATTGCCCAAACGCTGTGTTAACCTGATTAGTGAATTGTTAGAGTGCCGAGAAGGCGTCAAAGAAACAATCATGTGATCGATGCCTTTGCGGTACAGTTTACCGCTTGAATTAGAAGAGAAGCCGTTTTTGTATGCGGCTCGCCGTTGATGCCTTCAAAGTTTAAGGTGGAATAACCTTCGAAGGTTACTCTGTTTGGTAACGTAAGTCATGAGGATTTAACATACGTTAACGATATAGCTGTATTTTTCTGCGATTTCAGTTAATAATTTTCTTACATTTAACTATTCTACCACGCCAGCCTTTTTCTGTTTCTTTAAAAACAAGCACAATACTTTTAGTTGTGTATCCGAGAGCAAGAGTAAGTGCATTTGCCAATTTCATCTCTTTACCCCAAACAGCCTTGTATCCGTCGATAATTCGGTCGTCTAAGTGGTTTACCTCAATAGCAACGATATCAGCATTTTGCCTAAAACCATCCTTAATTAATCCAGCAAGTTTCTCTATTTCAGTTGTCTCATTAGTGATTGTAACAATACCATGTAAATTTTGAGGTGTTATGTAATGTTCGATGGGTTTCTTAACCTGAACCCATCTTCCATTAATTTTGATATCAGGATTATTGCTCAACTCAACATCGAAACCGTAACCCTTTGATAGTGCTGCTAATTTAGCCTCAGATGCCATGTGTGCGAAAGTTTTCCTGATATCCGTGATTCTTTGACATGCTTCTCGTGAGAATCTAAAATCGTAGGAAAATTGCGATTTTTTACTTAGTTTTTCAAAGGTGCGAGTACGACCTTTGCAGTGCATTCGTATTTCTGAAAACTTTTCTTTTGTGTCTATCCCTAACTTATCAAGATTATATAAAGCCCAGATCAAATAAAGTATGTCAACGATAAAAGTATCATTCATTTCGTTCTCGTAAGTATTCCAGCTATTATCAAGCGTGTCGCGAATAGTGTCAATCGCTATGTTTCTCCAAAAATCATCATCAACATTAAGCGTTTTGTTGAACCAATTCCAAGCATGTATCATATTTTCTGGGGTTGTTGCCCAATGAAATTTTGAATCAAACAAGAATCCTGCAAAACCTACGGTATTGCCCTCGCGTTCAAAAACAGCGTTATTTAGAACGATTTTAAGAGCAAAATTTTCTTCAGATGGGTCGGTTATTGTCACCATCTTTGGCAGGTTGCAGATGAAACGTGGCGTCATATCGTCGTTGTACACCACTAACGGTGCAGGCGATGAAAATACTTGTTTGAAAATTCTAATTTTAGTTTGATATTTTGCCAATAGGAACTCTGGGTTATCATTAACGCATTTTTTGCACAAACCGAAGTATTTATCGTATTCTTTTTTCCCAATCAGGTTATCGCACTTCTTGCATTTCATAGGCCTCACCGTTGCCCTGTCAACACAGAAGTGCTTAAAAGAAGTGTATTATAACGTTAGTTATAGCCTTTCTGTACTGCTTTATAGCAATCTATTTTTGTCTTGTATTCTTCTTCCAGAATTTCTCTTAGCAGATTTTGGAAGTCAAAAGTAACTGAAGAAGGGTATTGTAGCCCAGCGTTTAAGTGGCATTCTTTACATAGCACTTGTAAGTTTCCCACTTTATTGGAACCACCAAAACAAAGAGGAATTTTATGATGAATTTCAAGATTGGTTTCCTTGCCACACTCCTCGCATTTTTTCGGCAAATGTTTTATGACACTTACAGGAAGGTCAACTCGTTTTGTTCTATTTAGCTTGTAAATTTTTCTTAACCAATCGAAAGAAAAATTGAAACAACCATTGCTTGAGTGTCCAGTTGATTTAAAAAACTTTATAGGTTTTGACAAAAACCAAATGGGTTTGTTATCTACTTTAAATTCTAGAAGTACAGGCTGATTATTCTTAGGTATGTGCCCTAAAAAATGCCTGACACACTCGGGGCATACGCCCTTTGAAGCATATGCATGCTCAAATCCGATTAATTTCTTCTCTAAATTGTAAACTAATTTTCCTTCAACTTTTCGAGTTTTAGATTCATAACGGCTGCATAGAATGCACTGAATAGTCATACTGTTTAAACCGTTAAGGTGTAGCTGCTTAATAAGTTGGTATCTCAACAGCATTTAAAGACATATGCAGAAACCATTCGAGTTTGTTAGTGATTTTTGATCTGTATTGTTGCTTCATTACGTTTATATCCTTATCTGATGTCTTAAGATAACAAGTGCTCTGGTGTGAGTAAACCACCAGAAAACCTACCCATTGTCCAACAAAATGGGGCAGGTTCAAGCAGACACCAAAGCAGCATGCAAGCCAGCGTCAAAGTGCAGAACACATGCCTGCACAAAAGAAACGCAAAATGTGGGGGGAGCTTGTACGTTGCAAACTTGGGGTTTGTTGTGAGCCTGCTCCATCAACAATTAATGATTAACTTAGGAAACAGTATGTAGCTAATGTGATGGACAAATCCTCTTATCCAATAAACACTCATAGGCAATACCAAGGGAAGAATCACTTTACGGAGAATCACAGATTGGGAACTGAACTTCACACATTCACCTCATTAAAAGACCTGCAAGAATACGCCACAGACCAAACAGGTCAACTCAAAGCCCTCTTCGAAGACTACAGCCAATGGCTAGGCACCGTTCTTAGAGATTTTGAAACCCAACACAAAAACCAGGAATGGTATCAAAAATCTGCTGCTCTGCAAAAAAACCTCAAAGGCAACGCCAAAAAACCCGCTGAAGCCAAACCCAAAAAAGGCGGCAAAGGTGAAAAAGGAAAAGCTCCTGCCAGTTGTTGGGTGCAATCAGGTGACATAGCGGTTTCGTTTACTGAGCAGGGTCAAACTGAGATTCTCTTTGAAGTTATCGAGAAAATTAATCAGAAAATGCAGGAAATAGAAAAATTTAAGGTGACATTGGCGCAGCTTGCACGTTTAGGACTGGGAACCACTGTGAATTACATCGTTTACATTGAGGATGATGTTCCTAAAAAGATAGTGTTACAGCCAAAAGCTAACGCGAAGGGTGATGATATCTTCAAGTTTGCTGCTGAACTTTCCGTGCCAGCATGCTTTAACGTGACAAACTCTCCATAACCTGCCTACTTTGCGGCTTGGCATGGTGACTACTAAGACGTAACATATAAGAGTCAAATTAACCGAAAAGATGTACGAGAGGAATCAACCTTCAACCCGCAGTATTCAGTCGCAGGCGTAAGCGTTTCTATAACTCTTAATAGCCTACACGCTGAAAGAACCGGGCAATACACCACAAAAGACGAACTCTTCTTTGACATCAACGCTAAAATGGAAGAGCAAAAAAAAGGCACCAACGAAGTCACCCTCAGCTTTGCCCTAAACATCTCCACCAAACCAAACGTAGTCAAATACGCCATAGCTGGAGATGTCACCTTAACAGGCAAATCCGATGACATAAAAAAACGTCTAGAAGTTAACCCCAAAACCAACATCCCCCAAATCCTCTTCACCATCTACCAACACGTCTTCAACTCAATCTACATCCTCTCCAGCAACCTAAACACACCCTACCCACCACCCGACCTACTACACCCAATGGCAGAAAAAATCCAAATCATACCCGCAACACAACCCGAAAAAGAGCAAACAGCAAAAACAGAGGAACAAGCAGCAACAGCACCCAACGCCACCCCAGACGCTTCAGCAGTTCAGGCGCAAGCAGCCCCAAATCCTAATCCAGCGCCAGCCAAGTAACCGTTTTGTTTTTTGATATTCCGGCTTTTGATATATTGCTTGTTTTGGAATAATTCTATTAAATATTAATCTGCGATATGGCTTGTGAAGGGAGAAGAAGGCTTTGGAGACGTCAGTAGCAACTTTGCTATTGGTAACGGCAGCCGTGCTGTTTGCCGTGGTAGCAATAAATTATACCGTAGACATTTTTCAGCAGTTCACCAACATCGAAGACAATCCGCAGCTAAGCATGATTAACAGTCTTGAGGAAAGCCTACTTAATCAAACCAGCCTACTCTACAACCAAACCATACCCGCAATACCCAACAATCCACCCTAGCCTCACTTTTTCTACCTTTACTGATTACCCGTACAGTTTTTGGATTCATAACCCCTAAAAGTAAAAAACACCACTTTCTGGTTGACGCTTCATGTCAACAACACCCGAAACCCCCCAAGCAGCGGAGATTTCAAAGTTCGATGCTGAGAACGCAACGAGTCTGTCAGCTGATTTTCTAAAACGACTCGGCTACAAGGGCATTTGGTCCCCGATGAAGGTATCTTTGGATGGGGAATTATACGTTGTTGAATTGATGTTTAAAAAATTAAATGCGAAAGTGCAGATTAACTCGCAAACCAAGGAAATCCGCGAGTACGAAGTGCAAAAAGCCGAAGAAGAAAGCGGCGGTGCCCCCACAGGAAAAATAATGTTTCTAATAACCCTGATTTCAGTGGGTGCCTTAATCTCTAAGCTAATAGGCGTTTTCTAAGGTTGCTATTTTATTTCAACCAAGATTTTGCCATCAACAATTTTCCAGCGATAAAACAGCAGTCTGAAAGCGGGCTCCTCTTCATACTCGCCAGTTAGCAAACTAAACCGCCAATCATGACACGGACAAATAATTGTGAAACCATCAAGTTCCCCGCCTGAAAACCCGCAGCTCATGTGAGGGCACCGATTGTCAATGGCAAAAATTTGGTTTTCCTGCTTAATCAGCAGGACAGGGGTGCCTTCGATTCTGACGAGTTTCATGGTGCCATTTTGTAGTTGATTTTCCTCTAAAGCAAACTTGAAATTATCCTGTTTTTCGTTTTTGTTCAATTCGTGGACTCCCCTGAAATGGAGTGTTTTTCTGGGATAATTGCGTTTTGCTTGAGACCTTCAGGCTGAATCATGTTTGAGGTATTTAGGGGGTTGGTTTTGCTTGTTTAGGTTTTATCGCCAAGTTTATCTTCAAATCTAACTCGTATTCTTCGTTGGTTTTGCTAAACGAAAAATTAAACCCCTCCACGCAAACTTTCATTGGCTCCCCTTTCTCAGATATGCCTTTGACATTGTTTATAAAATCGTAAACTTTGCTAATGACATCATTTACATCCAAATTAACTTGTGTCTTTTCCGTTTTTGTGCTCTCTTGCACTTCAACTTCGCCCATATTTTCACCTCCAAAAAACCACATGGGAAAAAGGCAAAGAACCGCTTAAAGATGTGTGACTGCACCAAGACAAACACAAAACCCGCAAACAAAGCTAATTGACTGTTTTTGGCTTGGAAACTATCCAATTAGGGCTTACCTCTCTCTATTGTTTCTGCATACTTTGGCTATTAGGCTCCAAATATGACGGCGCTTGAGTGGTTAAGCCCCCATCGCTGTCTCCTAAAAAGCCACATATACCGCGTCATTCACACACATCTTGGTGGTGTATATGAGCAAAACTCATCAAGAAGAACTTACCCGCCAAAAAACAGAGCAAGCTAAACTTGAAGCCGCAATGAATCGGCAAGAACCACAAACCCAACGGGACCAACAACTTGAGGCTCTTGACAAGTGGTTAGACAAGCAAGAAAAGCGGCGTTAGAGACGTTCGTGGTGTTGCAGAAAGGTCTTCTATTAACCGATTAATTACGTAATGTTTTATCTAAATAGTTAGTACAGTGTGTGGTTGCTAATGCTTTTATTTTTGATTGGCGCAATGTTCTATAGGTTTCTATTAAGATTAAGCTGGGCTGGTTCTTGGTTTCTGTAAATGTTGAGCTTGAACATTTTAAACTCGTTGTAGACCATTACAAACAGGACATACGTGAATACTGGACTAAAGCGAACTTTTTCTTTTTAGCAAACGCTGGATTACTATCAGGCTTCATAATTTTTCTTGACCACGCAAACGATTTTCCCCTCTTCAAAATCGCTTTGCCCCTCACTGGCATAGTGGTTGCCGCCTTTTTTTATTTGATTTTGGAGAATTCTCATTATTGGTCCAAAAGGTGGCGCTGTGAAGTTTTAAAACTCTGTGAAGGCGGCAAAAAATTCCCTTGCTACTGGGATGTTGAGCATGAAGCGCAGGTTTGTCCGTGTAGGCACCCTGAGTTTTGGACACAGCTTTTGGATTTGGCATTCATTTTTGTTTGGGCTGGGTTTTTAATGATTAATCTTGAGGTTGTCCGATCCAGTGTGTATGTTATGGGGTTTGTTGTTGCTAACTTGTTTTGGGTGGCGCTTCTTGTTGGGTTTCTTTTTTATGAAAAAGAGAAAAAACCCTTTGAAGGCTTTAAGCCTGAACACAAAAAGGCTACTGCAAATGCGTATGATGGTGTTGTCTAACCAGTAAGCATCCAGCTTTGCGAGCCAAGACCCTCTTTGTTGCCCTTATTCAAATAATTGTATGGTCTGATGGATTTGAGTCATTTAGCCCTTAACAAGCGTTTTTTCTTCGTTTCCTTTAAATATGAGTGTTATGACTATGGTGTTGCATTAAGAGGAATATCTTAGATATGGGTTCCAAGTCACCACGAGGGGAATTTGCCGCAAGGCAACTTCAGAAGAAGCGGAAGAACTTCCGTTGGCACGATCGATACTTTAATCGAAGAATGTTAATGTTAGACGAAAAAGTTGACCCCATGCAAGGCGCGCCACAGTCAAGAGGCATCGTCCTTGAAAAAGTGGGTGTCGAATCCAAGCAGCCTAACTCTGCCATTCGAAAATGTGTTCGTACACAACTTATCAAAAACGGCAGAACAATCAGCGCCTTTTTGCCCGGCGACGGCGCCTTAAACGTTGTCGATGAACACGACGAGGTTGTCGTGGAGGGTATCGGAGGCACCAGAGGTGGCGCTATGGGAGACATTCCCGGTGTCCGCTGGAAGGTTGTAAAGGTTAACGGCGTTTCACTCAACGAACTCGTTTACGGAAGAAAACAAAAACCAGCAAGATGATAAGTTATGTCAACTCAAACAGCTCCAGTAATTGTTGCTCCACCACAGGACATTAAACTGTTCCAGAAGTGGACCTTCAAAGAAATCAAAGTAGTCGATATAGGCTTACAGCGGTATCTAAACCTGACTCCAATGGTTGCCCCACACAGTATGGGTCGCCATGAGCACCAAAGATTCCGCAAAAGCAAAGTAAACATTGTCGAACGCCTAATAAACGGGCTTATGCGTAGCGGCAAAAACGCAGGCAAAAAAGCCAAATCAACCAACATCGTCAAAGAAGCTTTTGAAATCATCAACATACGCACAGGCAGAAACCCAGTTGAGGTTTTGGTCAAAGCAGTTGAAAACAGTGCACCATGCGAAGATACAACACGTATCAGCTACGGTGGTGTTGTCTATCACCTTTCAGTTGATGTTGCACCCCAACGCAGAATCGACCTTGCCATACGCCACATAAGCAACGGCGCAAGAACAAGCAGCCTAAACACTCCACGCAGCATCCAAGAAACACTTGCTGACGAACTCATCATGGCTGCCAACAACGACATAAAAAGCGTCGCAGTTGCAAAACGCAACGAAATCGAACGCGTCGCACAATCCAGCAGATAAACCTGCTTTTTCTTTATTTTTGTATTTTATTTTTTGTTAAATTACTTTAGCATGTATTTCCACGATGTCGCCATCTTCTAGGGGGAAGTTTAACCCGACTTTTTTAGGACTAAAAGGCAACCGTTTAGCCCAGACCATGGCAAACATGAAGTTTGATGCAAGTTCTTTATGGATGTTTTTTGCTAACTCGTTAATGGTGGAACCCTTGCGAAGGGCAAAGGGGTGGTCGCTGTGTGCTTTGTTGCCTGGTTCTTTGGTGTAGATGCGTATGATGCCCAATGCTTCAAATAGGGATTTTCCCAGCTCGTTTAGTCCTGTTTTTTGCTCGCATGACATAGCGACAATGGGCAGTTTGCCTTTCACATGCTGTTTTAGTTTGTTTAGGTTAGCTTGGGCGCCGGGTAAATCTAGTTTGTTTGCAACAATCACGGCAGGTTTGTATATGGTGCTTTCAAACACTGCATCTTCTACATCTTGCAGGGAAACTTCCCCTGTTATGTGCACTATAGCGTCATTAACTTTGTAGTCGCGCAGAACCTGCTCTACATCTTTCATGGTGCAATCCAGCAGTCTGCCAACTAAGGTAACTCGTAGAGCCGTGCCTGTGTTGCGTCTGTCAATTTCAACTCTTCCGCTGGGTTTGTAAACTAAAACTCGGCTTTTTTCCATCTCTGCCAAAATCAACTCTAACTGCTCTACAGGATTTCGACTTAAATCAACCATCAAAATTACGCCATCAGAATTTCTGGCCAGACCCAACGTGATGTTTCCGCCTGCTTTGCCTTCATAGGCGCCTTCCATCACTGCGGGTGCTTCAACCATCTGGAATTGAACATCTAAATAATTCATTATTCCAGGCACGGGTTCATGTGTGCTAAATGGTGTTAGAGTGACAAGGACTTTGGAGTTTGTAGTGGTGCTCATTAGGCAACTCTTGCCCACGTTTGTCATGCCGACCAAAATCACCTGCGCGGAGGCTTCTTTTTCTATGAAGAGTTTGGGTCCGCCGCTGCTTTTGCCTGTGCCCATGCGTTTTTTGTGGTCTAGGTCTTTTTGGATTTGAGCGATGCGTTTTTTGACGGTGCCGCGAAGTTTCATGGTGCCTTTGTGTTGAGGGACTACGCTTAGGAACTCTTGTAGTTTTTTGAGTTTGTCTTGTGGTGTGTGGGCGTTTTCTACTTCTTCCCATTTATCCATGGCTTCGGGTGGCAAATTATTTGGCATAGTGGACTTCGCAGAAGAATACGCAAATTCATGTTTATGTTTGTTTCGAATGTTGGTTGGGGTTTGGGTGGGTTGTTGCATAAACTTTATAACTTAGTTAACTCTATAAAAGTTAGATTAAACTAAATTTAGTAGAGTGAACTAACATGCGACTAAGTGACCTAAACCCCGGACAAACCGCCACAATAAATGCAATACAACAAAGCGGACAAGCCAAACGCCGCCTTCTCGAAATGGGACTAGTTCGCGGCTCAAAAATCCAAATCATCTGCCGCGCGCCACTGGGCGACCCCATAGAAATCGAAATCCGCGACTACAAACTCACCCTCCGAAAAAAAGAAGCCGACAACATCCTCGTGGAGGCACAACCATGATACAACAAACACCCCTAAGCAGCCTAACCTACGGCACCCAAGCAAAAATCAGCAAAATAAACGGCGGATGCAGCCTGATTAAACGCCTAACCGAAATGGGTCTCACCTTGGGCACACCCGTAAAAGTGGTTAGCGATGCAATCGGTGGTCCAGTTGTTATTGAAGTTCGAGACTGCCGCTTAGCCCTTGGACGCGGAGTCGCAACAAAAATCTACGTGGAGCAATAACGATGGCAAACACATACACAATTGCATTAATCGGCAACCCCAATGTGGGCAAAAGCGTCATATTCAACAGTCTCGTTCCAGGTGCACGTCAGCACGTGGGCAATTGGCCAGGAAAAACTGTGGAGAAAAAAGAAGGCACCTTCCACTACAACGGCGTCCAATTCAAACTCGTGGACTTACCCGGCACCTACAGCCTCACCGCCGCAGCCGAAGACGAACTGGTCTCACGCAACTTCATTTTGCAGGAAAAACCCGACGTAGTTGTTGATGTCGTTGATGCCTCAAATCTTGAGCGCAATCTTTACCTAACTACCCTGCTGCTGGAGCTGGATGCCAATCTGCTACTGGTTCTAAACATGACCGACATTGCCCAAGACAAAGGCTACAAAATCAATGTGCAAACGCTCTCGCAAAAACTGGGTGTGCCTATTGTTACAACTGTTGCTACCAAGGCAAAGGGCTTAACTGACCTCAAAGAAGCCATCCTAAAAGCCGCCAAAACCCCTCACAAAACAGGGGCGCTGATGTATGGCAAGAAAATCGAGGAAGTCATAGATTATTTAGTGACAATTCTCGAAAAAGACCCCACGTTGTCAGAGCAGTATCCTTTGCGGTGGCTCGCTATTAAGCTGCTTGAGAAAGATGAGCAGGCTATTAAAATCACCCAATCCAGCCCCGTTTATGGCACAGTTTTGGAGGTTGTAGCATGAAAGCCAACAAAGTGATAGGCGAAGACGCTGACATTGCATTAGCCGATGCGCGTTATGAGCAGATTAGCAAAATCCTTGACGCCGCACTGGTGAAAGGTGAGCGCAAATGGACAATAACCGACCTGCTTGATAAGGTGTTTTTGAACAAGTACGTGGACATACCCGCGTTTTTTGCCCTGCTTTGGGCTGTGTTTCAGTTCACCTTTGAAGCCTCAGCGCCGTTTATGAGTTTGATAGAGATGTTTTTTGCCTATCTATCCAGCTTAGCCGCGCAAATCCCCAATCCTGTTGTGGCTTCGCTGCTGGCTGACGGTGTTCTGGGCGGGTTAGGTTTCATCTTGACCTTTACAGCGCCAATATTCTTCCTGTTCTTTGCTTTGTCCCTCTTAGAAGACAGCGGATACTTGGCACGTGTAGCCTTCGTGTTTGACAAGGTAATGTTCAAACTGGGTCTGCATGGTCGGTCTTTCATTCCGATGTTGCTGGGTTTTGGATGCAACCTACCCGCCATCATGGCAGCCCGAAGCGTAGAAGGCAAAAAAGACCGCCTCATAACCATCTTAACGGTGCCTTTCATGTCCTGCGCTGCACGGTTACCCGTGTACGTGCTTATTGCTGGTGCCTTCTTTGCCGCTAACGCTGCAACCGCAGTCTGGTCAATGTACATAATCGGCATCGCCGTAGCCATCCTATTCGCGCTACTGCTGCGAAAAACAATCCTCAAAGGCGAACCTGCCCCATTCATAATTGAGTTGCCAACCTACAAAATGCCCACGCTGCACGGTTCAGTGCTGCACATGTGGGAACGCGGTGTGTCCTTCCTTAAGAAGGCGGGTACGTACCTGCTGGTTGGCGCTGTCATCCTTTGGGTGCTTTCGGTGCTGCCTTGGGGTGTGGAGCCTGGGAGCGGTGAATCCCTCATCGGTATCATCGGTCAAACCTTGCAACCAATCTTTGCGCCCTTGGGTTTCAGCTGGCAAATCGTGTCCTCACTGGTCTTTGCCTTCTTGGCAAAGGAGTTGGTGGTGGAATCGTTGGGTGTTATCTATGGTGTAGCGGGTGATGCAAGCATACAAGCCGCCCTCATAGCGTCGATAACGCCTGTTAGCGCGTTTGCATTGATGGTGTTTACGCTGCTGTATGTACCTTGCTTGGCAACGGTTGGCGTCATCAAAAAGGAGACGGGCTCGTGGAAGTGGACGCTGTTTGCAGTGCTCTCGGAAATGGTCATTGCGTACGTTGCGGCGCTGGTGATTGTTGGCATTGGAGGACTACTATTTTAGGTGATACAAATGAGTACAAACATGAAAACTGGAAAACCAATTGCCGCCTACTCTTTAGGGCTAGGTGTGCTCTACCTCGTCTTTGGTTTGCTGGAACTGACCCGTGGACTAAGCGAATCCTTTGCTCTTGAATGGGCAATCATGGACGTGAGCACCGTTTTGGTGTACCCTGACATCTTTAGCGGCATCACGCTATCCATCATCGGCGCTATATTCCTCTTCGGTGTAGCGCCACAATGGAACGCCAAAAAAGACGCCTCATCCTACCTTGCAGTTGGCACACTGCTGGCTGGAGTGTTCTTTGCGGTGTACTTGGCAATCATGGGTGCCCATGTCCTCGGTTGGGGTATCTATCATGTTTCCCCCGCAGATTACGCTGACATCTTCGCTGACTGGGCGGAGTGGAGTTGGCTTGATGATATGCGAGCGGGAATCTGGATGTTTGCCTTTGCCCTACCATCTGCATACTATACCCTAAAACTGTGGATAAATCGGAAGCAAAACCCATGATAAAGCAAGTCCTGCGAGCAATCAACACTACGGGCGTAATAAGTGAGAAAGAAATTGCAGAAGCAGCGAAAACAAGCCCCGAACTGGTGCAGCAAGCAATCGCCGTACTACAGGCAAAAGGCTACCTTACCTCTATTAGCCTAAACCCAACATGCGGTCAAGCTAGCTGCGCCAGCTGCGGGCACTGCAAACCCGCCGCTCAAACCAGCAAATACGCCTATGTCCTCACCGAGAAGGGCAAGGCGTACCTTCAAACTCCCTAACTTTTTTGTGATTAACAATGATGCACCCTGTTACTCGACTTAATGCAGCCAAAGAAACCTACATTAAAACCATAGCTGCTCTTGTCAAAAAGCACGGTTGCGTGGGTGTGTCAGATATTGCTAAGGCATTAAACGTTAAGCCCTCCAGCGTCACTGAAATGCTCAAAAAATTGGGTGCGCAGGGGTTTGTTGCGCATGAACCTTACTGCTCTGTTACGTTGACGGTTAAAGGTCAAAACTTGGCGGTTTTTCTTAAGCAGCAACAAGCATCACTGCAACGTTTCTTTGTATTGCTTGATGTTGATGAGCAAATCGCAAAGCAAGACGCCTGCAAAACGGGGCATGTGCTTCACGAGGCTACTTTGAAGCGACTTACGCAGTACGTAACATTTCTTGAAAACCCCAAGTATTCAGAGAACTGCGTGGACTGCTTTAGAGCGTACCTCAAAAACATAAAACAACAATAGGAGACTCAACTATGGAATTGTTCTGGATTGGCATACTATCCTGCGCATTTGCTGGACTAGCCACAGGAGCGGGAGCTCTGCCTGTCTTTTTCACCAAACGCATATCCGACCGGTTGCTTGATGTCTTGCTGGGTTTCTCAGCGGGGGTTATGCTTGCCGCTTCCTGTTTTAGCCTGATTGTTCCTGCTCTTGAAATGACAGATGCCTTAACTGTGGCGGTAGGGGTCGCTTTGGGCGCGTTAACCTTGCATCTAATTGACCGTTTCGTGCCGCACTTTCACCCTGCATCTGGACCTGAAGGGTTGCCCTCAAAACTGCCCCGGGTTTGGCTGTTTGTTGTGGCTATAACTATTCACAATTTTCCTGAAGGCTTAGCTGTAGGCATGAGTTTTGGCATAGGTGATATAGCTGCTGGCTTAGCTGTCGCTATGGCTATTGGCTTACAAAATATGCCTGAAGGACTCGCAGTGGCTCTTCCGCTTGCACGGGCAGGTTACAGCAGCAAAAAATCTATCGGATACGCGACCTTGACTGGGCTGGTGGAGCCTTTAGGTGGCTTGCTGGGGCTGGTTTTGGTTTCGTCGTTTCTGCCGATTTTGCCGTGGGGGCTGGCGTTTGCAGCGGGGGCTATGTTGTTTGTGGTTAGTGATGAGATGATTCCTGAGAGCCACAAGAAAGGGTTTGAGCGGGAAGCCACGTTTGGGTTAATCGCGGGGTTTGTACTAATGATGTTTCTGGATTGCTTTTTTGCTTAAACTCCTCAAATGTGTGCTATCATTGCTTTTTCTCAATAATCCCGAGATTGCTGAGTGGCTACACATGTTTTATTAACTAAAACAAAGAAAGATACGCAGGGTAACCCTGTGAAAGAAACCGAACGTGTATCGCGGCTTAACGCCACCGAGGAAACCTACATTGAAACCATAGACGCGCTAATGCAAAAACTTGGCTACGCAGTCGTAACCGACATAGCCAAAGAGCTTGACGTAAAAGCACCCAGCGTCACTAGTATGCTTAAAAAACTGGATGCATTGGGCTTTGTGAAATATACGCCGTATCGTAATGTGGTTTTAACGCAGAAAGGCAAAGACCTCGCAGGGTTTCTTAAAAAACGGGAGAAGTCCCTGCAGACTTTTTTAACACTGCTTGGTGTAGAGAAAAGTGTTGCTGAAGAAGACGCATGCGCTATCGAGCACATACTGCGCGCTCCAACCCAAAAGAAGCTTTCCAAATTTGTTGAGTTTTTGCAAACATCTGAAGGTGCAAAAGGCTTGGCGGCTTTTAGGAGCTTTGAGCAAACAGAAAGCTGACCTGTTTTTTGATTTGTCGTGCTACTTTTCGGTTTCCTCAATTAGTTTTTTTACGTCTGCAAACTGCTCAAGAATCCAGCCCCTCATTTCCTCTCTGACGCGGCGAAAAGCTGCCATCTTTTCTTCCTCTGTTCCCATGACTTCTGAGGGGTCCTCAAAACCATGGACTACATAATGTTTCATTTTATGCAACTTTTCATCGATTACACGGGGTCTCCCCATAACCATAGGCGCTGAACAAAGAGCACAGAGAATTTTTGCGCTGCTTTGGCAGACGGAAACTGCTAATTCGATTTCTGTTTCGGCAAATTCTTCTAACCCCTTAGAATACTGTGTTGAGATGTCTGCGCCTATTTCCGCCATGGCTTTGATTGCCAGTGGATTAACTGTTGTCGGATTGAGGCCTGCGCTGAAAACCTCGTATTTTTCGCCATATAAGTGTCTAAGTAACCCTTCGGCCATTTGAGACCGTGCAGAATTATGCGTGCATATGAACAGTATTTTTGGTTTATTCATTAAACTGCCTCATTATTTGTTGGTACTTGGTTTCTGGCGTAGTTGGTTAATGGTTTTTTTGGTTGCTTCCTCGTCAGGGTGGCTGATTGCTCTCACGGGGCAGATGTCTTCGCATCCTCTGCAGAAAACCACGCAACGGTTAGGAATGACCACGGTTCGTTTTTTGCCCTGTACCTCTTCGGTGGTGAAGGCGTGGGTGTGACAGAACTCAACACATTTTCCGCAGGCTATGCAGGTTTGGTAGTCTATTTTGGGGTCCCAAGCGATTTTGTTTCGGGGGATGCCCTCGTATTGGTCTTGTGACATGTTTTTTCACTTAAAAGTTGCATGTTAACTGTTTTAAAAAATTGGCGTTTAATTTATGTTATGTATTTATTTTTGTTAGGTTGGGTTCTGCTGTGTTTTCTGTTTCTCTATATGTTTTAGAACGTACCATGCGATTACGGGTATGAGTATGCCAAAGATGAGTCGTGGCGTCATGGTTACAAAAAAGCCGTAGTAGCCTGCGAGGAAGTTGAATCGGGAGAGCTGTGCAGTTAGGAACAAGAATAATCCACCTGAGAGCGCCGCAATAAAGCCTGAGAAGAGTAGTCGGGAGAGTTTTTGGGATTTTTGGCTGAGTGCTCCTGACATGTAGCCGATTAGCATGGCGCTTAGGATGTAGCCTAAGAGGGAGAGATTGTTTATCCAGCCCATCTGCATCGATCCATAAAGACCGTACCAGAGAGCGTATATGCTGCCCAAGAGGAATCCTGAGGCTCCTCCTGCCCACTTATTCCACAGCAACCCCAGCAGCATTGGTACGGCGACTATCATGATGACTTCTTGAACGCCAAACACTAAGATGCCTTGCAGGGCGCCTCCAAAGCCAAGGGATGCTAGTGTTCGTTCGTTGAGGGGGAACCAGATGATTATGAGACAAACAATTATGGGTGCTGCTATTCCGAGCAGGAGGTCTTTTATTTTTAGGTCTTTTATGCCGCCAGTCATTTAATTCAACCTTTATTCACCTCTTGTTTAATATAAATATTTAAATATTGTTATATATTCACGGTTCAGCATGACACCTACCGCAAACAACCCCCTAAAATTCAAAGCCAAAATCTTCTACGCCCTATCAGACCCCGCCAGAATAGACGTTCTAGAATTTCTCGGAGACCAAGAAAAATGCGTCTGCAAAATAGTGCCTCACCTAAATATGCCCCAACCCCTCGTCTCAAGACACCTAAAAATCCTACGCGACGCAGGCATCGTCAGATGCAGAAAAGACGGCACCAAAAGAATGTACTCCGTTATTGACCAGCGGATTTTTAACATTATTGATGCCTTAAACTCGGAGTTACTTGATTCGCTTTCAAAAGCGGTTATAGAGAACCTAACAACCTGCCCATAAGTTGTCTTTACTTTGGGCGAAAAATAATGTGTAAACCATTAACTTCGGTTAAGGCGCTGTAGTAATGGTTTTATTTAAGACAAGAAAGCCTTAGCCGCCACTTGTGTTTCTTTCTGATTGTGTCTTGATGTATCCACAAATCTATATTAACATGTAACCGTTTAAAAAATTGGATTTTTAAAGGTGAATAAATTGAGAAAATTTTCCATTAAGGTACTTTTGATACTGTGCGCGTTAACTCTAAGCTTAACTTTTGCAGGTGCTTTTGCTCAAACTTCTAGCATCACAAGCATAACCAGCCCCACAACAGCAAACCTAAATGCTGTGCACGTAGTGAGCACTTCTTCTACTAGTGATAATTTAGCTGCATCAAATGTATGGGCAGTGGGAGACGGCGGAGTAATCATTCATTGGGACGGGGAAAACTGGGTAACCGAAACCAGTCCCACCACGGAGAACCTTTACTCAGTATGTTTTGTTAACGATTCAAGCGGCTGGGCAGTGGGAGGTAATAGTGACAGCGGTATAATTCTAAATTATGATGGTGCAGCTTGGACTGTTTGGACAACCATTTCTTTTGATCCTGGAGTCACCACCCAAGATACAATCAACGCCACCTTGTACTCAGTTATAATGCATGATTCAGGTATGTCAGGCTGGGCGGTTGGTGCAAACGGCATAGCGCTTTCATATAGTGCTGGTACGTGGTATGGATTAACAGATGTGGCTTCTAGTACTTTGAGAAGTGTAAGCATGATACATGCAACCTATGACGGGTGGGCTGTAGGAGATAACGGAACATTTGTCCATCTCACAGGAATAGGATGGGACACGATAAACTTGCCTACAAACCAAGACCTATATGCAATTCAAATGACCAGTGCAACCAGCGGATGGGCCTGCGGTGGAAGTAGCGGTAACGGCGTAATTTTCTCCATGGACGATTCATCATGGACTGTCTGGGACAGAATAAACATGGGTGGAGATGTAAACTCTACAACTGGTTACGTAACTGATACACTTACTTCGCCACTGCGTTCCATAACAATGAACTCAGTCAATAATGCGTGGGCGGTGGGTGATGACGGACTGGCATTATACTGGAACGGTGAAGAATGGGGCGATAAAACCAATAGTACAATCCTTGGATCTACTGCTTTGAACGGTGTGTCGATGGTGCACAGCGTTTCAGGTACTGGGACAGGTGCTTGGGCTGTGGGTGATGGTGGACAAATCTTTGCTTGGACAGGTGTAAACTGGATTCCGGAGCTTTCAGTGTTCGTCGTTGTGCCTTTGCTTGTTGGAGTTGGGGTTGTTTTTGTGCTTTTAAAAAAGGTAAAAGCTACCCAGAAAGCTTTTCTAACTTAACCCTTTTTCTTTTTTTTCTGTTGAGCTTTATATCATAGTGAATCTGCTTTTTTGAGTTGAAAACAGGTGACTTTGGTTCTGTGAAAATGTTTAATTAGGCTTAATTGGCAGTGTTCAAGAAGAGCGTAGAATCAACTTGGCAAATGAAGGTCCACGAATAGCAAGAGAAAAAAAGACAATTCATGCTATGACACAGATTTATTGCAAAAACCATCATGGCAACAAAAACGGTGAATTATGCCCTGAATGTACCCGATTTTTTGAGTATGCGCAGATGCGGTTGGATAAGTGTCCGTTTGGGGAAAAGAAAAGCACCTGTGGTAAATGTTTGATTCACTGTTATCGTTCTGATATGAAAGTTAAGGTGAAAGAAATTATGCGTTATTCGGGTCCACGTATGCTTTTGTATCATCCTGTTTTGGCGTTGCATCATGCTGTTGATGGTTTAAAAAAGCCTAAGAAAAAGCCTTAAAGCAAAGTAAAAACGCAAACCTTTTATTGAATTTCAAACGATTACTTTTCTGGGCGATGAAGGTACGACAACAAATGTTGTCAATTCTTTAAAAGAAAAGACACCTATTAAAGCATCCTGCATCACTTCAACATCAGATAATTTACAAATTATGCTAAATGATATAGAAATAAGTGCTGAGCACTTCCGTATTTTATTTGGTGATTCATTGCTTGGTGTTTTGCTCTGTAAAGTTCTTCACAGAAATGAGGTTCCACTTGACCTGCTTGTTATAGATGTTAACCCCGCATTTTGTCAAGTATTAAAATTAAGACGCGACCAGATGCTTAACAAATGTTTTTCCCAGTTTCCCTTATTTTATACTAAGAATTTTTTGGAATTTTATGGGCAAGTGGCCCTAAATTGTGTCCCTAAAATCCGTGAAGTGTATTTTCCTGCCCGAAACAAGTGGTATCAAACCTATGCATACGCCCCAAAAAAAGAATATATAATAATAATGCTAAATGAAATTACTGAACGCAAAAAAACTGAGCAACAATTGCTTTTATCTGAAAAAAAGTACCGCCAACTCTACGAGACAACCCGCGACGGCATCATGGCACGTGACCTACAGGGAAAAATGATAGATTGCAACAGAGCATACGCTAAAATGCTGGGCTACACCAAAAAAGAGCTAAAGCGGCTTTCTGTTCAGAATCTTTTGCCTGAAAAATGGCATGAACAACGTGATGTGGTTGTGGCAAAAGTGTTGCGCACTGGAAAATCTATCGTTTTTGAGAGGGAATACCAAAGAAAGGATGGCACTATTTTTCCAGCCTCAGTTAGAACTTGGCGATTAACCGATGGTAAAGGGAACGTTGTGGGAATATGGTCTTTAGTCCGAGATATCACCGCACAAAAACAGCTGCAAACTGACCTGCAAAAACATGCTGATTCACTGGAAAAAGTTGTGGAAGACCGAACCAAGCAGTTAAAAGACTCCGAGCGTTTGGTGGCGATTGGGCAAACCGCGGGTATGGTTGGGCATGACCTTCGTAATCCCCTGCAGACAATTACGGGGGAACTTTATTTGGCTAAAGATGCTGTTGAGTCTATTTCTGATTATGATTTGAAGGCTAACTTGCAGGAAAGCATACGTGCAATAGAGGAACAGGCAGTTTACATGGATAAAATCGTCTCTGACTTGCAGGATTTTGTGAAGCCCATCCGAATAGAAAAAAACCAAGTTGACCTAAAAAAACTGGTTAAAGATGTTTTAGAAATCATCGCATTTCCTGACTGCATTAAGGTTCAGGTTCATTTTTCCCGTAATTTCCCACTGGTTAAAGTTGACTTTCAACTGCTAAAACGTGTCATGATTAACCTAGTAACTAACGCTGTGCAAGCAATGCCCAAAGAAGGAAAACTTATCATAAAAGCACAAATAATAAATCATGACGAGGTTTCCGTTACTGTTCAAGACCAAGGCATAGGCATATCAGACGCGATTAGCCCCCAGATTTTCACGCCGCTCTTCACCACCAAACCCCGTGGGCAAGGCTTCGGATTGGCGGTTTGCAAACGCGTGATTGAAGCACATGGAGGAACCATCAGTTTTAAAAGCAAAGAAGGCAAAGGCACAAAATTCACGATTCAATTCCCAATATGTTAACCATTTTGATTAAGCTCTGCTATCAATTGAAGTGTAACCTTAAACTACCTTACATGACATAGCCATTAAATGTAAATTAATTTAAATCCTCAAAACCCACTAGTATACAAGTTCGCAAAAAAGTAGGAGGGGAAGTAAAGGATGATTTCTCGTGATTGTGATGGTTGCGGACTGCAAAAAAGCTGCATAACCCGATACCAAAAAGTTGCTCTGGGCGGCAAAGTTTATTGTCCTGATGGCACAGCACATCTAGTAGATACTGCAAGTCTTGAATAAATCCAAAAAGAAGGGCTAAACTTATGCTCTTCTTGTTTTTTTAAAACTTGTGTTTTAATTTTTTGTTAGGATGCATAATGCTTAAATGGTTTTGGTTCATGCTTAGTTTAGTTTGTGGGCTGATAGATCAGCCTGGTATGATCGCCACGTTGGCATCGTGGAGGTCGCGGGTTCAAATCCCGCTCAGTCCACCAAATGATAAATATTTTTTAGGTTTTGGAAAATTATTTATAATTGAGGCTTTTTTAATTTAGTATGCAAAAACGTAGAGCAATCACGAAGTTGCAAGTTATTCTTCTCATTGACATTATTGTTATCAGCTTAGCCGCTGCAGCATACTTGCAGTTATATCCACAGTTCACCCAAACCACAAACACGGGCGACACCATCAAACCCCCCGCTTTTGAAGTGTCCAACCTCGCAATCACCCCCGCCGAGATTAAACTTGGCGAATCTGCCTCACTCACCGCTACCATAACAAATGTTGGTGATGTAGCAGGTGACTACTCTATCGAACTTAAAATAAATGATGAAACTGTGGACAATTCAACAGGTAACTTAAACGGCGGAAACAGCACCACCGTTGAGCTACCTGTAACTGGCAGCGAAGTTGGCGAGTACACCGTGGAATTTGGAGGAGCATCAGGCTCATTTACGATTCTTCCAGCCGATGAAAACCCCAATGCAAGACCCGCACAAATCAGCATTCGCGATTTGGTTGTATCTCCCCGTGAATCGTGGCCTGGTAAGACTGTTACTGTTACAGTTAAGCTGTCTAACACTGGTGGCTCCGCGGGGTCATATAACCTGTTAGTTTCAGTTGATGGTGTTGTTGTTCAGGATAAAAATTACACCATTTTACCGGGAAAATCTATTCCTATGCCTATCCAAGTGTCCGCTGACACGTTAGGTTGGCATTCTGTTGAGGTTAACGGTTTGAAGGGCGGTTTTGATGTTGTTCCAGAAGGAAAACACACCCTTAGCATTCACTGTTACGGTCAAATAGGTGTGGCCGCGGACATAACCATAGACGGCGTACCATATACAACTCCTGTTACCCAACTATTTGATGCTGGTCCACACCTCATTGTTCTGCCACAAACAGACCCAACAGGCACATACCCCTTCATCAACTGGGGTGACTACGCCGCGTCTAGTCCAACCCGAACAATCAACCTGCAAGACCGCATGGACCTAAACGCATACTACCAAGGCGGCTCCTCATGTCCCTCACTTTATTACTGGAACGGGCAGGAAAACGTGTATGTCGCTGAAATCTCCCACGGCGGCTGGCTTGGCTACATCGGCTACATTAACCATGACGGCACAACAACTTTTGTCGGCGGAAACCCCTGGGACCACGCAAAAATCAGTAGCGCCGAGTTGGTGCCACGGCAAGTTAATGGGTCAAACTATTTTGATATAACTCTGCTACAGCGTTGGAACGAAATCATATACTTAGATGCAGCGTACATGTTAGCTGTTGACCACCCCGTAGGAACTGACGCGTATGCTTCACTGGCAAACTACATGAATCCCGTTTACACTGACACAATTTACACAACAGACACATACTCAATCAGACATCCCCTTTCTGCAGTTAACGAGAAAGGACAAAACGTGCTATCTACAATTTACGCTTTAGACGGCGTATTTTCGCCTGGAACCAGCGGAACAGAAAGCCCCGCATGGAACAATTTACAGTGGAACCGCTTAACTCTTGACTTAGGCGACCTATCAGAGGCAGAGCAAATTAAACTGGTAATTAACGGCATCGTGGATTGGGGTCCTGCTGAAACATATTATGAGTGGCTTGCCCTGTTTGATGAGGCAGTAGCTCAGGGCATAGTTCCCGACGGCACACCTGTTACTCCACCGCCATACTTGGAAGTCATGGATGCAACCGGCAATTGGGTACGTGTTTCTTCTGATGCCATGCCTATCCCCGCGGATTACGTGGCAAGAACCTTCGCAGTAAACCTAACAGGCATATTCCCCGAAGGCATAACCGATTATCAGTTACGAATTAACAACTTCTGGAACGTAACCTACGATTACATCGGTGTAGACATAAGCAATCAGGCACCAACAACCATCCAGCGGATAAACCCAATCGCAACCCTGACCTCATTGTATGACACTCCATCAGCTGCATCAGGCAACTTCACCAAACTCGGCGACGTAACACCACTGGTACTAGAAGCAGACAACATGTACGTGATTGGACGCCAAGCAGACCAAATAGAACTGCTGTTCCCTGCTGATGATTTAGCACCGCCTGCCCCAGGAATGGTTCGTGACTACTTCGTGTTTGTGGCAGACTGGTTCAAAGACATAGATGGCAACTGGGGCTATGGCTTCCCCTTCACAGTTGACCCCTTGCCGTTTATTGGCATGAGCGGGTTCCCGTACACAACGGCGGAAAGCTACCCGTATGATGAGGCGCACTTGGCGTATCTTAGAGAATGGAACACAAGGGTTATCAATCCGCCATGAGCGCGCCGCGTCACCTTTTTTCTTGTTTCTTACTTGACTTGTTAGGTTTAGGGAGAGGGACGTATGGATATAGACCTGTTAGGTAACCTACTGCTGCTGGTTATAATTGCGGGTTTAGCCTTAGCGGGCGTGCTCATTATTCAAATCTGGAAAAAAGGTTTATCCACCAAAGTCAGCTACCTACGCCTCTACATCCAGCTAATCTCAGTCATAGCCATATTTTACATTTACAGCGTCACCAAATTCTACCTCTACGTGCTCCTCGCCATTTTCTTAGCCACGATTTTTCTGGGCAGATTCTTCTGCGGCTGGATTTGCCCCTTCGGATTCTACATGGATATAGTAACTGCAATCCGCAAAGCCCTAAAAATCCCCTACAAACTTTTGCCTCAAAAACTCAACAACACTCTCAACCGCCTACGATACGTGATTTTGGGCGTGATTGTTGTGTTGCCGTTTGTGATTGGTGGTTCCCAATTTAATTCTTGGGTGTGGATGCAAATTCTGAGAGGGTCCTATCGGTTTTGGATGATTCTGCTGGCTCCACTTGAACCCCTTATTGTTCCATGGGAAAGCAGTCTTTCGCTGGGTGGCTTAAACTTTGGGTTCCCGTATGTTTCAGATATTATTCATTATGGCACTGGCAGTTATGCTTCAGATGTTGGCATTGCCGCTAATGCAGTCACCGTTGAGAGCCTCTCAGGAGGTTTACTGTTTGCTGTTGTCAGTTTCGTGGCGGTGATGTTGGCGGCTTCTTTTTTGGTGCGCAGATTCTGGTGTAGGTTCTGTCCTTCAGGCGCTTCCGCGGGTTGCCTAAACAAAGTCGGCTTAAAGGCTCTGCCTATGATGTATATTGATAAGGATGAGGAGAAATGCCCCAAATGCGGTATATGCCTGCGAGTGTGCCCAGTGCAAGTTACTGAAGTTTACGAACAAAAGGGCGGCAAAATCAAAACATCCATGTGCATGAACTGTTTCCGCTGCGTAGAAATGTGCCCCTACCAAGACACTCTCAAGGTGAAATTTGGCGGTAAAACCCTCTTTCGGTCCCGCGATTGGTTGCGTCCTGCAAACGAGCAGGAAATGCCCACCACCTAACGCCAGATTTTAAGGCTTAAAGTGGACTCGGAATTAGGTCGCTTATTAGTTCCATGATAAAAGTTTAGTCCAAAAATCGCTTTTTAGAAAATGGAAAAGTGAAAGGTTCAACGTTCCCCTTCATTCTTATAACTACCAAAATTCTAATGAGGCATCATATTTTGGTCAGAATGAGCACTACACTCATTAATAATCTTTAAATCGTTTTGATTTCTATACGCTTGTATGCACTAAGAAAATACAAAGATTCCTTCTTTGTGCAAGGATGGTCGTTAAATTGGATATGTCCGTTTCAAAAGTCAAGATAACATCTATCAGACATAATTTTGTTTATGCGGTTGCGAAAATGGTTGCTCCAAAGTTATATGAAGAGATAAAAATGTGTTCAGATGATTTTATTAATAGAAATCCAAGACCGTTCACTCTTTTTTTGAAGGAACATTTTGGGAACAAAGTTTTAGTTGGATGCGAGATCGGTTTTGGTTATGGTAAAAATGCCAAGAGTTTACTCGAGTGTCTCAATATCGGAAGGCTTTATTGTGTGGACCCTTATATAGGAAAATTAAATACTCATGTTAACGAACTAAATCTTTACTCAGCTCTTAAAAATAATAACAAAATATCCTTTCTTGGAGTCACAAGCGATGAAGCTGCAAAGCTTCTTCCGAATAACTTGGATTTTGTGTATGTTGATGGAGTGCACACGTTTGAGCAGTGTTTCCGAGATTTAGAAAATTATTATCCCTTGTTAAATAATGGCGGCTTAATTGGTGGGCACGACTTCACTATGAAATTTGAAACTGAGGTAGTAAAGGCAGTTTTAAATTTTAGTGTCAAAAAGGGTAAAGCACCAAAAGTTATCATGCCTGATTTCTGGTTTGAAAAATGATTTGAAATGATATCCTTCTAACCCTGATTTTAAGGTGGTGTTCTCTGCAATCTTTAAATTTCCCTATTCAACCATAATTTAGCTTAAAGTGAACTGGGAACCATGTCGTTTATTCCTGAGCTTGCAAACCCGTACTTGTCAGTGTTTGTATTCGGCTTTATCTACGGCATAAGCGCCTGCACAGCATCCTGTCTGCCCTACATAGCCAGTTACATAGCGGGAATCGGGGCGGGATTTAAAAAAGGCGTCCAAGTTACACTGATTTTTAATTCGGGCAGGCTGGTTTCATATGCCTTAATTGGTGCTTTAGTTGGTGCTGTTAGTGGTTTAATTAAGTATTTCACTGATGCAGCTATCTCTGAGAGCGCAGCCTTTAGTGTTTACTCAAGCATCTTCTTTGGCATAGTTACCATAATCATTGGAGCCCAAATTCTCATAAAAACTCGTCGTGGCTCTCATGACTGCGGCATCAAAGACGCCGTGGCTCTCTCTGATTCTAAGGGGTTACGGGGCAGATTTGACGTTAAAGCTTTCACGCTGGGGTTAACACGAGGTTTAATTATTTGTCCACCGCTGATTCTGATACTGGGTTACTCTGCAACGTTTACTGCACCCCTAAGTAGTTTAACGATGGCAGTTCTATTTGGGTTAGGTACTGCAATTTCGCCGTTTATCATTTTGGCGGGTGGATTAACGGGTTGGCTGTTAAATAAAGCACCTTTATTTAGAAGGTATATATCAATAGCAGGAGCATTATTGCTCATTGTGCTTGGGGTAGGCACCATCATAAACACCCTTACGGTAATCATGTAATCGGGAGAGAAGAAGGGAAAGAGCATGGGAAACCAAACCACAGAAAAAAAATATAACATACAAATAAACCCACAAGAAGCTACTGACCTAAAAAACACCATCCAAACTGCCTCCAAAAAAATCATCACCGAAAACATAGAACGCATGAAAAACACCCCCAACCGCCCCAAAACCATGGCATACTTTGACGAAATCGCCGACCTCTTCGGAAAACGCCAAACCGAACTACAAAAAGCCAAAGAAAACGGCAAAAAAATCATCGGCTACACCTGCCTATTCGCGCCAATCGAGCTTGTTTTGGCAGCCGACGCGATTCCTGTCCGCGTTAACTCAGGATGGTATGACCCCTCAAAAATCGGCGACCGCATAGTACCCGTGGAGGTCTGCCCAGTTGTACGCTCAACCATCGGAGCAAAAATGGTTAGCCTCTCGCCATTCCTTGAAATGAGCGATGCTCTAATTATGCCGCTTACATGTGATGGAAGTACTAAACTCAGCGAAATCCTAAGCGATTACACGCCTGTTTGGCAAATGGCAATTCCCCGCCACAAGGATTCTCCACAGGCGTTGGCGTATTGGAGACAGGAAATCAAAGTTGTAAAAGAACACATCGAAAAGTTGACGGGTAACAAAATCAGCCGTGGCGCCCTCAAAGCCGCTATTGAGAAAACCCAGAAAGCCACCAAAGCCTTCCGTCGTCTCCAAGACCTGCGTAAAGGCAACCCCGTAATCATGGGCAGGGACGCGATGTTGGTTAATCAGACTTACATGTGGGATGATATTGAGCGGTGGACACAGAAAACCGAGGAACTCTGCAATGAGCTTGAAGAAAAAATCAAATGCAAGGAATGGGTTTGTTCACCTGACACTCCCCGTGTACTCATTACGGGTACCCCGATGCTTTGGCCTGATAACTGGAAACTGCCCAGCCTAATTGAGGAAGGCAACCCCCAAGGCGTCATCGTCGCTGATGAGCTCTGCTCAAGTGAACGTATCGCCTATGACCCCGTGGGTGTGGATGAGTGGAGCATGGATGACATGCTTAACGCGATTGGTGAACGTTACTTGATGGCTTCCACGTGCCCCTGCTTTAGCTCTGATGATGGCAACGAAGACCGCATCAACTGGCTACTAAACAAGGTTAAAGAATGGAAAGTACAGGGTGTAATTTACTGTGTCGTGCGTGGTTGCATGTTGTATGCGATGGAGTACACCCGCGTCAAGAAAGCCCTTGACCAAAACAAGATTTCCGTTTACTACTTAGATACCGAGTACACCCGAGAGGATGTTGGACAAATCAAAACCCGCGTTGAAGCATTCCTTGAAATGCTAAACGCAAACATCGACATATAGAAAAAGGTGCAAATTAGTGATTAGTGTAGGAATGGATTTAGGAACCCAAAGCGTCAAAGCTGTCGTGCTCAAAGACGGGCAAGTGCTTGGACGCGCCAAAATCTTCTGCGGATTCGACCCAACCAAAGCAGCAGAGCAAGCCGTAGAAGAAGCACTCAAACAAGCAAACATAACCCTAAGTGACGTCGCTAATTTTGTTGCGACAGGTTCAGGCATGGAAATCGCCCCCTACAAAACCAGTACAGTTAGCATGATGGGCGCAGATGCCAAAGCAGGTGTATATCTTGTCCCACAAGCTCGCACAATCATCGACGTTGGAGCCGAAGAAGCCCGAGCCGTAAAATGTGACGAGCGCGGTATCATGTCTGATTTTGTAGTTAACGAACGTTGCGCCGCAGGTGCTGGAGCTTTTATTGAGGCAATGGCAAGAGCATTAGAAGTTAAAATCGACGAAATGGGACCTCTTTCACTTAAGGCAGAGCGTGCAAGCCCAATCAACGCCACCTGCGTAATTTTTGGCGAATCTGACGTGGTCTCGCTTATTCATCGTCAAGAATCCAAACCTGAAATCGCAAGAGCCGTTTTTGATGCAATGGCTGACCGCGTATCCAGCATGGTGCACCGTCTTGGTGTAAACCCCACAGTTGTGCTAATTGGCGGCGTTGCTAACGATGTGGGCTTTGTAGCCTCACTTAAACGCAAATTGAACATTGACATTGTTATTCCAGAGTTTCCCGAGTATGTGGGCGCGTTAGGTGCAGCATTGGTTGCAGCGAGCAGAGCAGCTAAGGAGGCGTCAAAATGAGCAATGGAAACGGCGTGGAGTTTTGGCGTTGGCAAGAGTACCACCGCATTGTCGAAGGCAAAAAATGGAAAAACGGCGACATAATCACTGCGGGTGTGGATGTTGGCTCTGTGGGTTCTAAAGCGGCAGTAGCGGTTAACGGTGAAATCTACTCATACGGCATCACACGCACTGGTTCCAACAGTCCTGAGAGCGCAAACAAAGCCTTAGGCATGGCACTGGACGATACAGGACTCAAAACAGGCGACCTCAAATACATTGTAGGCACAGGCTACGGACGCGTAAACGTTCCCATGGCAAACAAAGCCATTACAGAAATCGCCTGCCACGCAAAAGGCGCCAACTACATCTGGGGACCAACCGTGCGAACAGTGCTTGACGTTGGTGGACAGGACATTAAAGCCATAAAAATCGATGAAACAGGCAAAGTCACAAGCTTTTTGATGAATGATAAATGCGCCGCGGGAACAGGAAGAGGCATGGAAGTCTTTGCTGACCTACTACAGGTACCCATCGAGGAAATCGGTGCAATGTCTCTAAAAGTTGATGAGGAACCCCCACCAGTCAGCTGCACATGTGTGGCGTTTGCAAAAACCGAAGCTATGAATTTGTTGCGTAAGGGCTGGTCTAAAGAAAAAGTCATGGCGGCTTACACGAGGGCGATGGCTGTGCGCATGAGTAACCTAATTAACCGTGTCGGATTAGAACGTGAACTCGTGATTACGGGCGGGCAATCTAAGAACGTCGGTATCGTTAAAAGAATCGAAACTATTCTTAATCTTAAGTGTCTTCCCACGCCTAACTGGCGCGAGGGCGGCTTAGACCCAATGGTTGCTGGTGCAATCGGCGCGGCACTACTGGCTAAGGCACTCTATGACAAGGCACAAAAAGCATAATTGGTGAACCCGTGTGATTACGTATTACGGTTACAGTGATGGTTCAGGCGAATACTACATTGTAATAGATGCAGACAAATGCAATGGCTGCGGAAAATGCGTCACCGCCTGCCCCAACAGCGCGCTGCAACTGGAAACCATGCTCATCGACCTTGACGATAAAACTGTGGCTTCAGTCACGGAGCAGGAACGCAAAAAACTCCGCTACACCTGCAGCCCCTGCAAACCCGAATCAAGCAAAACCCCCTGCACAATAGCTTGCGAGCAGGACGCCATTAAAACCAGTTGGAAAACCACCTAACCAACCTATTTGCCGTCTATTAGGCTCCTAATAGCCAACCTATGCAGAAACCATAGAGGGGAGAGCCACTAATGGTTGATTTCTTGGTAATTAGTTTGTTGAATTTTTGATTGCCCCTTTAGTCAAGAAAATTAACCCCTATAATTTAGGGCACCGTTGGAAAGGATTTATCTGAGAAAAACCTAACTTTATGCTGAGGAAACAGCATTGTCCCAGTCTATACGTGCATTTATCGCATTTGACATGCAAGAACCAGCCGTTCAAACCCGACTGGCATTTGCGCAAAAAAGCTTAACCCAAACAGGCGCCGACCTCAAAGTGGTGGAACTGCAAAACATTCACATTACCCTGAGGTTTCTTGGTGACATATCCCCCGCTATGGTTGAGCGGGTTTATGGGGCAATGCAACAGGTCAAATTCAAACCCTTCACAATCACACTTAACGGTTTAGGAGTTTTTCCCAGCCTCAACTATCCCCGCGTGGTTTGGGCAGGAATAACCAGCGGTGCAGAAGAACTCAAAAACATCTTCAATCAGTTAGAACCCCCGATACGAGCTTTGGGATTTGCCGCGGACAAAAACGGTTTCAGCCCACACTTAACCATAGCACGGGTGCGTTCAGGCAGAAACAAGCAGCAACTAGCCGAGTACGTCACCAAAAAAGCACACGACGACTTCGGTAGCATCCACCTTGACTGCTTAAAACTAAAACAAAGTCAACTCTCACCCAAAGGACCAACCTATTTCACACTAAAAGAAGCACACGCACAACAAAACTAAAAAGGAACTGTTCATGCAGCAAAAAATAAACGCGATAACAAGCCAGATTCTTAGAGAAATCACGCCCACAGAAGCGCAAAGAGCAAAAATTCAAGCGTTAAGCCTGCAGCTGGAACAGAAAATTGTGGATGCCTGCAAAAAAGAGGGTGTTGATGCGGTTGTGCGGGTGGAGGGCAGCGTTGCCAAGGATACGTGGCTAACGGAGAACCCTGATATCGATGTTTTCATGAAACTGCCCAAGAATATTCCAAGAGCGAACCTCGGCGATGTCGGCTTAAAAATCGCCAAGTCCGCTGCTGGAAACGCAGAGCAAATTGAACGGTTCGCTGAGCATCCTTATCTTCAAATAATCCAAGATGATATGCGAATCGACATTGTTCCATGCTACAACGTTGAGCGGGGTCAGTGGCAAAGCGCAACCGACCGCACCCCCTTCCATACCGATTACATCAAGAAAAACTTCAATCCCGCCCTGCTTGGGGAGGTTAGGTTGCTTAAGAAGTTCATGAAGGGCATCGGCGTTTATGGGGCAGAAGTGAAAATCGGCGGGTTTAGCGGTTACCTATGCGAGCTGCTAATTATGCAGTATCAGTCTTTTGCTGGTGTAGTGAAGGCTTTCGTGGATTTTGGCAGGCGCACAGTTATTGACCTTGAAGGCTACTTCAGCCAAAACCAACGCGACCTAAACCTGCTCTTCCCTGAACCGTTCGTAGTCATTGACCCCGTTGACAAAGCCCGCAACGTAGCCTCGCCTGTGCAAACCCAAAAACTCTACACACTAATCGCCGCCTCAAGAGCATTCCTACAAGAACCCGACAAAAAATTCTTCTATCCCCCAAAAACAGAAGCGTTACCCTCAGAGGAATTGATGAAGCAGCTTGAGCATCGGGGTTCCTCACTGATGTTTGTAGTTGTTGACCAGTTAGAAGCTGTTCCTGACGTGCTATGGGGACAACTCTACAGGACACAGCGTTCTCTTAGAAAACTGCTTGAACTTGCCGACTTCAAAGTCCTAAAAGACGCAGTTTGGAGCAACGAAAAAACACAAAGCGTCTTCCTATTCGAGCTTGAAACAGCGAAATTGCCAAACGTCAAAAAACATCTTGGTCCACCACTTGAACGAAACGCAGAATGCCAAAAATTCCTCTCCAAATACGCCCAAAATCCAGCGGTGATTTCTGGACCAAGCATTGAGGAGGGTAAATGGGTGGTTGAGTTACCAAGAAAAGCCACCGATGCAGCAGCACTGCTCAGAGATAAGCTTGCGGATGGCGGGAAAAGCGTTGGTGTTGCAGATTTAATTGCTAAGTCTGTAGTGCAAAAATTGCAAGTTTTGGTTGATGAGCAGATTGCAGATGTTTATAGTGATGATGTTGGGTTTGCTGAGTTTTTGACTGTTTTTCTTTCAGGTAAGCCTTTTTGGTTATAAGAAAATTTTTATTGAAACCCTCTCTACTATTCAGGGGGTGTACCTGGTTAGAACAAGTCCTTTAAGAGAGGAAAAACTTCGGTTCCTTGCAATCGTTACCTTTTGCTACGTTATCATAATTTTTGTACTATTTCTTTTGGAATATTTTGATTGGACAAAACTTGTTCTTGCATCTATACCCGTCTTATTTTCATTTGTGAGCTTTGCAATTATCAATGAAAAAACAAAACACCAAAACCAGCCTCAAACAGTCTCAGGAAAGCAGGATACCCAAAAATTAGGAAAGATAGCTTACATTGCGCTGGGTGCTTGGTTGTGTAGTGCTGTTGTGTTTTTTGTTTTTGGTCCAGTGTTGAGTTCGCGGAAAATGTTGGTGGGTGACAATTTTTTGTGGTTTATGGTGTTTGCTTTCACAGTTGCTCCCGCTGTTGGGGGATTAATGGGGTACTTTTTGGGGAAACTGTTAGGTTTTCGCACAAACCGATACACCGCTAACCCTTAACCGATTAGGCTAAACAGCACCAGTGCAGCTCCCAAAACTAAGCAGTAAATTGAGAACATCCAGAACTTTCTAGCCTGCAATGATTTAAACAGAATCTTCAAAGCCAAAAAGCTAACTGCAACAGTGACAACCAAAGCTGCGGTTACTTCAAGGGGGCTTATGCCTGCAATCACAAAAGCGTCATGCTCCTGATACAGCGTTAACCCTAATGCGCCAATTATTGCGGGAATCGAGAGCAAAAACGAGAATTTGAAGGCTAACTCGCGTTTTATGCCCAGCAGTAGCATCACGGCGATGGTTATGCCGCTTCGGGAAATGCTTGGAATAATAGATAATCCTTGCATTATGCCTATTAAAACCGCTACGGGGTAGCTTATGTGGTTCTTGGTTTCTTTGGTGAATTTTGAGGTAACCAGTAGAGCGCCGCTGACAATTAATCCTGCACCCAAAAGCGAAAGCGTGTTAAACCATCCATCTAGCTCGTTGCCCCAGAGATACGCGATTAGGGCGGTTGGTATGGAACCTGCAATGATTGGCAGGATTAGTTTGCCGTCTTGGGACTTTAGGTTTCGATGCCACAGCGAGGAGAGAATGTTGATTATGTCTTTTCGGAAGTAAAGAAGCGTAACCAACAATGTTCCCGCATGCAATGTCACATCAAACAGTAGCGGCACGGATAAACCAAAAAAGTGCTCTGCCAACCGAAGATGCCCCGTACTGGATATTGGGAGCCATTCTGTGAAGCCTTGGATTAAGCCAAGAACTATTGATTGCAGTAGGTCCATTAGTGGTCTTCAGTAACCCTTGCCTTTAGGTGCTTTAAATCTAACTGTTAGAGTAGGTAGCGGTTTACTGTGTTACTGAGTGATACCAGCTGATTATGTATTCTGGAAGTTTTAGTCCTCTTTGTGCAAGCCGCTCTGCCAGCTTAACTGGTAAGGGGCTGAGTACGTAGGCTGCTCGTGTGTAGAAGCGTCTTGGCATAGTTGGTTTGGCATCTTCGGGCAGGATAATGGCGAGGTCGGATTTTTTGGCAAGCATGCTGTCTTTGCTACTGGTTATTGAGAAAACTGTGCCCGCAAATTTCTTGATTACTTCAGCCCAGATAATTACTGGTCGGGTTTCGCCTGAGCAGGAAATCAAAATTTCAAGGTCACCCGCTCTTGGGTGAGGAGTGTTAACCCCGCGAGTAACATATACGTTATCACCAAGGAAGCTTTTAATGTGGAAAAGCCTAACGCCTGTCATTTTAGCGACTTCATTTGCGGTTCCTTTTCCACCCAAAAACACGTTAGTACGCTTCTCCATTAAGTCTACCAGCTTGGTGTAGGTTTCTGAGTTAATGTTTGAGTCAATGATGCTGCCGATTTTCTCAAACTCATCCAAGCATAAGCTGAAAACATCATCAACTTCCAAGTTGCGATAAATTGCTTCAATCATGCTGTTCATTAGTTCCAGCGTGCCCAACTCGAAAATGTCGCCCATCATGCCTGTTTCGCTGTATTCAAAGGATGGTTTGGATTTGCCTCTGCCTTTGAGAAGGACAAGGTTGCCGTGTTTACGAGTTACCTCCGCTAAGGGGGAGTCAGTTGCGGAAGTTAAAAGCCCCATTGAAAACGTGTTGGTTTTCTTTTCTTCAATGAATCTGGCTAAGTCCTGTGCCATAACTAACGGGTCATCTGAGTACCCACTACCTGAATTCATCAAAAGCAGAATTTTCTTGTAACGCTTCTGCAAATCAGAGGCGGCATCGTACATGTTTTTACCTGGAAAACCAGGGTCGTCAGGTGTGAGTACAACTTTGTTGCGCCACCCAGCGGTTGAAAGCGCAATTTGGCTCATGGCAGTGTTTAGCGAGTAGAGGCTTCTACCTGAACCGCCGCAGATGACGCAGTCAGCAGCTTTTAGGTCTTCATATAGCGGGGCGAGCTCGCGTTTTCTTATACTTAAAATGTTTTCCTGAATTTTGTTTACATATCCGATGCTGCTGATTTTATTTTGGATTGAAACACACCCTCACAGAGACATAATTTGACAACTGTCTATATTATTCTTGCGCTTGCATGAAGATAAAACCTTTAATTAAACCCTCAAGAGTTGGCTATTCTGTATGATTTACTGAAAATTAACATGGACGGGTTTTTAAAAAATTAACCCGAAAAAAGGAAAAATTACATTCCGAGCTTTAGGCGTCGGTATGTGTTGTAGTCAAGGTATTGGCGGAATGGGTTTTCCGTTTGAAACTTCACTGTCATCTTTTGACGTGCACGCTTCTCTGGAAGTTGGCTTGTTGTCCGTAGCAAGTATGCGTCGCTTCCTGCTCCGCTGCCATAGCTTGCAACCAAAACGCGGTCATCTGGTTTGGCAATGTCTAGAATTGCTCCTAAACCGATAAGTGCGCATCCTGAATAGGTGTTGCCGATTTTGTTGATTTGCAGTGAAGGCATATATTGTTCGTCTTTAAAGCCCAGTTCTTTTGCGATTCTTACTGGGAATGCGGGGTTGGGTTGGTGTGGGACAAAGTATGTTATGTCGCTGGGTTGGAGGTTGAATTGTTCCATGAGTTTGGTTGCTGCTTTGCGAATGTGCTTAAAGTATGCGGGGTCGCCTGTGAATCTGCCGCCGTGCATGGGGAACTGTTCACCGTCTCTGCGCCAAAAGTCAGGTGTGTCTGATGTGCAGCTGTACCAGCCTTCTATTTCAGCGATAACGTCTTGTTTGCCAAAAATGTATGCTGCTCCTCCGTAGCCGACAAACTGGTCTAATTCGCCGCCGGGGCAACCGCGGGGGGCTGCTTGAGAATTGTCTGCGCCGATGCTCATGGCAAATCTGATGCCTGAACGGGGATAGCTTACCAGTGCACATGCATCTTTGAAAGTGCTTGTTGCTGCTTTGCAGGCGAACTCTGTGTCGACTGCGTCTACGCCTTGTATGTCGCCTTCTTCTTCGCCAAGTTTTAAAACCTGTGCGACTTTGCTGGCGATGGGTTTCACTGCGTATGGGTTAGATTCTGAGCCCACGGTGACTTTGCCGATTAATTTGCTGTCTAATGCTGAGTGGATAAGTGCGAGTTTTCCTGCTTCAACCGCTGCGGTGATTGAGTCTTCATCAATGAATGGGACAGCGCGTTCAATGCTTCCGTCTTTTATGCGGAATTTGGATGTGTAAACGCCGTAGCCAACGATTCCTGGTAGCTCATACTCTTTGTTTGGCTGAACAATTTTGTATTCTTGGTGTGGATAATACTCATCTGCCAAAGTGAAAGCTAACGAAATAGTTGGGACAACCTCGCTTTTTCCTACTGAGTAGCGCCTTCGGAATCTTGGAACTACTTCGCGTCCTTCGAGGCTGTCTAAATCAATTTTTTCTCCGCACAAAAGCTGGTCAGTGATTCTTGCTGGAACACGAACTTTTCCGTCATGGAAGCTGACTATGCCGTAAATGAAGTTTCCCAGTTTTGTGAACTTGTTTGTGGGTTCATTGATTAATGTGCATAATTCCAGTTTTCCTTTCTCGTAGAAGAGGTCGTTGCTGCTCATTTTACCATAGCTTTTTCTTCCACAGTCACCGCAGTAATCGCGAACCTCAAAGTATTCTTTACCGCACAATTGACAACGGCTAGCTCTTAACCTGTCGCCAAGGTAGCTGACTCTACGTTCTATTGGTTCACTGCTCATTATTGGTCTCTCCCAAGTATGCTAACATACGCTTTAGTTCCAAACCCTTCAAATTCTAAGGCGCAACCAAACTTTGGCGGGCTGGGAATTTGTCGTTCAGCTGCTTCACCACGGAGTTGACGATAAATTTCAAAAATTTCTGCGCCGCCGGTGGCTCCCAGAGGGTTGCCGTCTGCTTTTAAGCCGCCGTTAGTGTTAATGTAAATTTGTTTGTCTTCCACCATGAGCTCCTGACCTTTTGTGTTGCTTTCACGGATGCTTTTCCAGGCGGTTCCAGGTTTGCAGAAACCCAAATCTTCCAAAGAAACCATCTGCATAATTGTAGATTGGTCATAGAGTTCAACGATTTGCATGTCACTTGTTTTAACTTGTGTTTTTTTCTGAGCTTTTTCCATAGCAAGTTGCGCTGAAACAAAATGAGTTAAATCTGCACGGGCTGGATAATTAAGAAAGTCCGTGGATGAAATACAGCTTAGAACATAAACGGGATTATCATGCATTTTTTTGGCTCTCTCTTCGCTGGTTAAAACCAATGCTGACGCGCCATCGCTGACGGGTGCAAAATCAAAAAGTCCCAAGGGTTTCTGTTCTTTTTTGCGTGCATTCAGAACATGGTCAACGCTGATTTTCTTTTGGAACTGAGCGCAATTATTTTTTGTGGCATTCTCATGATTTTTTACTGAAATCTCTGCTAAAGCCAGATTCAGTTCGTCTAAATCAGCACCTTGAATGCCGTATTTTTTGATGTATGCTCTAAGCATGAGTTCATGATTAGATTCTGGTGTGCCGCCTGCATAGTAGCTCCATGGGTCGTCTAGGAGCATTAGGTCATCACGGATTTTGTCCCAGCGGTCAGTCATTTTCTCTAAACCGCCAACAAGAACCGTGTCATAGATTCCTGATTGAACAGCGTGACAAGCAGCCCACATGGCAGCACTAAATGAGCGCGTGACTTCCATGGGAACATGTAACTCGGTGAGTTCTGAGAGAAAGCCTTCCTCTAATCCAAGCTTGTTTGTGATTGGCAGAAAACAGTCGGACATGTAGCAGGCTTGCAGGTTTTTGCGTTCGATGCCGCATTCGTTTGAGGCGGCCAGCCATGCTTCTTCGATGAGTTTTTCGGGTTCTTTGCCGTAGTGTTCTCCGAATTTTGTTCGACCAACAGCAACAATAGCTGGGCGGTTTTGCATAATATTAACTCCAATTATAACTTTAACAATTTTAAAAAAAGACTATTAAGGCTTTGCCATATCCACCCAGAAATATCCTACGATAAATAATACTGCCTAAAGCCTTAGCAAGGGACAATTTCCGTTTCTGTTAACTGTTTTTTAACCAAAACAACCAATTCTTGCAGGTTACTGCTTAACTCAACAGGAAAAACGGGTGCGTCCCTTAAAGTTTGATATTTTTCTGGGAGTTTCTGAAGGTTCTCTGCGGCGTTAGCGCGGATTTGCTCAAGAGATGGTAGCTTGTAAACCCGTTTGCCCCCTTCTATGACCTTAACCAGTAGGGGTTCACCAGTTACGTTTTCGTTGTCAAGCGTAATTAAATCATGGTCAAAATTGCCTTGTATGTCCTTGAATCGGTAAACCTGCTTTCTTCCGGGCAGAGTGTGTTTGTCTTTGCTGAGTTTCATGATGGGCTGAAAACTGCCATCTGGCTCCATTGTTTCTGAGAGTTTATAGATAGCGTCAATGTATGGCCTGTCAGCTGAGGTTCCCATTTTTGTTCCCACACCAAACGAGTCAATCGGTGCATCCGCCGCAAGAAGTTCCTCAATTTTGTATTCGTCAAGGTCACCACTAACAAAAATCTTCACATACCCCAAGCCTTTACCGTCAAGGATTGCGCGAACTTTCTTGCTGGTTTGTGACAAATCTCCGCTGTCCAATCGCACACCACTCAGGCGATAACCCTGAGTCTCCATTTCTTTGGCTATCTCCACGGCTTTTTCTGCTCCTGCAATGTCATCATAAGTGTCTATGAGCAAGGTGGAGTTGTGGGGAAATGTTTTGGCAAATGCTCGAAAGGCATCTATTTCTTTGTGATACGACATAATGAAGGAGTGCGCCATGGTGCCAAAAACTTTGATGCCAAAAACTTGTCCTGCTAGCACGTTTGACGTGCCTTTGCAACCTGCAATATAGCTGCATCTTGCCACTTTCATTCCTGCGTCAATACCTTGTTCTCGGCGTAGCCCAAACTCGATGACTGCTTTGCCTTTGGCAGCATGTACTACTCTGGATGCTTTGGTTGCCATGGTGGTTTGCAGGTTTATGGTGTTTAGTAGGAAGGTTTCGACGATTTGTGCTTCAATTATTGGGGCGGTTACTCGGATTAGGGGTTCGTTTGGGAAAACTATTGTGCCTTCTGGAACAGCCCAAACCTCGCCAGTGAACTTAAAATTGCGTAGGTAATCAAGAAAATCATCTTTAAAACCCTGCTGTTTAAGATAAGCCAGTTGTGGCTCGGTAAATTTGATGTTTTCTAAATATTTCACTGCTTGTTCAAGCCCTGCAAAGAGGATGTAGCTACGGTTTTCAGGTAAGCGACGTATGAAAAGGTCAAACGTGGCTGTTTCAAAATTTTTGTGGTCAAAATAGCTTGCACACATGGTTAGCTCGTAGAAATCCGTGAATAACGCCATGTTTTCTTCTTTGCAGAAATCTAGAAAGTCACTCATACGCATAGTAGTAAAGGCTGTTGATTTAATTCTTTCTGGTAGCGGCGCTTTATCCTCTGCTGAGCTGGGTTTTGTTGGTTATTGGGTTGTAATGTTTTCTAGTTTTCCATACCCTAAAAACACCAATGGCAGTAAACCCTGTGCTCAGTGCTAAGAGTGTACCTAAGAAGCTTTCTGGCAAAACAAAAACTGATGAAACCGCAACAACCGTGCTGAAGTGATAGTACGTTGGGTGGCCGTCAAAGATTACTGCGTAAGAACCAGTCTTGTCTGGCACAAATGAGACGTTGCCTGAGTCTGTTGGAGTTAAGTCCATCCAGTTTGTAATGTTGTTTCCGTCGGGGTCGATTACTGTAATGTCAACGGTGTCGCCCTGTGAGGACGCAACCACGCCCGTCCAGTAAATGTTGACTGTGGAGCCTAAGCTAACTTGACCGCTGTCGTCATAATAGTTTACGCCTGCCCACGCCTTGTTAACGCTTGCGGCAGTACCCGCATAACCAATACTTGTTATTGCAGCTACTGAAATCGTAAAGGTTAATATGATAATTATGATTTTTATTGGGTGCACTGTTTTTCTCCTTTCTCTCTTTTCTTCTTATTAGGTCTTTTTATTAAGATTATTTTACATAGAAACAATAGCTTCTCCCATTTTTTTTCAAACTATGTATTCTCTTATAGTTCATTTTAGCTGGGGAGGGTACAGATTTTGCTTGGTACGAGTTAATCCTGACAGCATGATTGTTATAAACAACTTTGAAGGCGACAACATCTCGATGAATTATCCGCCGCCTCAGTCTTTTAACGCATGTTTTTTGCTTTCTCATAAGCGCTTGCCACTGCCTCGTTGGTGAGTACACCCACAATCATGGCTGGGTTGGCGTGGTCAATGACAGGAAGTAAATCAATTTTTTCTCTGCTCATTATCTTGTATGCTTCAAGGATTGCTTCATCCTCAAAAACCCCGATTTTCTTAAGAGGCATATCCCCAACTTTGATTTGACTTCTCTTTTCAGGTATCACTTTGGTTATTTCACCCCACTGTACAATACCCTGATATTCACCGTTTTTTATGACCAAAGCGTCATGGTAACGAGATTTGAACATGATTTCCACGGTTTCAGATAGGTCTTGTTCTGGGCTAACAAAGCCGAACTGCAACTGCATAACATCTTTCACTCTCACCCGCGCAAGTGCTGTGGATATAATTGTTTGTTCTGCTTCTTCATTTGCTCCAATATAGATGAAAATGCCTATTATTATAAACCAGAAATTGAAAAGAACCCCAAATGCAGCCATAACAACTGCGAAGCCTTTGCCAAGATAAACGGCATATTTGGTGGCGTCTGAGAACTTCATTTTTTCAGCAAGTAATGCCCTGAAAGCCCTTCCACCATCCATCGGGAACGCTGGAATCAAGTTAAAAGCACCCAATATCAGGTTAAGAAATGCCAAGTCAAAGAGCAGATTTCCAGTAATAGAGAGCACATTGGAAATTATTGTTGACGCTGAGGGTGCGTAAATAAGCTGATTTATTGCAAGAAGAACAGCGCCGATTGCAAGGCTAGTTGCCGGTCCAGCAATGGCCATTCTCCATTCAATTTTTGGGTTTTCGGGGATTTCTTCGATTTCGGAGACTCCGCCGATTGGATAGAGGATGATTTTTCTGACTTTTATTTTGTAGTGTCTTGCGACAACTGAGTGGGCGAGTTCATGGAAAAATACGAAGACAAACAGGAAAAGAACCAACGAGAAATTGTAAAAGTTAGGGTACGAGAGTACCAGTATGGCTAAAATTAGCAGTATGAATGTGATGTGTAGCTCTATGGGGATTTTCCATATTGAGCCTATTTTAAAAGACGTCTTCATGGTTACAGAGATGCATTTGAGCGCTTTTAAGTCTTTAAAGTTAAAATAATTCTTTAACTAGTAATTGAAGGATTAATCATGTCTGAATTTGTGTACAATAAACCTGTTTTAAGTATCTTTCGGGAACGCTCTGTGAACCCTGAATCTGACCCCTTTGTGGTTGTTAGAGCAAAAAAGCTAACCGTGACCGCTGGAGAAAAACCAAAATATGCAGGCAACATTGAGGCTTTTTTTACTTTAATGGGTGACGTAGACTATTTAATCACAAAAGAAGGCATACCGGACCATTACGTGGTTTGCTGGTTTGACGATACAGAACCTGACATGACCAAAGACCTAAGGCGCATGAGGGGTGTCACGTTTAATGGGCAGGTTACCTGTGAAGAAGACCCAAAAACACACAAGAGAACATACAATGCAACCTTTAATGCTGAGCATGCAAAACTTTAATTTAAATTAATTTTAGCTCTTATGTGTTTAATGTCCTATCTTTGAAGCAGTGTTTTTTATGGCAATTCCTGCTTCATAATACGTATTGTTCATGGAGTTTTTTTTATTTTTTTGAACTTTACTCTTAAATATATGATGGTTACCTTTATCAGTAGGTCGGAGACCATGGTGGAGAAAAAATTACGCGTGACTCTAATTACTGGTAGAACGATTGATCAAGGCGTTGGAAAAGAAATGGGTAAAGGATCACAAGAATACTTTGACAGCGCCGCGGTATGTTTTATGGACCCAGTTGACATGGCAAAACTGGGATTACGAGGAAACTCAAAAGTAAAAGTCACATCCAAATTTGGCTCAGTTGTCGTAAGAGCACGAAAATATCCATACGGCAACATGCCCGGAATGGTTTTCATTCCATGTGGAACGTGGGCAAACGCGGTTTGTGGCGATGACACTTATAGCATGGGCATGCCCCTCTTCAAAGGCTTCCCCGTTGAAGTTGAATCCACAGAAGAAAATGTTCTTACATTAAATGAACTTCTAACAGTTGAGTTTGGGAAGGAAACAGTATGACCACAGAAGTAAAATCTGTTGTTTGTCCAATCTGCGGTTGCCTCTGTGATGACCTAGAAGTAACCGTGAAAAACAATGAAATTGTAAAAATGAAAAATGGCTGCTCTGTATGCGAAGCTAAAATGGTTCACGGATACAAAAGTGACGAACGCATCCTGCAACCTCACATACGCAAAGACGGCAAACTTATACCAGTTACAATGAATGAGGCAATTCACCGAGCAGCAGAAATCCTAACAGACGCCAAATATCCCTTGCTTTTCGGTTGGACCAGTTCCACCAGTGAAGCACAACGCATTGGTGTAATGTTAGCTGAAGAATTAGGGTCAACCCTTGATAACTGTTGCAGTGTATGCCACGGTCCATCAGTTATGGCAACGCAAGAAATTGGTCTTCCAACCGCAACTCTTGGGCAAATCAGGCACCGTGCAGACTTAATTGTTTACTGGGCATGCAATCCGTGGACTTCTCATCCCCGTCATGTTGAACGATATACAGCCTTCACAGAGGGCCGCTTCGAAGCAAGCGAATGGAAATCTTACTTAGAAAAAATGAAGGGTGGAGCTAGCCGCAAAAAAGTTGAGGCAGCGTCACGTAGAATTCTCCCAGGTTACCGCCCACCAATCCGCCCAGATGTTTGTACCGTTAACCCGCCACCACAAACCATCCAAAAAGAAGGGCGTAAAATGATTGTGGTTGACGTGCGCAAAACCATGACTGCGGAAGCAGCAGACTACTTTATTCAGGTTCAACCAAACAAGGACTACGAAATAATTGAAGCCTTAAGATGTTTAGTTCGCGACCAAGAACTGGACGTTGAAAAAGTTGGGGGTGTCTCAGTTGATTACCTGCGAGATGTTGCTGATGCAATGGTGAACTGCAATTTTGGCGTAATCTACTTCGGCTTAGGCATGACCCAAAGCGCAGGCAGATTCCGCAACATTGAACTTGCAATCGCCCTAACTCGTGATCTAAACAGGAAAACAAAATTCGTAATTTCCCCTATGCGTGGACACTTTAACGTTACAGGCGCAAACGTTGTGTTTGCTTGGTCAACAGGATATCCATACGCGCTTGACTTCACACAAGGTTACCCGCTGTATAATCCTGGCGAATTCACGGCAGTTGACTTGCTCAAACGTGGCGACAACGACGCAACACTAGTAATCTCAGCAGACCCAGGTGCGCACTTCCCCAAAGCTGCGGTCAAAAATATGATGAAGCATCCATTAATCACAATTAACCCCGATTGGAACGCAATCTCAAGACTAGGTGATGTCGTGTTTCCGACACAGTGGTGCGGTATAGAATCTGAGGGCACAGCTTATCGTATGGATGCTGTTCCAATTTCACTTAAAAAAGTGGTCGATGCACCTCAGGGCATCTTAAGTGATGAGCAGCTCTTAACACGTATTCTTGACGAGATTCGTGCTATCAAAGTGAAGCGGGGTGACATGGTAGAGCAAGCAGAAGTTAAACTGCCTGAACACTTGGTTAAGGAAAAAGCTGAAAAGGTTTGTCCTAAAGCTAAAACTAAACCTAAGCCTAAGAAAGTAGTGAAAAAGAAGGTGGCTGCGTAATGACTGAGATTCTTATAAAAAATGGTTTTGTAATTGATCCTCTGAACAAGATTAATTGTGAAAAGATGGATATAGCCATCAAAGACGACAAAATCGTCAACAAAGTCAGCAGTAAAGCCAAAGTCATCGACGCTTCTGGCATGACTGTTATGGCTGGTGGAGTAGATATTCACAGTCACGTTGCAGGCGCAGAAGTTAACATGGGCCGAATGATTCGCCCAGAAGACCACGTCAAAGATGTCGTGAAGAAAACCGCCATCACCCGTGCAGGCACAGGCTACTCCATTCCCTCAACCTTCGTTACAGGTTACCGCTACTCAACAATGGGTTACACTTCTGTCTTCAACGGTTCTATTGCGCCACTGAAAGCAAAACACGCTCACGAAGAACTAAACGATATTCCATTAATGGATAAAGGTACATACGTTTTAACGGGTGACTGGTGGCTTGTACTGGAAAACCTTGCTAAGGGCGATGTAGATGAATGTGCGCGTCTCGTAGCTTGGCTTCTGAGGGCTTCACGGGGGTATGCAATCAAAATCGTTAACCCAGGTGGCTTGGAATCTTGGGGATTTGGTCACAATGTACACAGCATCGACGATCAAGTTCCTAACTTCTGTGTTACACCCAGAGAAATCATGCGTGGGCTAGTCAAAGTTAACACAAAACTAAACCTACCTCACACGATTCACCTTCACACTAACAACCTCGGAGTTCCAGGTAACTACCAAACAACTTTAGACACCATGAAAGCCCTCGAAGACCTCCAAACAGGTGACAAACCAATTGCCCACATCACCCACATTCAATTTGCTTCATTTAAAGGCGAAAACTGGGGTAAATTCAAATCCGGTGCAGAAGAAATCGCCAACTACATGAACGCTCATACTCACATGACATTGGACATGGGTCAAGTCACTTTTGCTGACACCACAACCATGACTGCAGATGGTCCCTTCGAGTTTAGTCTATACGAGCTTGGTGGACACAACAAATGGGTTAACAGTGACATCGAAACTGAAAGCAGCGGCGGTATCATACCTTTCCACTACAAGAAAAACAGCCCAGTCAATGCGTTACAGTGGTCTATTGGTTTAGAAATTGCGCTTTTGATTAAGGATCCATGGAAAATCTTCATGACAACAGACCACCCCAACGGTGGACCATTTGTTGATTACCCCAAAGTATTAGCTTGGCTCTACAGCAAGAAAGCTCGCGACGCTACCCTTGCAAAATGCCACAAAAGCGCCCGCAGAAAGAGCTTGCTTCCCTCAATTGATCGCGAGTTAACACTTTACGAAATCGCAATCATGACTCGCGCAGGTACTGCTAAAGCCTTAGGTTTGCCCAATAAGGGTCACCTCGGCGTAGGCGCAGATGCGGACGTAGCTATTTACAATTTGAATCCTGAAACTTTGGATATTGCCCAAAAGTTCCGTACTGCACGCAAAGCGCTCACGGATTCAGCTTACACGATCAAAGATGGTGTCATCGTTTCTAAAGATGGTCAAGTGGTTGACAGTGGTGTGCGGGGTAGAACCATGTGGGTTGATGTGAAAACCAAAGATGCCTGCAGAATCACCGATGACATGAAACGCAAATTTAAAGAGTACTGGACAATTGAATATGAAAACTACCCAGTAACCGACCACTACGTGAAGGTTTCCGATAAACTAACAATAAAGGCAAGTGTCTAAAAATGATAACTCTAACCCCAAAACGCAAATTTGACGCACCCATCCAAGCACCATGCATAAACCCTGACACATTCCAAGGCAAAAAACGCTCCGAAATAGCCAAGCTACCCTTAACAGAAGGCAACCGAAACTTCACCTTGGGCGACCTTTTTGAAATCGTTGAAGACAAAACCGAATCACCCTCAATTACAATCAACGCAGATGTATCACGTGTCAAACGCATTGGGCAAGGCATGACCAGCGGCGAAATCGTCATCAACAGTGACGTAGGCATGCACACAGGCGAAAAAATGAGCGGTGGAAAAATCACTGTCAACGGCAATGCAGGCGACTGGACTGGTAGCGAAATGAAAGGTGGAATTATTCAAGTTAACGGGGATGCAGGCGATTATACTGCTTCACCATATCGAGGCACAAGCACTGGCATGAAAGGCGGACAAATAATTGTCACTGGTAATGTAGGCACAGAAGTTGGCGGTTACATGCGTGGTGGACTCATAAAAGTTGGCGGTAACGCAGGTAGATTCCTCGGTTACCACATGATTGATGGCGTAATCTTTATTGAAAAACAAACCGAATACCGCATCGGCGCATGCATGACTGGAGGCAAAATCATTTTAGGCGGCGAAGTAGAAGAACTCCTGCCATCATTCACAATTGACGGCGTTAAACCTAAAGTCAAAATTAACAAAGAAACATCTGTGCAGGGACCCTTCTACGTGTTCCTTGGCGACATGGCAGAACACGGCACAGGCAAACTCTTCGTCAACAAAGCAAATAATCCAGCGCTGAAATCTTATGAAAAATATCTCTAAACCCTTTAGCCCTTTTTTAGGCTAATTATTTTTTGTTCATTCTAAACGCAGTTAGTTAGCCGAATGACTTATCAGTTTCCAACAACTTTTGAACGCTGAGCGGTGAATGGATTGCGGCAAGTTGACATGACACGCCTTGACCTCTCCACAGGCAAAGCCCAGCACATAAAGGACTGGGTTGCAGAAGAGGTTCCGCTGCAAATCACACTCAATAACACTTACTCATTTGTTATCTGGTCCAGTCCGCATCAGTTCAAGGAACTTGCTGTGGGCTACATGATTGTAGAAGACATTTTGCGTTCCGTAGACGAAATAGAATCAATCGAATCTGATGAAAAAACGATTTCCTGCAAAATCCAACTCAAAGCAGGCATAAACCTTGACGAACGCATGAAACACAGCCGCAAAAGCACCCGCATCGTACCACTGCTCAAACCCAGCACATCCGCATATCAAAAAGACGAGAAACTTCCGCGGGTAAAATCTCCGCTTAAAATCAAAGCCCAAACCCTACTGGATGCCATCAACCAAATGAACACTAAAGCCAAGGGCTTTAAAGAAACAGGAGGCTTGCATGATTCAGGGATTTTTACGGCGGAGGGTGAAATGGTTGCGTTTTCTGAGGATGTGGGTAGGCATAACACGGTGGACAAGGTCATCGGGGAAGCTGCGCTTGCTCGTGTGGATTTTGGTCAATGTTTCATGATTATTACGGGCAGGGTTCCAGGGGACATGATTTTTAAGGCTGCAAAAGTTGGCTTGCCCATCTTGGCATCCGTGGCGGCGGTGCTTAACTCTGGTGTGGCGTCTGCTGAGAAGGCGAACATGGCATTGGTGGGGTTTGTTAGGGGTTCACGCATGAACATTTACACTTGCCCCGAACGCATAATCTGGTAACCTCAAAACTAACCAGTGAACTTTGAAAATACTTTTATAGAAAGTGCAAACCCCTTAACTAGGGGCTTTAAGGATGCAAAAAAAGCAGGTTTGTGCTGGCTTAACTATAATTTCGCTGGCATTGTTGTTAATTTGTAGCTTGGTAGCGCCTGTTTGTGCAGATTTATCTTGGGATGTTGAAATTGTGGACCCAAACGCTGCTGCCGTTGGCAACGGGTATGGTGCTATCATACTGGATTCAAATGGTATTCCGCATATAGGATATGGTGGAATATATAATCCCCAAATAGGCTGCACTGGGTATGCATTTTTGAATGGTTCAGACTGGCGTATCAGGGGCGGATTTAATGGTGGTTTAACTGACCTTAAATTGGACGTTAACAATAATCCGCATGTACTTACAACGCAAGGAGTTCGTGGACCATTATTCTATTCGCGTTGGACAGGAACCGAGTGGCAAACTCAAACCATACCCTCAACATTGGGACACAACATCGTCTACGCAGCCCTTGCCTTAGATACATCTGGCAATCCGCACATAACCTACACTTACGGTGAAGGTTTAAAATATGCAAGCTGGACAGGATCAAATTGGGACATTCAAACCGTAGACGATTCATATTCAGAGGTTTCTTTTCAATTTTCTCTAGTCTTAGACAAAAACGATGTTCCATACATAATGTATGCAACGCCATCTTCCACTTATGTAAACAGCAGTATAGGCGGAGCGCGCTTGACAGATGTCAAACTTGCAGTATGGAAAAATTCCACTTGGAATATTGAACCTGTCCTTAACGCTTTAAATTTAACCGACTGCTGGAATATGGTTCTGGATTCAAAAGGCAATTTACATTTTCTTGCTCTAAAGAGTCAGTATTTGGGTGTTGCTGAAAACACAATCTATCTTCTTAGCACAATTTTGTATGTTAAGTGGGATGGAGCTGCCTGGAACACACAGACAGTGGTTTCTGATGTCGATTTGAGCAGCAGGGGTTTTTTGGCTTTAGACGCTTATGATTTTCCCAGTATCGTTTATACAGTTGATAATTCTTCAAAGGGTGGTACAGATTTGATGTATGCTGCTTGGACGGGCATTGATTGGAGTATTCAAGCTATAGCGGTAGACACGCCTGTGGTTGATTGGACGGGTACAGAGTGGGTTCTTCAAAATGGTACAAGCACGCCTGTTCGCCTTATTGATGGGCCTTGTTATTTAGCAGTTGACTCCAAGGGTATTCCGCACATAAGTTTTCGCGGAGTTGTACCTGAGCAAATTCATTGGCACTCTGCCAGTATTTTGTATGCCACTGCTACAGGAACGCCTCCAAGAATTATTAACGTGAACTCAACCAGTACCGTTTCTGCTTTTGATTTTGACAGCCAAAACTCTTTGCTCACCTTTAACATTGAAGGGGCAGCTGATTTTGTGAATGTTTCAATAGCTAAAAGCTATCTCTCTAACACTAGCCATCTAAGAGTTTACTTGGATGATGCACAGGTAGACTATCAAGTGCTCTCAAGTGATGATTTTTGGATTTTGACGTTTGCTGCCCCTGAAAATATGCATCAAGTCAAGATTGATTTTGCGGCTTCAGAAGAACCGTTTTCACCGATATTGATAGGCGGAATTGTAACAGCGATTATACTAAGCATACTTCTTGTAACAACATTTGTTTATAGGAGAAAACAAAAAATCACACTACGTAGCCAAGACCGTTGCTAAGGTTAAGCTGTTTTTAGGCGTTTTTTCTCTTAACCTTGTCTTGCCGCTTGACTACTACACCATAAACTGTCACCTAAGGCACGCTCGGAGAGAAGCTTGCAGTTGTTCTGCTCATGCATACCCGCCTCCAACCTGTAATCCTCTGTTGCATGCATATACGCCGCTTTAGCCTCAACACCCAAACCGCCAAGACTCTGCAAGACATCAGCTTGGTTTTCACGCGCTAAAGCAGCCCAAAAAAATGAGTCTTCCCTCTCAAAACGTCCCGCCCACACAGAAAACAGGTCTGCAGCCTGAGCTTTTTTGTTTTGACGGCGAAGTTTTGCGGCTTCTTTTAGGTTTTGTAGGTCACGCATGTTGTGGGTGCTGATGTTTACTTTCATGTTTTGTGTTATGGTGCCTTGGGTTTGGCGTGTGGGTAACTCAGTGAGGTCTTTTGGGGCATTTATGTTGACGAAGCTTTTCAGTTCTGGATCCAGCGCCTTTATTTGGGTAACTGGCGAGGTGAACATGATTTTCTGGGTGCCCCTGAACATGTCATCTGCCCTTGCACGTTTAAGCTGACAAAGCGCATCCGCAACCTCCATTGCCGTTTGTCTATGTATCACCGTGACTAAGGTTTCAAGTCTGCCGTTTGGCCACATTGGAACAACCACATCTACATCCTCCACTAACCCAAACAGGTAATCCACCACCGCTGCCTGCATAAGAGGCATATCGCAGGGTAACGTAAAACACAAATCCGCATTTGCAGCCTTCAACCCCGTTAAAATCGCGATCACTGGACCGCTGACGTGCCCAACTTTCTGGTCCACCACAACCTGCGCCTCCAACCTCCACTCCCTGAGTGTCCGCGCATAAAGTTCTCTTCGCGATTCAACATTGGCGCAAACAATAACTTCATCAACTGCAGGCTTCACGTTTTGCACTGCGTGAACCAGCATGGGTTTGCCCTCAAGCGTTGCTAATGCTTTGTCTTGCCACGGCTGGCGACTCTGGAACCTTCGCGCTTGCCCCCCTGCCAAAATCAACGCAGCCCGTTTAACCATGACTTCACCTTTTCTGTAGCTGATTCTTTATCATTTCAACCAGTTTATCCCCATCAGCAGGAATTGCAACAAATGGCGTCCCCTCAAAACTGGGGTGATTCGCGTGTAGTGCAACGATGCCTGAGATGGCTAAAACTGGTGGTTCTGTCTCTTGTAGAGCCTGCTCCAGTCCCGTTTGGTCTTTTGCGGTGACGATTTTTGGGATGTCACCTCGGTTTTTGATTAAGCCATGAAAGCCTTCGATAAATATGATGTCCAAATCTTCTTTTTCCAAAAGCGAGAGAACTTGGTCGAGGTTATTTAGTTCCATCTGGCTTTTTTTGATGATGTCGATTTCGTTAGGTGATATTGCCGCGACGATTTTTGCGCCTGCCTGTGCGTAACGATATGTGTTAGTGCCCGCCGTGTCAATGGTGAATCCTTGATGGTGAATGTGCTTGATGGCGCCTATACGGTAACCTTCGCTTGAGAAACGTCCCGTTAAATACTCCAACGTGGTAGTTTTGCCTGAACCACTAACCCCAACTGCGGCAACAGCTAAAACCATGCCTTGTTTTCTCCAGCCAAAAAACAACCCTGTTGGCTTTTATAAATTGTACCACAACTTTGCCTAAATCGATATTATCAAACAATCATATTTGGTTCCTATTAGAAATTCAATGCAGAAACCATAGAGGGGTAGAGCCCCAATGCCGCATTTCACAAACCAAAAATTGGCTACGCTACTTTGATAATATGCTTATAGATTTTTCAGAGAAACAGATTTAGTTGACTTGGTTGTTTTCTATGCTTTGTGTCATTTCCAGCAGAATCTTGCTAAACGGATGGTCTGGTTTGTCTTGGATAAAAACTAAACCACCTTCAGCACGCAGAATCTCGCAGAAACAAGGTACAATACCCAACATCGGAACATGGTAGACTTCTTTAACTCTGCCTTCAAGTTCAGCGTGTTTAGCGCGGGAACTATCAAGCACTTTATTGATGACTAAACCCGTCTTTTTCTCGAACAGGTTGTATAGTTCATTTAGCATGCGTCTTGTGCCGTCAACGTCAGATTTGTCACTGGTTGTTGCTACCACCACGAAGTCCGCGGCTACAATGGCATTAATGGATGAGTATTGCAGTCCTGGACTGGTGTCAAAAATTATATAGTCAAAATCTTGATCATTAAGTAACGTATTTCTCAAAGCCAAAATTCTGCCCAACGCGCGCATTTCCCATTTGCGGTCTTTGGAAGACATGTCACGGATGGCTTCTGTTGATGGGTTAGCCAAGCCCACGTATAGTTTACCGCTGCTTGAGACTCGGTCGCTTATGTCCCAGAGGACTTTGTCGATGTCGCAGGCGTTATTTAGGTAATCGTTTAACCAGAATTCGCGGTTGGGTGCTTTGAGGATTGCAAACAGGCTTGGAGCACGAAAGTCCAGGTCAAAGAGCGCAACTTTTCTGCCTTGCTTTGCGAAGGTGGCAGCTAAGTTTACTGACATAAGGGTTTTTCCAGTTCCGCCTTTGTATGAGTGAACTGCAATAATTTTTTTCATGATTAGTCCCTTTGACCTTCTCGTTCAATGTAGAAGTAGGCTTTTCTACCTTTTCGTTCCTTTTTAAGATAACCCATAATTACCAACTGATTAAGGTAAGCACTCTCAACAGCACGTGCACGATTAGTTTGCTCGGCGATTTCTTCTGCAGTTGCTCTGCCGTTTCGGCAAATAGTCATGGCAGTTTTGCGCAGGTGATCAGGCATTGAAAGTAGGGTCATAACATCAAGTGAAGCGTCAGGTACTAGTGGACTGCTGCTTTTTTGGTTCCCAGTTTTTTGTATTTCAATCATAACTTCCATTTTCTGGTTTAAGCGTTCAAGGTTTTCCTTGATTTTTTCTAGAACCAGTAGGGGTTTTTTGCCTGCGATTTCATCTTTGCTCAACTGGGTTCCCTCTTTGATGTTGTGTTTATCACATATACAGTTCAAAAAGGTGTTTATTAAGTATTACGACACTATGATCCATATTGTTAAGAACAAAAAATAGAAAACGTAATAATAAAGACTGCATAAACCAATAGTTTCTTAAAATTTAGGAGGAGAAAGGTTAGGGAATAAAAACTTGATTTCGAGACTCTTCAACAATTGGAAGAACTTGTTCAAGTTCCCTAAATGACTTAAGAACTTTTATGCCGTGCTGCGTAATAGCGTAGACAACGCGTGTTTTGTCAACAATCCTCTCTTCAATCAGACCTTGCTTTAGCAGAAAGTCCAAATATTCTTTGAGGACACTGCAGTTTACGTTGGCCTTGTACATCACGTGGGTCAATTTAAGGGGACCACGGTGTGCAAGCACCTTGAGGATGTCAACGTACATTTCAAGTTTTGATCGTCGCATATCTAAGACCTTTTTATGTTAATTCCACGTTTTAATATAAAGGGTTTATGTATTTGAAATCCATATTTTTTCCATGAGGACATTTTTAGGCGTGCTTTATTGGTTGGTGCGGGTTAACACTTTTAGTCTATTTTCGAATGCGGTGACCATGTCATCTATCAATATTTCTTGCAATTCTGTCGGCAATTTGCTTATTTTGCCTCCGAAAATGCTGCACATTTTTTCCTCTAGCTCTTTTCTTCCCTTGTCCAATATTATATCTTGTTTCACATGCAAACCTCCATTTACAGCACACAATTAGCAAAAGCCATATAACTTGTTTATGACCGCTAAATCCATATCCAAAAAACAGACAAAAAAGCAATACCCCCGCTATTGAAGCTAAATTTTAACACCGCCTATTAAGGTGTAAATAGTTTTTTGACCCTTCAAAATAGCCTCGATACGTTCAGAGTAGAGCCCGTTGAGCACGAAGCAGGGAATTTTGGATTGTGAAAGCAGTTTTGGCAGAATCTTGTCTACGCTGGATCGCTGATTTTGCGCCAGCAATTCTTTGGGGGTTATTTTTTGGATTAGTTTGGCATCCCTATTTTTTTTGGGGTCAACATTGTAGATGCCGTCAACATCGGTTAAAAGCAGAATTTTCTTTGCCTCAAGTTTTTCCGCAATGCATGCGGTTATGGCATCCGATGTTGCATCCCACGAGTTCTCCAATGGATCAGCTGAAAACATGAAGCATGAGGGCAGAAAAACCGCCAGTTTCCCCTCAGACAAAACCTGCTCTGCATCCTCAAAACTGTCCACAATACATGAGTTAGGCGTCAAATCAGCCAACAAAAGTCCGTAAGCATCCATACCTAAAATTGCCATGCGATGACTCGTAAAAGCTGACAAATTAAACCGTTTATCCTGAGTTCGAGCAACATCAGCAAATTCGCCTCCTCCTCCAACCACAACCAAACTCTGCTTCAGGGACAACTCACCCAGTTTCTTGCACAGGACATGCAGGCTTTCGGGTTTTTCTGCTAAGCTGCCGCCGACTTTGACCACTGTTATGTCCATGAGTTTTGTCCTCCAAAAGTTTTTTGTGCAGTCATCAAAGCCACAGCCACAGCAGGGGTTGCCAGCGTAAAGTTTTCCTGCAAAACACCGCCCAAATTCACGGTTTGGTCAGCACAGATTTTTTTGGTGGCTTCTTTGGCAAGAAATTCTTTCCCAAGCCCCGTAACCACAACAGGAACCACCCCTTCGGCAACTGCTTTAACCCGAGAGTAAACTCTGCCTAAGCCTTCAGACACCTGCACAATTTGTCGTTGATAAATGAAATGCGCCATGTCAATGATTTCTTTTTCTGAAAGCATGTCTGTGTCAGCACACACGATCCTTGCAAGCCGTGCTAAGGCTTCAGGTACGGTTTTGCCTCTGCCATCTGCCGTGTCAGCTGTGTACTGCTGAGGCGTTATGTTGCCTAAAATCAAGTGCACATCCCCGCTTTGCGCAAACAGTTCCGAGGACACCTTGGCAACACCTGCCTTAGTTGGGATTTTGCCCACGATTGCAGCAATATTTGTGCGTATACTGCCAGTATAAACCAGTTCGCCACAGACAAGTTTTTCTAAATCTGTTTTGCCAACCGCAGAAACCACGCCGCCAATAATGGGAATTATGCTTGTGCTGGTGCTGCCCACATCAACAACAACGCAGTTTCTGATTTTTTGTGCTACCAGCCAACCTGTTGCTGCCCAATTTGCTGAGGCAACCTTTAGTGGATTTTGCAGGGCAATGTCGGGGGATAGGACTTCTGTGTCAACGGTTAAAACGTAAACGGGCAGGGGTTTGAAAGCGTTTTGGACGCAGGAGAAGATGTGGGTTATGCCTTCGCGTTTGGTTTGGTAAGCGTCTGATAGTTCCGCAGTCATTGTTATGCCTACTGCTTCAGGTTCGCCGCCTAATTTCTCTTTAAGCTCTAACAATACATCTACGAGTTTTTCAGGGTTTTTCCAAACAGGAAAATACTGACTAACAACAGAAACATTTTGCAGCTCACCTTTATTTACGGTTATAAGGGCTGCTTTTGTGTTTGCACCGCCAATATCTAAGCCAAGCACACATACCAAATCAGTTTCCCCTATCAATAATGCGTAAGAGTTCCTTTTTAGCTTCTTGCACACCTAACTTGGCTTTCTCCAATGAAGAGGCCTTGCAAAAAACTAGAGCATGAGTTTTTCCTGAAGCATCTGGAAACGGCGGTGAAGCAACTGTGGGCATTTTGAAGATTTCTTTGAGGGCCTCAATTTTTGGATTTGCTGTTTCTACTTTGGAAAAACAGAAATACCCATTAAAGGCAGGCTCACTGGGAAGTTTACCGTTTAATACTGCATCAACTATTGCTTGTGCAACATTAAAATTAACAACCCCGCTTAAACCCACATACGAGGTTGTCAACCGCGGATTAACATCAACCGCAAAAACCTCTTTATCAGTCAAAACAAAATCTACCCCAACATACCCACAAAAACCAAAGAAAACAGCAATTTCCCGCGCAACCCTAAACGCAACCTCTTTTTGCGGATGATTAAATGGCACAAGACCACCTTCATACTTCGAATCAGCCTCAGGCGTAGCCAAAATCACCTCTTGCTGGTTCAAGCTTATGGGCAAAGCATCTTTTCCAGTACAAATCAGGCTAACGCTAGCATCTACGCCCTTAACGTATTCCTGAGCAATGAAAACGTCTGCGTTAGTTTTTTTTATTGCTGCCTCAATTTGACTGATGTTTTTGATTAGGCAGATTCCCCCACAACTGACGTCATCTAGTGGTTTGAGTACGACAGGAAAATTCAACTCTGAAATTGCCTGCGTGTTTTTCTCTAAACTGTCTGTTGCATTAAGGGTTAGAGTTTTAAGTGTTGGGAACCCGTGTGTTTTAAGGTAATCATTTAGAGCTGTTTTGTTTGCGGTTTTCCCTATTGCATCAGATGTGCTGTTAAATGCGGTTTTTCCTGTTTCTTCAACTATTTTAACAAGAGACTGCAAGGTTTGTCTCGTTTCCGGAGCCACAACATATACAGAATTGTTAATGGCTGCTAAAGCGGCAAGAAACTTGTGGGGTTCCTCGGGTGAGTACATAGGCACAACAAAGTCGGCGTTTATGGGCGGGTTTAATTTGGATATGTTATCATCCAGTAAAACCGTAACTTGATGCCCTGCACACTTAAGGTCAGACACTAAAGTACGCAACATACCAAAGCCTTCACATAAAACGTTAGATGAAACAGGTTTTGCTCCGCCACCACTAGCATATTCGTAAATCAGTGTCTTCACATTCATTCTCCTGCTCCAAGAAAAAGCGGAGTAGTTCTTAAAAATTTTGCTTCAACTCAAGTAGAAGAGCAGATAAGTTCGCTTTCTGTGTATGAGGCATAACAACAATACGTATGCAGTCCAAATGAGGCACGTATGAAAGACGCCAGCCTTTTCTTTGTAGGTTCTCAAACAACTGTTTAGTGTTTTTGCTTCGGAACGCGACAATGTTTAACGTAGGTTCAACAACTAAACAAAAGTCAAATGCCACTAATTTTTCAGCCAAAAACGCCGTGTTCTCCATACACTGCGCCACAATTTTCCTGTAACCGTCCCTTCCAAGCATTGCAAAGGTTGCATATACTGCCGCGGCTGAGGCGCCGCTACGTGTGCCCGTAAACGTGTAGCTGTATTTTTGTGTGAGGTAGGGTGTTTCGACTTTGAGTGCCTCTATGTCGTTTTTGTTTCTAAATAGGATTCCACCGGCTGGGACAGGTGCCATCCCCATCTTGTGGGGGTCAACAGTGATGGATTGTACACCAGACAATTGAAAATCAAAACGGGATGGATTCTCCAAAAAAGGCAAAACTAAACCGCCAAACGCCGCGTCAACATGCAAAAACAACCCATACTTTTGGGCAATCTCTGAGAGTGCATCAATTGGGTCAACTGCGCCCAACTCAACAGTTCCAGCAGTGCCCACAACCGCGATAGTGTCTTTGCTGACCAGTTTATCCACGGCTTGGGGGTCAACGCGGAATTGTCTGTCTAAACCTGCGTAGACTGGTTTGATTTTTAGGGCATTGCAGATTTTAGTAAATGAGAAGTGTGCGGATTTGGGTAGGATTATTTCTGGTGTATCTGTGTGGCTTTTTGAGCGTGCCGCAAGCATCGCCATCAGATTTGCTTCGGTTCCTCCACTCACAATAAACCCTGCTGTGCTTTCTTTGCCGCCAAGCAAAGATGCTAACTGCTTTACGGCACGTTTCTCCAGTTCTGCGCTTCCAGGAAAAAGTCCTGCGTCGCCAAGGTTTGAGTCTAGAAACATTTGGTAGGCTTCTTTGGCTATGGGTAAGGGTTTGGTGCACATGGAGCATAGGATTTTGCCATCAGTGTAGGTTTGGTTTTGGGCTTGCAATATTTTTAATTCGTCAAGGACACGGTTTTGGTTTTGTCCCTTTTGCTGCATTAGGGCGTCACCTGGACAATCTCTAAAAGAGCTTGAACTTGCTTTCGGCTTATGCTGCCTTTTATGCGGTCACACCCCGTGCATGCCGCGCCCCGCACGCCCACAATATCAGCACCCAAAGCCTTAACTCTGCATAAGTCCTCTGCTTTCAAAGACCCCGCCAGTGCAACCTGTAAACCAAACTCGTGAGCAATCTTAACAAACTGCTCCAACTGTGCCACGGATAAAAAGTCAAATGTGCTTTTGCCATCCTTAACCGCCGTGTCCAACATTGCAACATCTGCGCCAGCCGCCTGTGCTACCTGTGGAACCAGCACTGGATTAATGGAGTTTGCCCTTTCTGAGTCGGCGTATCCGGTGGCGACTATTTTGACGTTGGGGTTACAAAGTTTAGCGGCTTTCACAATTTTTTCCAAGTAAACCGAAGCTTCAGCTGCGGTTTTTAGGTTTGATAAGCCAACTTTTACGTAGTCCACGCCCAACGATGCAGCGCCATAAGCCGCCAATGCCATGGAAGCGGGAACAGTGGGGGCTTCGCCGATGGTGCAGCTGGTTTCCAGAGGTTTTGGCGTGGATTCTTTTATGCATTTTATAACCCACGGAAAATTCGCGCCTAAAGGTCCCTCCTGGGGGTTTTTGACGTCGATGATGTCTGCTCCTCCAGCAATGGCTTCTTGGGCTTCAGACTCGTTTTTGGGGCTTATCAGCAGCTTCAAGGCAACATCTGTACAAAAAGCGGAGGGTTGAGGGTTTTAAGTTTTGCGATGTAACTCTGCAGTTTTACGTTTTAGAACCCAAAAGAAAAACAAATACGGTTTGGCTAATTTCTGCCTCGTTGCAGGCTGCAAAAAACGCACGCAAAAACAACCCGTACACTACCTGTTACCTCTCCCCTCTAAGGTATCTGCATATGTCAAATATTTGGAGCCTAATAGGTTGGTGAAAAACGCACCCAAACAAACAAAAAACGCAACGGTTTCGTTTCCGTGTATCTAAACGTGAGAGGATTTAGATGTTGTTTTTGGCTTTTGTTATTGTCACTGTTTCGCCCTTGATTTCAATTTCCACTTTGTCTTTTTCTTTGAACGGGAATGTTCCGTCTCTGGCGACTTCAGTGGGAACGTAGAAAAAGAATCTGTCGTAGGTTTTTTTGCCTGTTTGTGTTCTTCTGTTTATGAATGTTCCTGTACCTTTTTTCATTTTGGTAGCCTTATCTTTGTACATAATGTTTACCCACAAGTTTCTTTCCAGTGCATAATTTATGTACATAATTTAGTAGCAGAAGCCTTAAGTATGCGGACAAGCATTAACACCCTCAGACCATCATGAACAAAATAGCCATAATCACAATCAGCCTAGTTCCAGAAGCCAAAGAAACATCAAACAGCCAAATTGAAAAAGAAATCAGCAACAGCATCGAGTGCGATTGGCTACTGAAAACCCAAAAAGTAACAATTCTCGAAAAAAGATAGACTTTTGCTGGGAGGGCTGAAAATAAAGCTTAGGATAAAATGTGCCAGTTGTGGTTTCTGGAGCAGCATAGAAGTAAACAAAGTCTTCGTCGAACAAAAAAGCCCAGAGACAAAAGTGGCAGTCTTTATCCCCATGTATCAGCCCATAAAAACAGAAACATGCCAAAAATGCAAAACCACCCTAACAGAACCCAAAACCCTAATCCGAATAACAAAAACCCAAACCATGAAAGGAGAAGACCGCATGTGAGCCAGCAAAAAGCCAAGCAGTATAACGTAACAGGCATGACGCCCAGCCAGCAACGCGAACTATTCAAACAATGCTTCAATCAAACAGGCTTTAAGGGCTTTATAAAACACCAAAACAACCAACAAACACACTACACCTTCCAATACAAAAACTAAGCAAGAACGCTTTTTCTGTATTCCCAAATTAGAAGTATAATCACTACAATAATCACTAGTAGTATCAAAAAGGGCAAGTTATATGCGGCAATTAATTCTCCGATGTACGCGTAGAGCAGGCATCTTGGTATCGCACCGATAAACGTGAGCACAGAGAACTTGGTAACTTTAGTCTTAGTCAAACCTGATAGATATGAGACTGCATCAAATGGCACTAAGGGAATAAGTCTTCCAAGCAAGATTGCCCAAGAACCCCACTTGTTAAACCATTGGTTCATAGGTGCTAAAGTGCTCTCTTTCACAAAGCGTTTTACCAAAGGTTGCCCGCCCAATCGTGCGATGTAGAAGCAGATTACAGCACCCACAGTTGAACCTAAAGCTCCAAAGAAGGCAACACTAAGCGGATTCATTGTCATTCCAGCGAAGGCTAAGAAAACCTCATTTGGAATCGGCGACAACACAGAAGAAATAATCATCGCGGTAAACAATCCAATGGGTCCATAAACTGCCATCCAACCCTTACACGTAATCACTACAAAATTTACAAACCCTGGAAAACTCCCTAAATGAAGCGGGAACAACTGTAAAATTAGCAAACTTACCGCAACGATTACACCTACACAAAAAAGAATACTGGATATTTTGTTGAACCTTTCTGACGGCGGTTTTCCATCAATGGTTAGAAGCGTAAAGATTAGGATAGAAACGGTAAGCCAGAAAATACCCAGCAAACACCCACCTAAAACATCACTAAACCAATGAACATTCAAGTAAATTCTATCAAAGCCGACCACTGAAGCGATTAAGGTGGCTAAAGCAATGACCACTGCTTGGGGTCTAGTGGTTTGCCAATGTTGCCAAGCAAAGTAGGCAAGTAAACCGCAGAAGACAATGCCCCCGACAGTATGACCACTTGGAAAAGAATAACCCATATCAAAAATCACCATGTTTGTAGGTCGGGGCGATTGAACCAATGTTTTAAAGCCAACAACAAGTAAGGCATCGCCGCCCATAGCGCCTAGCAGTAAGAGACTTTGAAGCCTATAGTTCTTGTAGAAGAGGTAACTTGCAATAGCTAAACTCACAACAAGTAAACTGTAAGTGTCAAAGGCATAAGAGATTCCAATGGCTATGGTTGTTGCCCAACCTGACTGTATTGTGGGCACCAAAGTGTTGACTGAAAGGTCCAATACTCTCAAATGATCTCTAAGAAATAAGATAGAGAGAAAAGCGACAAGAAAAGCCAAGCAAACCGCTAAAGATTTTTTGTTATCGCTCATTAATTTGAGTGCGCGAGAACTCTTCACTTTGGAAACGCCTGTCATTTCCATATGTGCATAAAATAAAAGGCACGCTCACTCAGAAGGAGTTCAACAAAGCGCGAACCCTTGCAGGCTTATGTTCTTGGTCCAAGTCTGCCGAACCTTAATTGTCCGATGTATTTTAGTATCCAACGAACAAGCTCATTATAAGCTTGGCTGCCTTCAGCTGTTAGATAAACAATCCCTTCATCATCTAACTTGACAAACCCTTTGCCAGACATCCACGTGAGATACTTAACTAAACGATCATACGACAGCCCCGTAACGGTGGCCAATGTTGTCCTGTTGAGGTTCTTTTTCTCTTTCAGCGCCTCAATGATTCGGGCGATGACGTAGAGGTCAAGCTTGGAACTCTGCTCTCCCGAACTCAACGCTAAACCACCGCAACTCCCAAACCAACATATCCAAAGCACGCAATTCCCTGTAACGCTTCAAGAGGTCATCACCAAGCGCGAATGCTACTACTAAGATAGCGATAAAACCCCAAAATAGGGCTCCAATCGGCACCAACTCATGTAGAATTATCAGGGTTAAGCTATTCCATGCAAGCTCAAAGGCAGCCAGTGAGACAACCATATAGGTTCCCGCCTTAAGGAGACTGTAAATTGTGTAACCAAGTCTTGCGATAGCGATGTCTTCAAGGGTCTTTTCCCAATCCATATCAACCAATAATTTCAGGGTGGAGGAAAAGCCTTTAGAAATTTCAGGCTGCCATTCACCCTCTTTAACAGCGTTGACTTGCTTTTGTATGTATAGTACACCACAGGTAAGTCCAGCCAGTGGGATCAACAACATCAAGAAGGCTACAACAAAAAACATTGTACTGGTGAGAATATGTTCTAACTCGTAAATTTCAAACACAGTAAGAATCGCCAAAAAGAAGGCTATTGAACTGCCGACGATAATGATGAATTTTTTCAATGAAGTGGCTATTGCATTGTACTTTTTGATGTGATCAAGTGTAATCAGCAATTCCGAGACTTTTGAAGCCACCTGTTCCTCAGTAATCATTCTGTCCACTTCAAAATCTGCTATTTATTTTAGAGAAAATAATTGTCTATTGGATATAAGTCAAACTCCTTCTGAGTGAGTAATTATTACAATAGACGCCCACAAATTTGGGTGAGTTTAATTTTTGATGTGAATTATGTTCTTTTTTGTGTGCTTATGATGCTGATTACGTCTTTGTCTTTTAGGGTGGTGTCTTCTCCTATTCTGCGTTTGTCTCGTGCGTTTATGGCGTATAGGAAGCTGTTGCCGAGTTCGGTGTGGATGATGTAGGCGAATTGGTGGGCGGTGGTGCCGTTGGGGACAAGGTAAGCGTCGGGTAGGACGCGTCCGTTGTGGTCAGTTAGGTGCTCGGCGTCTTCAACGGGGTACACAGTTATCATGTCCAGCAGTTTGAGGTACGCGGTGTTTATGGCTTCTTGCACGCCCGTGGAGCCGTTGGTCTGCATGATTTTTTCGCGAATTGACTCTAATCCCTTAATTTGCCCCGCCGAGAGCTTCTCAGGCTGCACAATTTTAAAATCAGCATCGCCTGGGCGGTACTCAATCAAGCCCCTCTCCGCCGCGCGCCTTAGTGCCAGTTCTGCCTCAGCAGAGCAGGGAACAACCATGTAATCCAGCTTTCTAAGTCGCTCAACGTTGTCCTTAGCCGAGGGCAAATCAATCTTGTTAGCAACAATCAGCATGGGCTTGGAAATTCTGCGCAGGTTGTCCACGAAGCGGTAAAAATCCTCATCCGTCCAAGTCGCGGGCTTATCCATGTTAAGCCCAGCTTTTCGGACGGCTTCGCCAACGTAGACACGTTTGATGCTGAGCCCATTTAATCGGTCCTCTAAGTGGTGTGTGATGCCCTTCTTGTCGGCTTCGGCGGTGCGGGCGATTTTGTCCCAGTCCTTCTTGAGAATCGTGACCATCCACATGGTGATTTCCCGCTCCAAAAACTGCACATCCTCTACGGGGTCATGCTCGCCAAGCTTGCAGCTTTTTCCCTCACAATCCGTGCCACCCGAAGCATCCACAATATGAATCAACGCATCCGCCCTGCGAATCTCATCCAAAAACTGATTCCCCAATCCTTTACCTTCCCACGCGCCCGGCACGATACCTGCAACATCAATAATTTCCACAGGAACCAATCGGGCTCCGTCAAGGCAGAGGCTGTTGCGGGGATTATCTTGGACGTTAAATTCTTCATGAACGCATTTGGTTCGGACGTAGCCGACGCCGCGGTTGGGTTTGATGGTGGTGAAGGGGTAATTTGCCGTTTCTGCTGCGGCAAGTGTGGCGGCGCTAAAAAATGTGGATTTGCCTGTGTTGGGTTTTCCGATGACGCCAAGTAAGCGTGAGTATGAGCGTTGCATAGGGAACCTTTTTGTTGGCGCAGTATTTTTGGGTTGTTGTAACTTTTGTCCATCACTAATTATTTAATACTTCACTGGTTCATGTTTTAGCTGGAAAAAGACTGGCTCTTTGGAGCCCACGGGTTTTTTCAAAAGCCTCTTTGAAGTAGGGCAAATTTTAGGAGGAAGAAACAATTAAAGCAGTTCATGCTGGCTTAGCGTTTTGCTTGATTTGTTTGATTGTTCTTGTATGCTTTAATGTTCAAGTTTCACCTAAACAACCCCCAAACCAGCCCCTCAACACGGAGGACACAGCGCAAGTTAAAACTCACAAGATTACCCCAAGCGAGCTTGCGCAGCTAAAAATCAGCATCGGCACATACGAACCGGGCAAAAACTACAGCCAAATCATCAGCGGATACGGCACGGGACTGAGCCCACCCACAGAGCAGCAATGGAGCGACATCGCCCAAAACGCCTACATCGTGGACAAAACAGCGGGAGCATCACCTGCAAGCGTGGACTGGTCAACCTCCCCATATTTCCCGCCTATTGGAAACCAAGGCCAACAAGCATCCTGCGTGGGCTGGGCAACGGGCTACTACGTTAAAACTTTCCAAGAAGCCAAAGAGCACGGATGGGCAGTTTCATCGGCGAAAATGGAAGGCGGCATACCTGGATATCCAACCCCTGAGTATCAGGATAAAATTATGTCTCCTGCATTCATTTATAACCTCGTTAATAATGGTGTAGACGGCGGCTCTAATTTCCAAACCGCCATTCAACTGGTCTGCTCAATTGGCGAGTGCTCATGGGCTAGTATGCCGTATAATCAGGAAGACTTTCTAACTTGGCCTTCTGAAGCAGCTTGGGCGGAGGCACCATTGAACCGTGGAAGCGGCGGCTACCAATACATAAACCTCAACACAGACGCGGGCTTAGGCAACGTTAAAGATTTGCTTGCCTCAGGCAACCTTGCCATCATCGCTATGGACGCTTACAAGCTGCGAAACAGCACTGCTTCTCTGTTGACCAGCAATGACGTTTTAACCCTTGACAATTACGTTAACCCCGTCGTTAATCACGCAGCCACCATAGTTGGATATGATGATGGTGTAGCGTATCTTGAGGGTGGAGTAACTCATTATGGCGCGTTTAAAATTGCGAACACGTGGGGGATAGGCGTCTGGGAAAAAGTTCCAGACGGATGCTACTGGATTTCCTACGAGGCAATGAAGCAAAGAGTAAGCCTTGGCAGCGCATGTATGTTCTACTGTGATAATGTGAACTACCAGCCTAGTTTGCTGGCTAAATTCCAGATTAACCATGCAAGAAGCGCCTGCGCAATCTCTGTCGGCTTAGGCAACCCTTCCGCGCCTATCGCCTTAAAAAGTTTCAACGAGTTCATCATGGGCGGCTCTTTGCCTATCGGAGACAATAATGTGGTTTTGGACATATCAGAGTTCAAAAGTTACATGCCAAACTTTTACAATCAGCAATTCTTTTTGGATATTTACGAATCGGGGACTGCTGGGTCAGTGTCATTTTTCTCGGTTGCAAACACTGTGTCTGCGGCTGTGCCAATGCAAACAGTTCTGGGTAAGCACATTTACCTGTCAACGTATTACTCCACTGCGATGCCGACGCTGACAGTTTCCCCAACATATGGAGCAGCATCCTGCCCCGTTACTCTTTTTGGGGTAAATTTTGCGTCTAACGCGCAGTTGATGCTGTCGTATCTTAATCCCCTCACAGACGTGTGGGAGCCAATAGGAACGATAACAACATTAACAAATGATTTCACCTACCCTTTAAATGTGGCAGACCTATTGCAGGTTAACCCCGCAGGCGACAACCCCGAGTTTTCAGTTAACATTGCTTTTCGAGTGCAGTACGTCAGCAACGGTTTAACCTGCATAACCACCACGCCTTTCAGCCAGATGCATAGAGGATTAACATGCGTAAGCAACTACACTGCATCAGGGCTTATTGGGGGCAACACGGTTTTTGTCTCTAACGTCACTGCACAAGCAGGACAAAGCATCAGCGTTTCTGGCAAATGGTTCCATCCGGGACCTGTGTCTTTTTTTTGGGATAACGCAGCTTCTATCGGCACCGCCGTAGCAGATAGCTCAGGAAGCTTTGTGGGAACTGCGCTTATTCCTTCAGCCCCCACCGGAGTCACCCATAATATTACTGTGGCAGATTCAAACGCACGTTTAACCTTCACAATAACCCTCACACCAACACCTCAACCCACAGAAACCAAGCAAAACGAAAACTCCAACAGTGGCGGAGGAGGTGGAGGGGGCGGAAAAGCAAAAACAACATCAACTCCGACCCCAACCTCAACTTCAACTCCAACACAAACGCCCACTATCATAGAGGACGACCCAATGGGTTCTCCCGAATCTGTTCCCAAGTTTCCAGAGCACAGCTTATTGCCAATAATTGTTTTCCTTTTTGCTATGGCGGTAACTGTGTTTTTAGGCGTTAAAATTAGTCGGCGTCACAGCTCACTCTTTTAGAAAGAGAGAAAGTCTGCTCTTAAAGGGGATTTCTCCGAAAACATAAGATTAGGGGTTTAACCAGTTTGTAGCCTGTGCCAATGCCCATCCTATCTTTAATGTTCAAAATGAACTATTTCCGGTTCAATACTGCCCTCAGAAACCCTAAGCAAAGCAACCGATGGCTTAGCAAAAGAAGGCGAATCCGTTGGGCTCCCCGGATTAATGTATAGCATTTTGTTTTCCCATTTAATATTGGCAACATGCGTGTGCCCATACACAAAAACGTCAAAGCTGTTCTGCTTGGCAATTTCCCGCATCTTGTTCATTCCAAACGCGGTGCTGGGGTCATGCATAACCCCAATTTTCCAGCCAAACACCTTAAGCGAACTCATCTTAGGCAACGCGCCACTAACGCTTGGACCATCCATGTTTCCATAAACAGCCAAAACAGGCGCTAACTGCTCCAGTTCATCGACCACTGCAAGCTCTACTATGTCGCCAGCGTGGATTATGTAGTCTGCTTTTTCAAATATTTCAAAAACTTGTTTGGGTAGTCCTCTTGCTCTTGATGGTACATGGGTGTCTGAGATTACTCCTACTATTTTTTGGGCGCTAAAGCTTGATGTGTTTTTTTTGAGGACTGATTGTTCACTACTCATGAATATTACCTTGTTGCTATTTGTTGTTACTTCCTTTGATAGCGTAATGAACGCATTTAAAATTTAGGCTAAAAAATCCTTTTTCAGCTTGGTTTTGTATCGGCGTATTTTTATCTGCCCAAACACAAACTAACTGCAGAGATGCAACCCCGTGAAAATAATTGAAAAAAACCTGCGGCAAGGCTTCCTAAAAGTGGTCCCAGACACACAAGACGACCTATGGCACCTATACAACGTAATTTACAAGGGTGATGAGGTTTACGCTTACACCTCCAGAGCCATAAAATCCGACACCGAATGCTCAAGACCAAAAAGCGCTGAACGAGTTTCTGCTTTTATGGGGGTAACGGTGGAGTCGGTGAGTTGGGATAAGTTTCTTGGGAAACTGCGGGTTCACGGCTTGATTTGTCATGCTCCAGAAATTATTCCAACAGGCGCACATCATACGATTAGCATTGCGCTTAATCAGCCTGTTACCATCGTGAAAAAAGAGTGGTCAAAACATTTGCTGGATAGGTTGCAGAGAGCCAGCGAAGCCGAAAAACCTCTGCTTATTCTTAGTATTGATGATGAGGGTTTTGCGGTTGCGGAAACTAAGCAGTATGGCGTGGAAATAAAAGTTGAAGAACGCATCAAACTTCCAGGGAAAAACGATGCTGATAAACGTGTTGAAGCCACAAAGGGCTATTTCAAACGCGTTCAAACCAGCCTAAATCAGCTTTGGCAGCAAACCCACAGCCCAATCGTGATTGTCGGCGTCGGCTACGTAAAGACTGACTTTGCCAGTTACCTATCCGAAGAAGCCCGAGAAATAGGCAAATCTGTTGTTGACATCAAAAGCGTCAATAATGGCGGACCCGCGGGGATTTATGAGGCTCTTCGTTCAGGCGTGCTTTTGAAGGCTGCGAATCAGCTTCGGATTGTAGAGGAAACCCAAGTTGTTGAGGAAGCCATGAAGCGCCTTGGTAAGAGTGAGGGTACGGTTGTGTATGGGTTTGAGGCTGTGGAGAACGCGGTTATGATGGGTGCGGTTGAACGTTTAATTGTTACTGATATTACCTTACGGGATGCTCCTGATGAGACACGGCTGAAACTTGAGACGCTTATGCATGATGTGGAGAAGCGTAATGCGGCTATTTCTGTGGTTAGTAGTGAGCATGAGGCTGGGGTGAAGCTTTTGGGTCTTGGGGGTCTTGTTGCATTGTTGAGGTTTCCTATTTATAGTGGAACCTGAGTGGGTTGTTTTTATGTGCAATGCGCTAAAGAAGGTCTAAGTTGCTGATAGAGCGGTTTCTTAAAAAAAGGTATTGGTGAATTAACTAAAAGAAAAGGAATGGTTTAGTTTTTACCTGCTTTTAATGATGCCAAATATTTTAGGTGGAATGATTTTAGAACAATTCCAGTTTTAAGGTCAACATTAAAGGTTTGGCTTTCAACTACCCAATCAGCTAATTCGGCATTTTGGGTTCGGATGAATTCTGAGTAACTTGAAAAGTTCTCGTGTAGCGATATAACCATCGCGTCCCAGCCCATACCTGTTCCTTCAGAAACCATGATAACGTTTGGTTGCTTTAGGTACCATTCTTTTAGTTTCTTTTGGGCTTCTTCTTTGTCTTTGTTTGTTGTCAGTTTGGCTTTGCTTTTTATGAAGTTGAATGCCGCCATTTCAAAACCGATTTGTCCTAGTTTGGGTATGACGGTGTAGCCTTCAATGTAGTTCTTTTCTAGCAGTGCACGGCGCCGAGTTACGGTTGGCTGTGATACACCGATTGCTCTTGCAAGTTGCCTATCGCTTCTATGCGAATCTTTCATCAATTCAAATAGCAACTTATAATCTATTGGTTTTAAACCCTTCATGATACTTCATCTTGAATAATATGCATTTTTTTGCAATATATAAATCTAATGTTAAAAAATGTAAAAAAACGGCGTCAACCCATAAGAGTTAGCATTCAGATAACCTTATCAGAAAAACACACAATTAACTACCTATTAAAGGTAATCCCAAATTGGCAATAAAACTACTTAAAGAAACTGAAAAAGAAATCACCACACTCCTAAGCAATCTAATCAAAATAAACACAACAAACCCGCCAGGGAACGAAATTGCAGCTGCAAAATTCATAGCCCAAACCTTGCAAGAAGATGGCATACAATGCGAAATTATTGAATCTGCCCCAACACGAGGCAGCCTAATCACAAGGCTCGCTGGTTCAGGACAAAAACCCAATCTACTTCTACTATCTCACATCGATGTGGTAGCTGCTAATCCTGCTGAGTGGAGTGTTCCCCCATTTGAAGGCAAAGTCAAAGACGGCTACGTTTGGGGACGCGGCGCCTACGACATGAAAGGCATGACCGCAATCGAGCTTATGACACTTAAACTTTTAAAACGTAACAATGTGCCCCTCAAAGGAGATGTTATGCTGGCTGCAACCGCGGATGAGGAATGCGGCGGAGAAGCAGGTGCAGGGTATTTGCTGCGTAATTTCCGCGAGAAAGTCTGGGCGCCATATGTTATTAATGAGGGTGGCGGCTTGGCGGTTCCTACAAAAAAGGGTAATGTGTTTCCTGTGCAAACTGCTGAAAAGGGAATTTTATGGTTCAAAATCAAAGCCAAAGGGGTTCCCGGTCACGGTTCCATGCCCAACATGGCTGACAATGCTGTATTGCGCATGAATAAGGTGATTTCAATTTTAAGCAGTTATCGTGCTAAAATTGAATTTGTGCCAACCCTTAAGCAGTACCTTGAGGTAATCGCTAAATTCAATGAGCAATTATCCGAGCCCTTCGCTAAAATGCAGGCAAATCCTGAAGAAAGCGAAGCTGTGCTTGATGAGTTAGAAGCTCAAGGCGAAATGTTGGCGCATGAAATTAAGCCTAGAATCAAAATGACTCTTGCACCAACAATCGTTCATGGCGGAGTGAAAGCAAACATTATTCCTTCAGAGTGCGAAGCCGTTTTTGACTGTCGCGTTTTGCCTGGTCAGAGCGTAGATGAGACTTTGGCGCTGTTTAAGAGTTTGCTGGTTGATGTCGGTTTGGATAAGTTGTCTTTTGAGATTCTTCAGATGCATGACGGTTCTGAATCATCCCTGCAAACACCACTCTATGACGCCATAGTTTCTGTGCTAAAAGATTTGGAGCCAAACTGTGGAGTTACGCCGATGATGATGACAGGCGGTACGGATTCTAGATATTTCAGGGAAGCTGGTAGCGTATGTTACGGTTTTCACCCTATGATTCCTGATGAGCCTCAAGATAAACTGGAAAAACGTATGCACGGCATTGATGAGCGCATAACCGTCGATAACCTTGTCTTTGGAACCAGTGTGCTCTATGAGGTCGTAAAGAGGTTCATGACCTAAGACTGAAAATGTTAGCAACTTCCCTCTTAAACACCCGACCCTTTTCTTTACTCGAATAGGTGCAAATAGAAAATGTTGCTCTGAACAGGGTAAGTTTTTGTATCAGCAAAAACTATTTTTCAGTGTGATATCTGCTTGAAAATCATTCCCGTTATTGACATACTAAACGGCGTTGCAGTTCATGCAGTACGTGGAAACCGTAAAGAGTACCAGCCGCTCAAAAGTGTCTTGTGCAAAACCGCAGACCCCTTAGAGGTTGCTTGTGTGTTCAGGAGCTTAGGCTTTAGGGAGCTATACGTTGCAGATTTAGACGCTATTTTACATCAAACTGCAAATTACCCGCTTTTTAGCGAGATTGTACAGAAAACAGGACTCAAGCTGATGGTTGATGCAGGAGTTACCACTTTGGATGCCGCCCAGAAACTGCTGAATTGTGGTGTCTCCAAAATTATAGTTGGAACTGAAACCCTGACCCATAAAGACTTTGTTTCTGAAATAATTTGGGAAGTGGGACGTAATAATGTGGTAGTGAGTTTAGACATGAAAAACGGGGCAATTTTGGGTTTAAACGAAAAACAAGACCCACAGGCGTTGCTTTCGGATTTTGAGGGCATGGGCATCAGTGAATTTATTGTGCTTGATTTGACGCGGGTAGGCAGCAACGAAGGTGTCGATACTGTTTTCCTAAAAAAAATCATTGAACAAACACGTTCCAGCGTTTATGTCGGCGGCGGCATAAGAACCATAGAGGATTTGGTTGAACTGGAAAATTTGGGTGCCAGCGGGGTTTTGTTGGCTACAGCTTTGCATGAAGGAAAAATCTCAGTTGCCGACTTGAAATTTGAGCGGTTACTTTAAAAGGCAAATGATGCCGCCGAGCTGATTTATGCGGGCACCTGCGGCTGAGTCTTCATTGACGACGCGAGTTTTAATCTGCTTGTTTTGGGCTATTTGCATGAGCCTGTGCACACGGTTTTTTTGGCGACTGCCCTTAAGGTAATTGTTGGTGAGCAGCAGGTACTCGGGGCTGGGTTTGCCTACGGTTTGCGGGTTGAATATGGCGTTTTCTGCTTCTTGTAGCGAGAACAGGACGTAATTGTCCATTGTACCCAACCGCCTTTCTATTATGCTTTGCAGGTTTTCGGTTTCTGTTATTGTGGTTTGCTCAATTAATTCTTTGAACTGGGCTGTTCGGGTTATTGCTGCTACCTGAGGCGGCGTAACAGCTGAACCAGTAATTTGAGAAAACGTTGCTTTGCCTTCTCCAGAGAATAGCCATGAATGATGCGAACGGGCATGACCAAGAAAGTCTTGAGCAAAACTGGTTTTGGATGGCGCCGCGATTACGATGCTTTTTGTGCCTTCTTTGATGCTGGGGCGTAGTGCGTTGATTAGAGTTTCGTGGAAGTTGTAGAGTGCTTTTTGGTCTTTGCGCTCGCCAGTTAGGGTGATGATTTTGTCTGGTTTGGCGACGTTGCTGAAAATTTTCCATGTGGCTGCACTGTTTTGTTCTATGCCCAGCAGTACTGCAACTGCATAGCCGCGTCTGTAGGGTTTACCCAAGTTCTTCACTGCTACTTATTCAGTGTTAAAGTATTAGATTGTTACTTTGGAAACCTGCAATTGTCCACAATTGGTTTGCTTAAAAGATGGTTAGGGTGTGGCTGGTGTTGCTTCTAGTATGTTCCAGATGTTGTTTTTGATGTCAAAGGAGAGTTTTAGTGTGTAGGTTTTGTTTTCTATTATTGAATTATACAGGTTTTCGTTGATGGTTGCGTTGCTGTTTTGTATTTCAAAGGTTGTGTCTGTACAGTTTACCATGTAATTGCCGTTCTCCATGAATTTGGATTCGATGGTAACGTGACGGGTATAGACTTTAGTGTTTAAATCATTGAGACTAAGGAATAAGACTGCGCCCAAAGTTATAACCATAAAAATCATTGTAAAAACTAGGTAGTGCCGCTCTCGCATAATTATCTCTTCTATGGGTAAAGCGTTAACAGTTTAGTAAAGTTTTCGTAGAGGTGCATTGGCTCAGTCACAGGTATTGTAAAGTTTTTGCCCTCAAACACTTGAAATTCCTGATAGGTATATGAGAAGTTAGTGTTCACTTGACAGGTTGCGTTTGCGCCATGCCAAACAACAACGTATGTTGTTCCGCCAGAGTACTTTTCAGTGGACGCAACAGTAAAGTTACCTTTCAAAACGTAATCTGAAGGGGCAACGGTTGAGTGTAACCCTGAAATAATAATGGCGCCGCAAATTGAAACCAGTATAACTACGGCAAATATGACGGTTTTGTCTGCCTTATCCATTTTTCCTCAACCGAATTTGCCACATATTTGGTTTTGCTTGTTTATCAACATTTTCCAATATCCCCCTTCTTCTTTAGGGAACTGTTGCGGAACACTAAGTTTAAGAAGAACGCAATTGGGTATTTTAAGGTGAAAATTTTGATTCAGATAGATTCTCAGAAACAATTGGATGAACAATTAAAGGAAAATCCAAAGGTTCTGGCGCTTTTCTACGCTTCATGGTGCCACTACTGCAGAAACTTTCTTGCAACCACAGACAAAACCCTTAACGACTACGGCTTTGAGCACATAATCCACGTTAACATTGACGATTTCGATAATCCTATGTGGGTGACCTACAATGTTGAAGCCGTGCCAACCCTGATTTACTTTGAAAACGGAAAAATCAGCAAACGACTCGACGCGGAGTCAGGCACAGGCTTAACCGAGCAACGCTGTAGGAACTGGCTGCAAAAAATCCAAAACTCTTAGGGTTTAACGCCGCAAAGCAGAGCTACTTCCATCCATTTCCAGTGGCAATCCACATCTTCAAATCCTATTTGCTTTAGCCATTCAAGTTGTGTTTGCATGTCCAGCAGTTTGTTTGAGGGGTCTTCATCTTCAGGTTTAATGGCTATGGCTTGCAGGAACTGTAAATGAATGTTTTGTGTTGGTGAGGATACATGTTCTAGATTGCAGAAGGTTCCTTTGGGGTTCAGCAGGTCGAATATTTCCTGATAAAGCTGCTTTTTTCTTTGGTGTGTTAAATGGTGAATTGCAAGGCTGGAAACCACCATGTCAAAGCAGCCAAGTTTCCCGCTTGGAAGGGGATTGGACATATCATGATTGAAGTATGTGATTTTCGTGTCCTGAGCAAATCTTTTCTTTGCCTCGGTTAACATGGGTTCAGAAAAATCAAGCGCTACCCCTTCAACAGTTGGACACGCAGTTTTCACCAGAGCAAGGAGTCGCCCATCACCTGTGCCTAAATCCAGAATCCGCTTAGCACCTGTTGGGATTTGTTGAAGTAGTACTGCTTCGCCTTCTGTTCGGTGAGGGAGCTTATCGGCTCTTGACAGGTAGGACAGGGCGTGTTGTACAGTTTGCCATTCATTGGGGGTGCTCATTATTGTCATCTCTAAGCCCTAAAACAGGCTTGCATATTTACTTTCATGTTCTATAAACCAGTTCTTTCATGATTGCCTGATTCATTGTTTTTCTGCAAAAAAATCCTTATATCGAATGCTGATATTACCTTTGGGTTATTCAATAGTACAGAGGTTTTAGAATGGAATTTTGTCCAACCTGCGGTTGTTTTCTTTCGCCCAAAAGAACCCGAGATGGCACAGTTTTGTCCTGCTATAAGTGCGGCTACATCAAACAGGCTGCAGACAAAAAGGATGAACTAAAAGTAACAAAGGTTTTCCAGCCTAAAGTGCAAGAAACCCTCACAGTCATTACAGAAGAAGACCAGAAAATCAGCACCATGCAAACAATCAAAATGAAATGCGAAAAATGCGGAAACAACGAAGTCTACGTGTGGCAAGTGCAAACCCGCGGAGGAGATGAAGCATCCACGCAGTTTATGCGTTGCACCAAGTGTGGTCACACTTTTAGGGAATACGCCTAAAAAAATGGCGTTTATTTTTCCCAGTTTAAAATTACAGGCTTTTTTCTTTTTCCTGTGCCCAAAGGATTCTTAGGATAACCCAGCACAAACGGCACCATCATGTCATAGTTTTCTGAAATCCCAAGTTTGCGTAGGATTTCGGGTTTGCTGTTGATTAGGTTTACAAAGCCCATGTAGCAGGTTCCTAAGCCCAGTTCATGCGCTTTTAGGAACATGTTTTGTGATGCTAAAACACAGTCGAGAAGGTTTACGTCTTTCCATTGGGGGTCTTTTTCTGTGCAAATCATTATGAGGACTGGCGCGTTGTAGCACACTACGTCAAGGTCTGTGGAGAACTGCGTGGCTAAGGGTGGCATGTATTTTTGGACAAGTTGTTTTGTTTCATCGGAAACGTACTTGATTAATTTCTTGTTTTCGATAACTACAAACCGCCAAGGTTCACGGTGCATGCCTGTAGGAGCCCAAATGCCCGCTTCCAAAACTGTATCAATTAGCTCTTTTGGCACAGCTTCTTCGGTGAAGGCTCTTATGCTTCTTCTTTTTGTAATGCATTCTTGAAGTTCCATCTTTTAGCTCTCCATACCCTAAGAAAAAACTGTTTTAGCTAATATAGTTTCCAGCATTCATCAGGGATAGGTCTGGTTCCAATAGTAAACCTGCTGGTACTGGTTACCTATGGGGTACGCGCTGTCATCATAAATTATGTCCAAGCTGTAACCATAATGCGCAAGTAACACCCGCGAAATGTCCCAAATGACAGGAGACAGCTCATCTGGACCCCACGCACCCCATATTTTATCATGTGGGTGCCTCATACCCCAACCATAATCAGTTGGCAAAACAAGAGCTACATCAGCTTTGATTACCCCAAATGATTCAGATGACATATCCGTGATGTCATTCCAGAACCGCTCCAACGCATTAAAGTGTTCATCAGTTAAAACTCCATAAGGGTTATCCTCAGGGTATGTTGGATAATCAAAGATTAACGCATATTTTGCACCTGTTTCGTAAGCGGTTAGTAGGTGACTGTACATTTCCTCGGCGCCTTCAAGATATGGTGGGTTATCATAATTCCAAGTTATCGTGATACCCCAATCTTTGCCTTGCATGTCTGCTGCTCCCCGTACCATCGCGGTTGTCTGCGCACAACTGCAATTCGCGCCAAACTCTCCCAGAATTACGTCGTAGCCTGCCTGATAATCAAACCAGTAAAGAGCGTAATCCGAAGTAAAAACGGTGATGTTGCGTGCATGCAATGCCTGAATTCCCGCGTCATTCATTATTACCCAACGGTAAAACTCGGAGGTTGTATGATAATCCAAAATGTCACTGCTGGACGCGTTTTCAACCCATCCTGCGTCGGTGTGAATGCCGCCTGGCTCATCATAATAGTAAACACCTAAAAACTTGGTACCCCAGCGTTCCTTAGCCATATCCAACCAGTCATACTGCCAAGTCCATTTAGGCAAAGTAGAAGTGTTTGTCAAATATGTTGCCGTGCCCAAGTTAACAATGAAGTTTAACCCTGCATCTGTTGCGTAATCACAAACCTCCGTCAGCGCCGTTTCATTGAAAGCAACCTGCGAATTGCTCTGTAAAAACAGGTTCATGTAGCCTTTCACTCTGTCTATCATAAGTTTGGCGCCTTCAATGGTATCTCCGCAGTACATGACGCCGACATTGAAGTCTGTTTTAAGAGTCTTTTTCGGGTTCGGTGCAAGATAGCTGGCCAGCACAAAGGATGATAACAAAACTATGCACAGTGCAATTACAATCAGGATCACAATTTTTTTTGTCAATCCTCACTCGCCTCTTAAACAAATTAACAATGCCAAGAGTGTCTATTTTCTAGAAGTATAGGTGGGTAGATATGTTTTTCGAATAAAAAGGGGAAACAAAAAATTTTGCATGAAAAGGAAAAAATTATTTTAGCATAAAAAATTGGGTTTAGCGGTTTTCGATTGGGATAAATTCTCGGTTAAATTGACCCGCATACTTGGCATCTGGACGTAGCAGAACCGCATCCTCATATTGCTCAATAATGTGAGATACCCAGCCAGTAATTCTGCTGGAAGCAAAAAAAGGTGTGAAGAACTCTTTAGATACTCCCAACGCGTCCATGGTTACGGCTGCATAGAAGTCTACGTTGGGATAGATTTTTTTGCGGTTATATACTATGTTTTCGATTTGTACACATTTATTATACAAGCCCAGTGTGCGTTGACGATGACATAGGTCTTCAACCATGCCCCGTAAATGCTTGGTTCTTGGGTCTTGAGCACGATATATTCGGTGACCAAAACCCATAATCTTTTTCTGGTCAGCCAACAAGCCGCTAATATATTCGTCTACTTCTTCTTGGAGGTTAACATCATCTAGCATTTCCATGACTTTCTCGCTTGCTCCTCCATGAATTGGTCCTTTTAGTGTTCCAATAGCTGAGGTTACTGCAGAGTACATGTCTGAGTTTGTGCTGGCGGTTACTCGAGCTGCAAAAGTTGAAGCGTTAAAGCCGTGGTCAATGTGTAGGGTCATGTAACGGTGTAGAACGTTGGTTTCGCTTTCTTCGGGGACTTCGCCTCTGATGAGGTAGAGATAGTTTTTGGTGAAGCTGAACTCTTTTTCAGGTTCAGGAGTTTCAAGCCCTTGGCGGCTTCTGTAAATTGTGGCAACTATAACCGGTACTTGAGCGATTAGGCGCATTGCACGTTTCATGTTGACTGTGTCAGAGAGGTTTTGTCCGTCAGAGTCAAATTCGCCAAGATGTGAAACTTCAGTACGTAAAATATCCATTGGGTGACAGTTTTTTGGGCTGGCTTTTATACTGTCAACAACGGCGCTTGGGAGAATCATGTTTGAAACGAGTTCAGTTGTGAAATTGTTTAATTCTTGGCGGTTGGGTAGTTCCTTGTGCAAAAGCAAGTAGGCCACTTCTGCGTAAGTTACTTTCCCAACAAGATCATCAATGTTGTAGCCTAAATAGTAAAGTGCACCGTTGAAATCCACGTAACTAATGCGTGTTTCTGCTGCGGCAACATCTTTAAGTCCACGAATAACTGCTCGGTCTGGATTATCAATCATACTAACATGTCCTCCCCCACTTGGAAGTGAATTATTTGAGAACAAGGCTAGAAAACAGCATATTGTTAAATATTTTTCTATCCAAATCAGCCGATAATTCAAGAAAGTGTCAGGGTGAAAAAAAGAGGCTATTCCAAGTTGAAATAGGGTATAAGCAGATTCTCCATGGAGTACAAACCCTTCTTTTTATCGACAAGATTCTTAGCAGCAAACAATGCACCGTTACCAAATGCTTCTCGCTGGATAGATTCATGAATTAAACGCACAGTCTGGAAGGGAAAACCAAAGATGATTTCGTGGCGACCCACAACTCCTCCTACCCTTACGGATTTGATGTCAGCAGGTGGCAAAGCAAGGGTTTCTGAAATTTTTATGGCGGTTCCTGAAACCTCTTTTTTGTTTTTGAAATGCTCTTCAATAAGCTCAATGTCAGTGTAGGGTGCAATGTTTTTGAGGATTTTACCTGCCAGCATCAAAAAGTTGATGCCTATGGTTATGTTGGGTGACCAAAGGATTTTTGTTTGACACGCCAATTTTTTTAGATACGCAATGGTTTCAGGGGGATACGCCGATATTGCTGTGACGATGGCTATGCCTCTTTTAGCGGCTTCCTCACCGTAAGCTAAGATAGCGTTTGAAGAGGAGAAATCGATTATAACATCCACGGGATGTACATCAAATAGCCGCTGGGGCGTCCATTCGTCTTTAGGAAAAATTAATCCTTGTCCATCACATTGTAGCATTTCATCTTTTTTAATGCCTAGGAATTCTGAAACTGAACGATGCTGTAGACCTTTTGATTTTCTTATAACCCAGCAAAGATACACTTCTTCACTTTGCAGCAGAACAGTTGCAACTGCTTTACCTGCTCTGCCAAAGCCAAATAATCCAACCCTCATCTCTTATCTATTGCTCTATAGCGTTTACAGTATTTATTTGTTTATAATTAGGGTATGTTACGTCTTTTGGTTTCAAAAATGCCGAAAAAATTGCACATAGGTTCAATTAATCTGACTCTGACTCCAATTTCAGTCTGCTCTACTATTGCATCACAATAGAAAATAACATTCTTAAAAATAGAAAAGAAACCTGTCTTAAGCTTATGCCAAAAGTATGGTGTGGTGCCAAGAGCAGGGTTTGAACTTCAAACAAGTGACTACTTCACCGATTAGCTTCCCTTTTTCCTTTAAAGTAGCGTTCTTTAGCCTAAAAATTGACAATTAAGTGGGAAAGTACCCATTCTGCACCTGTCGGATTACCCGAAACCTTCCTTATGCCCGATAATCAACGCTACATAGTAGCTCCAAACGGCAGACTATTTTGTGTTGACACGGGAGAATACTATCGGAAGGGCAGATTTACTAAAAAACAAAAACGCCACTACATGCGCCTACACAGTGGTATGAAGCTGGCATCATCACGAAAAGAACGCCTAACCTTTATGACCCTAACAACCCGCTACGACAAAACAAATCGCAAAAACCGCTTTGCTAAAGTTAAAATGCTCAATAACGCCTTTATTGTGCTAAGAAAGCGCATAGAACGCTTCCTACAAAAAAGAATGTACATGCAATTTTGCAGAAAAAACTACTCTGCCAAAGAGTTCTACCGCAACAAAAAAGGCACCGTCATATACGGCTATGAGCTACACGGAGACAAATTAGCCGTTAAATATCCGCTTGATTTTGCCATGTTCAAATTCAAATTCCGCTATTTCAAGGTGAAAACTGCCGAGGGTGGCGGGGTACTGCACGTTATTTTCAGAAAAGCCCACAACGTACCCCCAATCCCGTTTAAGTGGCTTCAAGAACAGTGGGATGAACTATGGAACTCGCCCCGAGTCAACATCAAAGACGTGCCCATAACAAGCGCTCGCGGTCTGTCAATGTACATGGTCGGACAATACTATGCTAAACAGCCCGTTATTCGCATGAGTTATGGTCGGCAATGGGTTTATCAGGGCTTTAAAAAATCCTTCAATCACATAGCAGAAATTTACGGGTCTATGCGTCAACCTAAAAATGACCCCTACGAACTCCCAAAAATTACTCCTTGGAAGCGTGTTCTTGAGGTTTGGGATAAAAAAATGAAAAATAGCGACTTGCCAACCATCGCGGGAACAAGCCAAAAACGCTTTCGCTTCCACAAATGGGACGATTGCTACTATGAAAATCGCCGATTAATAAAAAAACCACCCACAAAAACAATACCTCACCCTATAACCAAACAACCCGTAGAAGTCTTTAAGCACAAATTATTTAATCCTAATCCTTTCCAAAAGAAAGTAAAACCGGTGCAGACAAAGCAATCGACCTTTGAATTTGTGGAGATTGAGGATAAGCATTGGTGGGAAAACGGCAAATACTGCTATAGCCTGTGCACGGTGTTAAGTTTGAAAAATTCAGAAAAGCAGTGGATTCTTGCCAATGTAGAACCACCTGATAAACAATATCACATAATCCCAATGGATGCAGAACTCAAAAAGAGAAAAGACCAAGAAGAAAAAGAAGCAAAAACCCGCTTAGAAAAACTCTACAATTTTTAAGGTTTCTTAGGCATTGGTTTCAAAGTAACTTTATAGCCACAACTCGAACAGGTAACTCTGATTAATTTCGATTCTGTATCCCATTCAT